>NZ_RCYB01000029.1 GCF_004168205.1 Catenibacterium sp. co_0103 | reverse complement strand
CTGTTGATGATCTCTTTTTTCCAGTTGGTAAGAGTATTCGCAACCGGACTCATTTCTGCAACAGCGCTGCTTCTGAAATCAATTATGATCTTCTCAAGCTGTTTCTTTGCAGTGTCATAAGTGCAGTGATCATAGAAATAGGTAACATCATTCCTTAAGAGCTGTACTATATAAAAGTCATGTGAAGAAGCATAAAAAAATTAAGGTAATTTTTTCTGGTATTCACTTTACAGAATGAATCATAATCAAAGGGATAATTCAGATACTTATCTTTAAGATAAGCGGCATGAGAAGATTCAAGAAAGTCTATGCCAGCTAAAATATCAACAATCAAGTCATAAGAAGCAATGGAATAAGGAATCATATCCTCAATGAGGACTGCATGAGTAGATCCGCATTCAGGACATCTTAATCTTTGTATTGTGACTTTATGACTACGTTTAAAGATGTCAACATAGCGACTATAAGATGCATGTGCACGAAGACCTTTGGAATTACATTTAGGGCATGATAGTTCATCGAAGTTCAGGGATTGAATAATCTTTTTATATTGATTTTCAGTAATATGCTTGATTTTAGATGAAAGTTTTATTATTATCATAGTGTTCTTATTGGACAGGATAAGCATCTCGGTCGCCAAACTTTCGATGCTTATCCTTTTTTCTTTCTATAGATTTATTTGACCTTAAGAACATGAAAAATGATTTATGAAATAAACAAAACAGATACCAGAAAACTGCCCCTAAAAAGTTGACAGCATAAAAGCAAAGCCAGGAGTTCATACCCCTGACTTTTTTAAAACTTGAGTAAACCACAAGTCTATTTAGTTACTCAAACGGTGTTCTCTTTTTTTATAAATGGAGGAGGGGACTAATAAAAAATCCCCTTCTATTAAAAAGGGGAGGAATAAACTAGATATATAAAGGTTCATCGTTTTTGAGTACTTGTTTATTATTTGTTTTCGCAATATAGAATACTTCACTTGTTTCTGCTTTATAATAAATATCTAAAGTAAGAATTGAAGTCTTCTTATAACCAAGTTCTACAAGATGATCAATAACCATTTTTTCAATATCATCTAAAGATACATCATGATAGTTATACTGTACCTGAAGATTCATCTTAACAGGTTTATAAGTAGTCTTAGCAGTTGTTTTCTTAGTTACAGTTTCTTTCTTTACTGTAGTAGTCTTTTTCATAATGGAGATCCTCCTTTGATACTCTAATTATTACTATTATTATAGCACACTCATTTTACAATTCAAACGTAACAGATATAGTCAAAAAATTACATAATATATATTATGCGAAGTATTATATATAAGAAAGAAACTCCCAATGAAGGGAGTTTTATAGTACTATTTTTCGTCTTTATTAGCACGATCGATAGAATCATATAACTTAGTGACATAATTACCACTAAAGCAAGAGATACATAAATCACAGTTTCCATCCATATCATGCTTAACAGATTTCTTTAATCCTTCCATTGAAATAAATGCTAATGAATCAGCTTCAATGAATTGACATAATTCTTCTACATTCATACGATGTGAGATTAATTCTTCTAGTGTAGAAATATCTACACCATAGAAACATGGGAACTTAATGGCTGGAGAAGCAATTCTAACATGTACTTCTGTAGCTCCTGCTTCTTTTAATAATCTTACAATACGTTTAGAAGTTGTACCTCTTACGATAGAGTCATCAATCATGATAACTCTCTTACCTTTTACAATAGAAGATACAGCTGAAAGTTTCATTCTTACCCCACGTTCACGCATTTCCTGTGTTGGCTGGATAAATGTTCTACCTACATACTTATTTTTGATAAGCCCCATTTCATAAGGAATACCAGATGCTTCAGAATAACCAATAGCAGCTGAAATAGAACTATCAGGTACACCAATAACTAAATCTGCTTCTACTGGTGCTTCTTCAAATAAAGTCTTACCACAAGTCTTACGTGCTGTATGAACATTAATACCATCTAAATTACTATCAGGTCTAGAGAAGTAAATATATTCCATTGCACATAGCTTATTGCAGATAGGTAAAGTTTCAGTATACTTCTTAGATTTAATAATACCATCTTTTACACGGATGATTTCACCTGGTTCTACATCTCTTACATATTCTGCTCCAGCAATATCTAAAGCACATGTTTCAGATGAGAACATATAACCTCCACTTGGAAGTCTACCCATAGATAAAGGTCTTAAACCATATCTATCTCTTGCAACATAAAGAGCATCTTCTACTAAAATTACAAATGCGAATGCTCCATCAATCTTTTCTAATGATTTACAGATACGATCTACAAATCGTCCTGTTTCTCTCTTAATTAAATGACCAAGAACCTCAGTATCACTTGTCGAATTGAAGATAGATCCATTTTCTTCGAGTTCCTTCTTTAATAAGTTAGCATTTACAATATTACCATTATGGGCAATACCCATCATACCATCGAGAGTACGGAATAAGAATGGCTGAACATTCATGATTCCTCCCCCACCTGCAGTTGAATAGCGGACATGTCCAATAGCTGCATTACCTGATAATTTTTCAATTTTTTCTTTATTAAATACTTCACTGACTAAGCCTTCTCCCTTATGGATGTTAAGCTTTCTACTTTTATTGCGGACAACAATACCTGCAGCCTCCTGTCCACGATGTTGTAAAGAATGTAAGCCATAATATGTTAATTGAGCAGCATTGTCATCTCCCCATATAGCAAGAACTCCACATTCTTCATGTAATTCATCATGATTCTTGATCATAATAGCCTCCCTGTTTAATAGATTTCATTGATATAGCGCTTCTCAAGAGGTGTATTATCCTCCTGATTACACATCATTGTGATCATATCTGTTTTTTCACCATGAATAGACGCCATGCAATCTGTTTCGATGCGAATGTCTTTATAGAAATAAACAGAAATCGTTTTGAGGATGTCATCTAAATATTCTTTATTGTATATAAATTCTGAAATATAGACAAACTTCCCCCTATCATTATAAATCATATATCCTTGTTGTCCATACTCATTTTTAAATGTTAGAACAGAATCGTTAAATGCAACACATCTAATTCTTAGATAATTATTAAAATAATCTTCATCACGCATTAAATAATGGTTGAAATTTGCGGTATAACGCATGTAATCATCATAGAGATGACTTATATCCTGGGACAGGCAAATATTACTAGGAAGGCAATACTTAGCTTTATCAAGCTTATAAAGAATATGTCTATGAGATTCTTTAAAGCCAAAAGGCATATAAATTTCAGGATGATAAGCCTGTAAATAAATGCGTTTATCTTTATAAATATCTAAAACATGATTCATTAATAATTTCATGAATCCCTGTCCTTCATACTCTCTCCTTGTAGAAACTCCTAGAATAAAATAACTATCTTCGTAATCTTTTACTTTAAAAGGTACAATCTGTAAAGCAGAAATAATTTTGTCTTTAAAACGTACAACATATGTATTCTCTTTCTTATATCTATATTTGAAATAGAATTCAGTAGAGACTTCATCCTCATCCTCAAAACGGTCCATCCAGATTTCTTTGATTGTTTCAGTATCTTCATCTGTTGCCTGTGTAACGATGGCATCATTAATAAAGATACGTGTCTTTTCAACCATATGACAAGGATGCATACGTTCTTTAGAGATACGAAGATTTTCTATTCCCATATCTTCTTCTCTATTTACATATTTAAAATTCGCACATTCATGTTCTAAGAATTCTTTTCTTAAAGTCACATAAAGACCTCTAATAGTTTTATCAGCTTTTTCAATATGAATCTGGATTGTTTCATGCTTTAATGGAGAACCAATCATAAAAGCCTTTAATTCATTATTAATAAAGATGCCACCTATCTTAATAGGTAATTGATCCTGGGTAGAAAGAAGATACATAATTCCATATGCTTCAGAAGTTAAGGATTCACTCTGTTCATGCTCTTCGCTTTCCCATTTTAATAGATTATTGAAAATCATAGGCATATCATCATCCGCATTCAATGTACGATATTCATAATTAGGATATTGTGAAATGAAGTTATGATAATTGTTTCTCATCTTCTGCATCTTCTTACCTGATAATGTAATTAATTTTTCTTTATCATATACATAATCATCTAAATCTCTTGTATGCTCATAAACAAACTGTCCAGGACATACCTTCTTTATTTTTTCTACAAAAGATGGAATAGCACAATCAATCATAAAAGGAAACTTATTTTCCTTTGCATAATTCATCATGTATTCAACAGCTTCTTTGTAGTATTCGCAAGACGCAAAGGGCATCGCAAAAAAGCGATGTCCTTTACAGTTATGTAACATGATGCAGAAGTGATCATGAATCTCATATTCAATATGATATTCATGATTCCACATCATCATAGTCACGAAATTTGAGTTATAGCCTTCATAATTGGCTTTATCTAAATAAGGTAAAACAGTATTTAAATCAGATAATTTTAAGGGTTTCATTTTATTTTCCAAGCATCATATGTATAAATTGTTTAGCTACACGCCCAGAATAGCCTCCGTTTCTTAATTCCCATTCCATAGCTAAACGATGGAGTTCATTACGATCAATATCTAAATGATACTGATCTGCAAGTCCATCTACTATATCAAGATAGTGCTGCTTATCTGGATGAACATAAAGAATCTGGACACCAAAACGGGCAACAAGTGATAGCTTTTCCTGTTTAGCATCATTGACATTTACTTCATTGTCATCTCTTTCGCCCCAAGTTTCCTTAATTAAATGTCTACGGTTACTTGTGGCATAAATAAGGACATTATCAGGTTTCTTTTCTAGTCCGCCTTCAATGACTGCTTTGAGATATTTATATTCGGTTTCATATTCTTCAAAAGATAAATCATCCATGAAGATAATGAACTTATAATTACGGTTCTGTAATTCTCCAATAATTTCTGGAAGATGGATAAATTGATGCTTATACACTTCAACCATTCTTAAACCGTCCTTGTAATAACGATTTAATATAGCTTTGATACTTGATGATTTACCAGTTCCATTATCGCCATACAATAAGACATTATTTGCTTTCTTGCCATTAATAAATGCTTCTGTATTCGCAATTAGACGATCCTTTTGACGTTCATAGCCTATGAGCTGTTCAAGTGTATTATCTTCTATATGATTGATAGAAACGATATTGCCATCTACATATCTAAAAGCCTTATTTAAACCGTATTTACCAACACCATACTTGTGATAATGATTATAGAGGATGTTATAGAAATCTTCAACAGATGTGCTTTGTGCAAGATTACTTTGTAGTTCACTGAAGACTTCATAAATCTCTTTGTTAATAATTGGCTTAGAATGTGAAAAATGGAAGAAAATCTCTCTATTTAGTCCTTCTAGATCATCAAATGAAGAGTGAAATAAATCATAGAAGTAAGTGAGATCTCTTAATACAAGTGCTTTTAATGTATCATCAACATCTACAACACGTTCTAGTGAAAGCGAGAAGGCATTTTCATGCATTGCAAGCAAATGAGTAAGTAAGCTTTGCATCAAGTGATCATGAAGATCATATTTTTCAGCAACCTGTAAGAATTTCGCAATAAAATCATGCTGAATTGCTTTATTGTCTAATTGGTCAACATTCTTTAATAGGAAAAGAACATCTTCATCATCTGTTAACTGATAATATACTGTTAAATCATTTAAATACATAAATAACCCCTTCTTTCATTAGTTTTTGAAGCTATGAATAGGAGCTGGAATACGTCCACCACGGTTCACAAATTCATCACAAGAGAATGAATTCACTGGCATGATTGGGGCATAACCTAATAAACCACCAAATTCAACTGTATCTCCTACATCCTTACCAATAACTGGAATAAGTCTTACTGCAGTTGTTTTCTGGTTGATCATACCAATAGCCATTTCATCTGCGATAATACCAGAGATTGTTTCGGCTTTTGTATCACCTGGAATTGCAATCATATCTAGACCTACTGAACAAACACAAGTCATTGCTTCTAGCTTTTCTAAAGTTAAAGATCCTGCATTGACTGCATCAATCATACCCTGGTCTTCACTGACTGGAATAAAGGCACCTGACAAACCACCTACATAAGATGAAGCCATAACGCCACCCTTTTTCACCTGGTCATTTAAGATAGCAAGTGCTGCAGTAGTACCTGGAGCCCCTACTCTTTCAAGACCCATGCTCTGTAAACAATCGGCAATAGAATCACCAATAGCTGGTGTAGGTGCTAAAGATAAGTCAATAATACCAAAAGGAATACCTAATGCTTCAGATGCTTCTAAAGCAACTAACTGACCTACACGAGTGATCTTAAATGCAGTTTTCTTGATGATTTCGCATAATTCACCAAAGTCTTTACCTTTTGCGTTCTTAATTGCTTTATGCATAACACCAGGACCACTGACACCAACATTAATAATGGCGTCTGATTCACTCATACCATGGAATGCACCAGCCATAAATGGGTTATCATCTGGGGCATTACAGAAGATAACAAGCTTTGCACAGCCAATAGACTCAATATCCTTAGTAGCATATGCAGTCTTTTTCACAATCTGTCCAAGTAATGCGACAGCATCCATATTAATACCAGTCTTAGTAGAACCAACATTAACACTTGAACATACAAATTCAGTTTCCTTCATAGCCTGTGGAATAGACTCAATAAGCATACGTTCTGCTTTAGTCATACCTTTAGAAACAATGGCAGTATAACCACCAATAAAGTTAATACCTAATTCCTTTGCACACTTATCTAGTGTTTTTGCAATCTGTACATAGTCTTCTGGCTTCTTGCAGGCTGAAGATCCGATTGTTGCAATAGGCGTAACTGAGATACGCTTATTCACAATAGGAATACCATATTTTTTTTCAATAGACTGTCCTACAGGTACAAGATTTCTTGCAGTAGACATGATTTTGTTGTAAATATTATCACAAAGAACATCTAAAGAAGAATCAATACATTCAAATAAGCTAATACCGATTGTAATAGTTCTTACATCTAGATTTTCCTGCTCAATCATTTTATTTGTTTCAATAACTTCAAACTGATTAATCATCTATACATCTCCTTATAATCTATGCATCATATTAAAGATTTCTTCATGCTGAATTTTAATATCAACACCAATTTCTTTACCTAAAGCAGCAAGTTCATCTGCTAAGTCATTAAATGCTTTGCTAGAAGCATCATGATTGACAATCATCATCATATTGAAATAACCTTGTACAATAGTCTGAGAGATATCTAAAATATTTACATCATTCTCAGCAAGATAAGTACATACCTTTGCGATAATACCTACCTGGTCCTTTCCAACTACAGTAATAATACCTTTTTTCACAGTCGAATCCTCCGTTTTCATAAATTTTTAAACATTATAGCAAAACTAAGTAAAAAGATAAATAAAAAGTGTAAAAATATGCTTAGACTAAATAATAGCCTTTAAAAGTAATTTTAATTGATTGTAATATCAAAAAAAGAGAAGGAATGATTCCTTCTCTCTTATGTTTATGTTATTCACCTAATAATTTAAGAGCAGTAGCAAGAACAGCCTTACCGTTCATAGTTCCGTAATCTCTCATATCGATAACGTCAACAGGGATAGCACCAGCTTTTCTTGAAGCAGCTAATTTTTCGATTGCAGCTTTCTGGAATCTAACCTGTGGGCCAAGTAAGATACAGTCAACTTCTTCTAGCACTCTAGGTGCATCAGAGAATGGTAAAGCGAAGATTTTTGCTTCAACTCCCTGTTCCTTAGCTGCGGCTTCCATTTTAGTTACTAATAAGCTAGTAGACATACCTGCAGAACATACTAATAAAATTGTTTTCATTGTCATTACTCCTTTTCTAATTTCTATATTAATTATACTAATTTTTAGCCATGATGTAAACACTTACCCAAAAGTTTTTTTTAGCATAATACAAAAAATGATATTCAAAAGGCTATAAATTTAATTTATAATATTTTAGAGGTGGTTAAAATGAAGATATTAGTCGTAAGCGATTCGCATATGTATAACGATATATTAGAAAATATCACAAATAAATGGAAAAACAAGGTGGATTTATTGGTACATTGTGGAGATTCCTCTCTCCTTCCAGATGATCCATTACTTAAAGATTATGATATAGTTGTACATGGAAATCATGACGAAGAAGTCTTTCCTCACTATGTAGTTTACAAAGATATATTTGTGACCCATGGTAATGATTATCATGTCTATACAGGCTATGATGAACTTATACAAGCATGTAAAGAAAATCATTGCACGATATGTTTTCATGGACATACACATGTGCCTACGATTCAGATTCATGAAGGAATCACTTTTGTGAATCCTGGTAGTGCTATGATCAATCGAGGAAACTATGGTTATGGAACATATGCTATTGTGGAGACAGAACCATTTAATGTCATCTATTATGATAGTCTAGATCATCATATCTGTAACCAGGAAGTTCTTGAAGAAGGTATGGTAATACTTGATGACTTCAAAAAGATTGTAAAGAATATGAAATAAGGGAGATAGCGAACTATCTCCCTTTAAAAAATACTATTTTTCTTCTAATCTTTTTCTCTTATATTCAATGATGAACATGACTTCCTTTAGATCTTCATCTGGTAATTCAGATAATAATCTAGCAATATTCGCAATATTATAGTAGTCATATTTCTTGCCACTCATGATTTCTTCAACACTACGTCCATATAAGCGTGAAAGAACTTTTAATTCCCCTACTGTTACATCTCTTTTACCATTTTCAATATCTGAAATTGCAGAATGAGGTACATTAAGATGTGCAGCAACTTCTTTTTGTGTTAAGTTCTTAAAAGTTCTATAAGTTTTTAGACGTTTAGCGAGATCCATATCTAATGCCATAAGTTTACCTCCCCATTTCTATCTGGGGTTTATTATAACACAAAAAAATAAAGGTGGCAATTTAGGAATTATGAAAAATATAGATTTTATCTAAAATGTTATTTGAAATATCCTACTACATAAGGCTTCTTTAAATCACTTTTTTTCCCTTTAGAAGTACGTTTTTTTATGTCTTCTAAAACGGTTACAGTCGCATTTTCATCTTCTGTAGTCAACATAATAAAATATGAAATATTTAGAGATTGATGGTTTTCTACATAGATTGGTTCATTATGTAGTATATGATTACGACATTGATCATCAGTAAAGATATCAAAAGGAACACCTTTTCTATCTACAATCTTATAAGAATGTTTCTTGCACATACCACAATGTGGTACTTTCTTATGGAAATAAGATTGTGAAATGACACAATGTTCACTGATCATATTCTCTGTTTTACCATAGATAGGTAAAATAAGATCAGCATTATAATCCTTCATCTGTTTAATCTGTTTTCTTGTACATTCAAATGATGCAATGACTGGTTCTTTAAATGCATAAGCATCATAATGGTTATAAATATTAAATCCCTGACCAATAATAAGAGGATGCTCTTTTAATAATCTATAGCTTCCAAAGTCATTGACAATTAATGTATTGAATTCTTTCAATAAAGGATTGTGAATGACTTCTTGTATATCTTTATCATGCATAATACGAGGTAGATAAAGATTAGGTACTTTATCATATTTTTTGAAGCATTCTAATGCTTCTTTTAGATCTGCATTATAGTAGTAATATACATGATCATAATCTCTTAAGGCAATTTCTAACTGTTTTATATTAGAAACTACTACATGATACTCAGATACACTTTGTGGAATGACTTTAAGAGGCTGTATTTCTTTAATAGGAGCGTTGTGGTGCTTCTTAAAGGTAAATAATGCATCTAGTTTAGAAAGCGCCTCACGACGCATATTATTGATGATTGTGATAGGTATAAATAATTCACCATATAACTCTACATCAATCTTATTTGCTTCATACACAGTATGACCAAGCTTATTGAGATGATCAATGATATTCTCTTTAGTGGCAGCACGCTTTGATGCTTCTTCAATGATCTGTTCACTTACTACAGATACTTCTTCATCATCACATTTTACAACAAGTGTACAAGGCTTATTAAGAGATGCTTTAAAGGACATATCAATCTTTCGATATTTCTTTTCTTCCTGATATGTTTTCTGCATACGGTTAATTGTATCTACACTGATTGTCTTATTAACAGTTCCACCCTTCACTACATCATCAAACTCAATCTGAACATTCATGCCTGCTTCTGCTTTATTGATGAGCTTATTTTGATAATAAATCTTATTGACAGGTCTTCCTTTATCTATTTCTGTAAAGACAATAGAATCACCCTGCGTTAAATCATTTTTTAGGGCTATAGAGACACGTTTACTACGGTAGTCATATCCTTTAACATAACCTAAGAAAACGCCTTGGTTACCTGAAAATGTCTCATCTACAATTTTATCAGCATGAAATGGATAACCAGATGTATAATGGCGATTAAACATCTGTTTCATATCATTGAAGTTCTCTTTTGTATAGTTAGGTGTATTCTCATAATAATGTTTAATAGCTTTAGAATAAACCTGAGTGACTGCAGCCACATATTCAGGACGCTTCATACGCCCTTCTATCTTTAAAGAAGCAACGCCTGCTTCAATATATTCATTAATATGATCAGATGTACATAAATCCATTGTAGACATGAGATAGCTTGTATCATTCACTTTGCCATCTTCTTCTAAACTATAAGGTAAACGGCATGGCTGTGCACAGGCGCCTCTATTACCACTTCTTCTACCTATCATACTAGACATCAAACACTGTCCAGAATAAGCCACACATAATGCACCATGTGCAAATACTTCTATTTCTAAATCTGTATGAGAGCAGATATATTTAATTTCATCAATGGTATTTTCTCTAGCAAGAACGACTCTTTTAACACCTAGATCTTCAAAATAACGTAATGCCTCTAATGACATCACACTCATCTGAGTAGAAGTATGAAGTTCCATATCAGGATATCTTTCATGAACGAGCTTTAATAAGCCAATATCTTGAATAAGAAGTGCATCTATTTGTAACTCATATAAACTATCAATTAATGAAAGAACATCTTTCATTTCATCATCTTGATATAGTGTATTAACAGTTACAAATATTCTTACATTTCTTAGATGTGCATACTGTATAGCCTGGTCTAGTTCTTCTAGATTAAAGTTCTTAGCGAAGGCTCGTGCTGAAAAGGCAGTTGTTCCAAGATAAATCGCATTAGCGCCATTCGCAATAGCGCCCTGCAGAGACTCAAAATCACCTGCAGGGGCCAATAATTCAATTCTATTCATTTATACAAGTTTTTGAGCTAAATCATAGCACATACGTGCTGATGACTTTGCAGCTTCCTTAAGATATTGATCAAACTGGATAGAACTGCTGCCTTTATCAAAAATATCACTTAATCCACGTACAATAATAAATGGTTTATTAAAGACTGTACATACCTGAGCTACTGTTGCAGCTTCCATTTCAGAACATAATGCATCAGGGAAGTATTCTTTGATTGCATCAACCTGATCTTTTCTTGCAACAAATTGATCACCAGAGACAATAAGACCACTATATACTGTTAAGCCATTATGTTCAAAGATTTCTTTTGCATAAGAAACGAGTGTCACATCAGCTTCATAGTAAAGAGGCATATCAGGTACTTGTCCATATGGACGTCCAAAAGCAGTGACATCGACATCATGATGCGCTACCTTTTCACTGATGATAACATCTCCGACGTTTTCTTTTAAATCAAGTCCACCTGCGGAACCAACATTGATGACATGATCAATATCAAAGTTCTTTAATAAAAGAGTAGCTGAAATAGCTGCATTGACTTTACCAATACCACCCTGGACAACTACAACTTCTTTTTTTCCTAATAAACCTTCATAAAAATGATAATTACATTCCTGGTATTCTTTTTCAACATTCATTAAAGCAAGTATTTCATTGACTTCTTCTTCCATTGCACCAATAATACCTAACATGTTAATCCCTCACTTTCTTTACTACAAATATAATACGTTCACACTCTTCCTTGTATTCACCAAAATCACTATAATACGCGATTGACTTAAATCCTGCTTTTTTAAGCATTTTGACATACTCATCTACAGGAAGTGTTTTTTGACGATGTGTTTCATCAACATGATGACCATCTTCGTCAATAATAATATGATGGGTAATAACACCTTTGTGATCACTTTCTACATCCCATGAGAAGAAGAAATCTTCATCTTCATTCTTTTCATGATAATCATCTAAGATCACATTACATTTATATAGACTGTTCACATCAAAAATAAATGTTCCATTATATTTTAAACCTTCATAAACATTATTAAAGACATCTTGTACTTTCTTCTTGCTTAAAACATAGTTAATTGCATCTGTTAAACAAAGAATAGTGTCTACAGGCTGAGATAAGGCAAAATCACACATATCAATCATTTCAGTTAGAAGTTCAACACCTTCATCCTTAGCTTTTAAGGCAGTGATGTTTACCATATCTTCAGATAAATCAGTGGCTAGAACCTGATGACCTTCTTTCGCAAGTTCAATAGCAGTTAATCCAGTTCCACATCCTAGTTCTAATATTGTTTTAAGATTAGCATGTTCATGAATGAATTTTAAATATTCAGAATAGAAGTCTGGGTCCATTAAAGAATCATAATAATAAGAAAACTCTTTATAGGCAGCCATTATGCAAGATACTCCTTGATATCAATAGTAGGCATATCACTCCATAACTTCTCTAAGTTATATTCTTTACGTGCTTCTTCAGAGAAGATATGACAGATTACATCACCTGCATCAATAAGAATCCATTCCGCATTACCACGGCCTTCTATGCTCTTGATTTCAAAACCGTTCTTTTCGCACTGGTCAACTACATTATCCTGAATCGCATTTAATAAACGTTTATTAGATGCAGTACATAAAATAAATGTGTCATATAAAGGAGAGGCGTTCTCCATATTGATTGCCACAATATCCTGGGCTAATTTATCGTCCATTGCTTTCACAATACATTCTACTTTAGTCATTATTAACTCCTTTTACATATTTATCATAAACTTCAAAGAAACATGGGTCGATTGGACGATGCTTCTTTGTGGAAAATTCATAAAAATCAGTCAGACAGTTTCTAAATCCTGCTTCAATATCATGTTTACATAGAGTAATCTGTTCTGATGAATCATAACCTCTTAAAGGGTCTAACTTATCAGCACAATATAAACACATTCCAAGAAGGCTCATAGATGTAGAAGCTGTTGTATGATCTTCAATGGCTTTTAAGATTTCTTCATCACTGATAAGAAATTCATTCTCACATACATAACGTGAGAGCCATTGATGCCAGATAGGTTCAGGCTGATCTAAATGAGAAGCATAATGCTTCTTCATTAATTTTTTAGCCTGATCATGAGGCATTTCTTTTGCAACATCATGCATCATACCGGCAATATAGCCTTTGAGAGGATCAATGCCATTGCTTTTACAGAAATCTCTTGTGAGAGAAGCGACACTTAGAGTATGCTTATAGCGTTTTTCCTTCATTCTATTTCTAATCATTGTATCAAGATATAAGCCATTTTGAGAAATATATCTAAGCACATCTTTATCAAGCATATCTAATGCCCCTTCTTTAATTTCTGTGCTAGATGCTGTGATTTCTACATTATCCATCTTAACAAAGTGATATGTCTCTAAATTAGGATGAGCTGTAGGATAACCACCTCTATTAAAGGCGACTAGCTGGACTAATTCTGATATTTCTTTAGCTTCTTTCCATTTTTCAAACGCCATAGCCTGATCCATACCCATTAAATAATATAAATTATCATTAGGATACATTTCTTTTAATGCATGAATCGTATCAATTGTATAATTCTTTTCATCACTTGTAGAATCAAGTTCAATAGTACAAACCCTCATTTTTGGTTCCTGGTGAATCGCAATCTCTATCATTTCTTTACGCTTATCGCCAGGGGCATTCTGTTTATCCTTCCAAGGGTTGTTTTTAGTAGGAATGAAGTAAAATGAATCAAGAGAAAGCAAAGATAAAGCTTCCTTTGCAATCTCTATATGCCCTTTATGGATAGGATCAAAACTACCACCAAGTAATCCAATATTCATTAGATCTTATAAATACCTTTTTCACTTGATTTATAGAAAACAATTGTATGTCCAATAATATGAACAACATCTGCTTTAGTACCCATTGAGATTTCTAAAGCTACTTCATTCACTGTTTCAGGGCAAGTATCTAATAACTTCACTTTAATAAGTTCTTTAGCCTTTAATGCATCATTGATGCTGTTGATCTGTTTTTCTCCTACACCATCTTTACCAACCTGAAAAATTGGCTTTAAGCCATGTGCTTCGCTTCTTAAAAATTTCTTCTGTTTACTATTTAACATTCATATATCCTCTAAATTAAACTTTCTCTCATAAATACATCAATACCTTCAGGTACATAAACCTTGATTTTACCCTTAGGTGCATGAATACATATAAATCCTAAACCAGAAATCACAATATCACGCTTTTCTTCTGGTAAAGTGAATTCATAAGCCTTCATTTCTTTCATTGATGAAGCACGTCCATAAACCTGTAACTGCTTATGTCTATCAAACAATTCATCTGCTTTTTCAGTCTTTGTACGATGAATCTGCATATTTCTAGAGAAGTAGCAGATGAAGTTTCCTTTATCTCCCTTTGTATAATCAATTCTTGCAAGACCGCTAAAGAAGATTGACTGATCATCATTCAACTGGTATATCATTGGCTTTACTTCGCCCTGAGGCATAATATAAGCCAAATCCTTTTCATCTACAACAGATGTGTACTGATGTTCATTCATGATACCTGGAGTATCATATAAAGATGAATGATCATCAAGAGGAATCTTGATTAAATCAAGAGTGGTACCAGGGAATTCACTTGTAGTAATAAGATTAGATGCATCTGAATAGTTCTTCAACATACGGTTGATAAATGTAGACTTACCAACAT
Source organism: Catenibacterium sp. co_0103 (assembly GCF_004168205.1). GTDB lineage: Bacteria > Bacillota_I > Bacilli_A > Erysipelotrichales > Coprobacillaceae > Catenibacterium > Catenibacterium mitsuoka_A. The sequence goes on along the minus strand of NZ_RCYB01000029.1, from coordinate 12,682 downwards.
TAGTAATACCTACAACATATACATCACGGCCGTGACGGTATTCATCAATCTTATCAAAGATTTCATCAAAGTTCATATTCTTCTTACCACTTGTAATAACTACATCAAGAGGCTTGATACCGTATTCCTTGAACTGTCTTCTTACCCATGTATTAAGTCTATGTTCCTTTAAAGACTTAGGTAAGATATCTCTCTTATTCGCTAGTACAAGTACATCATTATATCCAATATGACGCATAAGACCAGGCACAAGAGAACCATTAAAGTCAAATAAGTCAACGATATAAACAACTAAACAATCTTTTTCTCCTACAGTCTGTAAAACATGTAAGAAATCATCTTTAGTTAAATGAGATTCCATCTTCTGATGATAATGCATTAATTTATAACATCTCTGACAAAGAATCTTTTCCTTGCTTAAAGCAGATTCTGGCACATAGCCAGGCTTTTTTATATCAGCGCTTTGAATGATGGCGCCACATCCATAACATCTTATTTCTGTCATATATACCTTCCTTTTCTTAGGTCATTTTACACTATTTTTAGTCAATTACATAGAGCTAGCAAGGATATTTCCTACTTTTCATCAAGATAATCATCCATTGAAATGAATTCAAACTCAGTATCAGGGTCCCCTTCCATTTCATCAAAGAGATTTGGATCTTTAATTGTAAGATCTACTTTATTTTCTTCTAATTTCTTTTGTACATGTTCTTCAATAATCATAGAACGAGTGAGATGTACATCATCAATAAAGTCAAATGGACATTGTTTTAAAGTATTGGCCTTAGCACTTAGTGCACCAAAGCTAATATCTTTAGATACAATCTTCATTGTTTCTGTACCACTCTTAACTATAAATTCATTCTGTGGATTAGATATGAATCCAGTAAAGATTTTAGTTGGTTTAGTCTTTAATGACTTAAATAGTAATGTTCCTTTTGTTGCACGATGACATGCTGGAATATCACTGATATGTATACGTTTGAAATGTGTTGGGTTTAAAATAAGTAATAAAGAAGAGACAACTGAAGGATCAAAGACACACATAAAGGCCACTTCATCATCACGCATATTAATACCCTTTACACCACCTGCTTTTACACCTAATACAGATATTTCATCTTCACTATATAAAGTACCATATCCTGCTTTAGTGACAGTAATAATACCCTTTGTTCCATCACTGATATCAACACTCACTAATTCATCATTGTCTTTCAAGTTCATACACTTTAATGGCTTAGAGAAGCGGCTGACATTAAAGTCTTTTATACTTACGCGTTTAATTTGTCCATTCTTACTTGATAAGACAACATACTGGTCTAAATCGAATGATTTCACAAGAATATTACCAATAATCTTCTCATCATTACCTAATTTAATTAAATAACTTAGATGTTTGCCTAGATCCTTCCACTTGAAGTCTTCTAACTTATAAACAGGGACAAAACAATAGTTACCCTTGTTAGTAAATGAAAGAATAACATCGAGTGTATTGGCTTCAAATAGGTCAACAAGCATATCCGTATCTTTCTTACCAAATGTATTTTCATCAGATGCTTTATAAGAACGTGTAGAAATCTTTTTGAAATATCCGTCACGTGTAATAGAAACATATACATCTTCAGAAATAATCATTGCCTGCTGATTGACAGATGTATCCATGATTTCATCTTTGATTTCAGTGAGACGAGGTGTTGGATACTTCTTCTTAATCTCTTTTAACTCATTTATAATTACTTTTCTTAATACTTTTTCACTATTTAAAATCGCATTTAAGCTTTCAATAAGAGCCTGTAATTCTTTTTGTTCATTTTCTAAGGATACAATATCAGTATTTGTCAAACGATAAAGCTGTAAAGTTACAATGGCTTCAGCCTGTCTTTCAGTAAAGCCAAAAGCATTCATTAAATTCACTTTTGCATCTGACTTATCTTTAGATGCACGAATTGTTTTTACAACTTCATCTAGAATAGAAATAGCTTTAATAAGCCCTTCTACAATATGTTCACGTTCCTGTGCTTTATTAAGATCAAAAATAGAACGCTTAGTAACGACTTCACATTCATGCTTGATATATCCATCAAGAATATCTTCAATACCCATAAGTACTGGACGCTTATCTTTGATTGCAGTCATATTATAGTTATAGTTCTTCTGCAAATCTGTATTTTTAAAGAAGTAGTTTAATGTATTTCTTGCATCAACATCTTTCTTTAAATCTACTGCAATACATAATCCATTACGGTCAGATTCATCTCTGACTTCAATGATTCCATCAATATCACGATTAAACTGAATTTCAGCCATTTTTCTTACAAGTTCAGCTTTATTCACTTCATAAGGAATTTCTGTAATAAGAATCTGATTGATATTCTTCTGTTCAACAATTTTATAACGTGAACGGACAACAACCTTTCCACGACCAGTTCTTAAGGCTGTCGCAATATCACTTGCACCTTCAACTATAGCACCTGTTGGAAAATCAGGCCCTTTAATAAATTGATGAAGATCATCAAATGAACAATGAGGATGTTTAATACGGTAAATAGTAGCATCAATCACTTCCTCTAAATTATGAGGAGGAATATCAGTGGCATAACCAGCTGAAATACCTGTGGCCCCATTGACTAATAGGTTTGGATACTTAGCCGGGAATACAGTTGGTTCATATTCTGTATCATCGAAGTTAAGTGCCATCGGCACTGTTTCTTTATCTATATCTTTAATTAAATCTAACGCAATTGGTGCTAATCGTGCTTCAGTATAACGCATGGCAGCAGCCGGGTCATTATCAATAGACCCGTTATTACCCTGCATATCTACTAAAGGCATACGCATCTTCCAGTCCTGTGATAAACGGACCATCGCTTCATAAACAGAAGAATCACCATGAGGATGATAATTACCAATAACTGTACCAACAGTCTTAGCTGACTTACGATATGGCTTAGTAGGAAGATTTCCTTCCTTCCACATAGCATATAAAATTCTTCTTTGTACTGGTTTTAATCCATCTCTTACATCAGGTAATGCACGATCCTGGATAATATATTTAGAATAACGTCCAAAGCGGTCACCCATGATATCCTCTAAGGACATAATAATATTTTTTTCTGTCATGTTTGATCACCTATCCTTCCATAAAGAAGCTATCTTCTAATGAGAACTGTACATTGTTTTCAATCCATTCACGTCTAGGCTGTACCTTATCACCCATTAATACAGAGACACTTCTTTCTACAATTGCTGCATCATCAATAGTAACCTGAATAAGAGTACGAGTTTCAGGGTTCATAGTTGTTTCCCATAATTGTTCTGCATTCATTTCACCAAGACCTTTGTAACGCTGTACATCATAGCCTCTTCCCATTTTCTTACGAGCGGCTTCTAAATCCTTTTCATCCCAGCAATAAATAACATTATCTTTTTTGCCAGACTTCTTAGAAACCTTATAAAGAGGTGGCATGGCAATATAAACCTTACCTGCTTTAATCAAACCACGCATATAACGATAGAAGAATGTAAGCAATAAGATCTGGATATGTGCCCCATCAGTATCGGCATCGGTCATGATGATAATCTTATCATAAGCACTATCATCCGCATTAAAATCAGCACCTACACCCGCATTTATTGTATTAATCATTGTACTGATTTCTTCATTCTTTAAAATATCTGCCTGTGTGGCTTTTTCTGTATTAATAACTTTACCACGAAGTGGAAGAATAGCCTGAAACTTACGGTCTCTTCCCTGTTTTGCACTACCTCCGGCAGAATCCCCTTCGACAAGATATAATTCATTCTTACGCTTATTTTTGGATTGTGCAGGTGCTAACTTACCACTTAAGAATTTTGCTTCACGGTTATTCTTACCTTTTCTTGCCTGCTCCTTAGCTTTACGCGCTGCCTGTCTTGCATTAGCTGCCTTGATCATCTTTTCAATCAGTTTCTCTGCAATATCTTTATTTTCTTCTAAGAAATAAGTAATACGTTCAAAAGTCACATTTTCTAGAATATTACGGGCAATAGGAGAACCAAGCTTAGATTTGGTCTGACCTTCAAACTGAAGATACTTTTCTGGAATCTTAACAGAAATAATTGCATTCAATCCTTCACGTACATCACTACCTTCAAGATTCTTATCTTTTGCCTTTAATAAAGCATATTTTCTTGCATATTCATTAAATACTTTAGTTAAACCAGAACGGAATCCTACTTCATGTGTACCTCCATCTCCAGTACGTACTAAGTTAACAAACGAAATAATATTTTCCTGATAACTTTGTGTAAACTGCATCGCAATTTCTACTTCTATTTCATTATTGGTATCATCAAAAGAAATAATAGGTGAAACAGCTTCTTTATCATTATTGATCCAGTCAATAAATTCTTCTAAGCCCTTTTCATACTGATATGTTTCATCTTTATCAGTACGTTCATCAATAAGTTCTATTGTCATTCCCTTTAATAAAAATGCATCTTCACGGAGTCGTTCACTAATTGTCTGGAAACTAAATGTTGTGGTAGAGAAAATAGATGCATCAGGCTTAAAATGAATAATAGTACCTGTTTTATTAGTTTTTCCTACTTTTTTTAACTTTCCAATTTTTGTAGCACCATTTTCAAAGCGCTGTGTGTGAATCACACCATCACGATGGACAGTCACCTCTAAGAATTCACTTAACGCATTGACGACAGAAGAACCTACACCATGTAGTCCTCCTGAAGTTTTATAACCACCATCTTCAGAGAATTTACCACCTGCATGTAATACAGTAAGAATAACTTCTGTAGTTGGCTTTCCTGTTTCTTTATTAATACCTGTTGGCATACCACGGCCTTCATCTTCGACCGTCACGCTATCGTCTTTATGTAATGTAACTGTGATCTTCTTACCATAACCAGCAATGGCTTCATCAATAGAGTTATCAACAATTTCCCATACAAGGTGGTGTAAACCACGAGAATCAGTTGAACCAATGTACATTCCTGGTCTTTTTCTTACGGCTTCTAGCCCCTTTAATATTTGAATATCGGATTCATCATAATGTGTATTTGACATGAGCATACCTCCTCAACTTGACCAGTATAACACAAAAAGGTTTTTTTAGGAAAGTTTGATTTTTTGTAGTATTTATGTATAATGAATTTTTGTGAGGTGAGTCGATGAAATATTTAGTTATAATCATCTGTTTATTAATAAGTTATCTATATGGTTCAATACCTTTTGCATTAGTAATTGGTAAAGTGTTTTATAATACTGATGTTCGTCAATATGGATCACATAATCTAGGTGGTACCAATGCAGGAAGAGTACTAGGCAAAAAAGCCGGAATGACAGTTATTTTACTTGATGCAACAAAATGTATCATTACTATCCTATTAACAGGATGGATTGCGAAAGTATCTGGTATTTCAGCAAATATTATCTATCCATGTGCACTATTTTGTATGATTGGTCATTGTTATCCTATCTTTGCGAATTTCCAGGGTGGTAAGGCTGTATCAAGTGCAATCGCCTATACATTAATGACTAATATATATGGTTTTATTATCGCAGTTGTGGTATTCTTAATTACATTAAAGACAACTAAGTATGTATCTTTATCTAGTATCCTTGGTGCAACAGCTGTACTCATTGCATCACCATTTATTGGATATTCTACAACTGGAATCATTACTAATATATGTGTTGTCGCACTTATTGTCTATAGACATCGTGCAAATATTATAAGAATAAAAGAAGGAACAGAAAATAAAGTCAAATGGTTTTAGCCATTTGACTTTATTTATTTAGAAAATGATTCATTTGACTGGTGTGGAAGGAAATCATTATTTCCATAAACTTCGACACTAAACTCGCCATTACTATAATCCACAATTGTTTCAGAACAGCCATCCACAACAGGACTATTGACTTTAATATAGTCAATTCTTTCAAGGTTCATGATAGTGGCCATAATAATAGTAAAACAGAATCCATGAGTGACAATAAATACGTTGTCATAAGGCTTCTTTACAAGATTATTTAAGAAGTCTTTAACTCTTTCTTCAATTTCATCATAGGTTTCCCCTTCTGGAATACCATTGGATATTTCAGGATGACACCATAAATCATGATAAGTTTTCTTATATTCCTCTGGAATTTCATTAATTTTCTGTCCTTCTAATATTCCAAAGTTCATTTCTCTAATGCGTTCATCAGTAATGATGGGCTGCTCATCAAACAAGAGTTTTGCAGTATCATAGGCACGCTTAATAGGACTAGAATAAATAGCATCATAATGGTTATTCTTGATATGTTCTTTTAATGCAAGAATATTGTCCATGCCTTCAGGACTTAAAGGAGAATCTTTACATCCCTGAAGTCTTTTTTCTTTATTCCAAAGCGTTTTAGAATGTCTCGTAATTGTAATTTTCATATTAAATAAAAATAAGGGTATTATCCCTTATTTATACTGATCATTGACACTTTTCATGATTCTCTTGATCTGAGTTTCGCTAGGTTTACGTCCCATTTCCATAAACATAGCACGAATCATTTTTTCTGAAATTGGTGGGTTTTTCTTTAATTCTCTCTTGAACATCCATCTTGCAAAGAAGAATCCAACAAGAGCACCAATAATTGTAGTAATAATATATCCTGCTACCATTGTAAATACCTCCGTTAACGTTAAATAATTATATCAAACTAGATTATGTTTGTAAATTGTTTTAGTGTTTTAGCACTAATTAAAGAGAGAATATCCTAAGATACCCTCTCTTTTTAGTTGTTTTTATAATGAATTGTATTCTTTTACTACGTTTTCTACAGTAAAACCATATTCTTTAATGACTTTGCTTGCTGGAGCACTCGCACCAAAAGTATCAACACCCATAGTCTTACCATCTAAACCTACATATTTATGCCATCCAAAATCAGATAACATTTCTACAGAAAGACGCTTTCTGCAACTATTTGGTAAAACGGATTCCTTATATTCGTCGCTCTGTGCATCAAACAAGTTCATTGAAGGCATAGAAACAACACGTACTGAATGTCCCTGTTTTTCTAATTCTTCCTGTGCATGAATAGCAAGACCCACTTCAGAACCAGAAGCGATAATGATACCTTCTAAGTCACCAGATTCTTTTCTAGCAATATAAGCACCATGTAATACATCTTCATAAGTAGAATTTGTAAGGTTTTCTACTGGCTGTCTAGTAAGAATTAATGCGACTGGCATGTTCTTTGTTTCAACAGCAATCTTCCAAGATGCAAGCATTTCATTCGCATCAGCTGGACGTAATACCTCAACATCAATACTGCTTCTAAGCATTGCAAGCTGTTCAACAGGCTGATGTGTAGGACCATCTTCACCAACTGCAATAGAGTCATGTGATAATGGAAGAATGATTGGACATTCCTGTAAAGAACCCATTCTTAAGGCTGCTTTAAAGTAATCACTGAATACTAAGAAGCCCCCTGCTGAAATCTTAACACCCTTATGTAATGTCATACCATTCATGATAGACACCATTGCGAATTCTCTGATACCAAAATATACATTTCTTCCAGTATAGTTTTCACAGCTAAATCTTCCTTCACCCTGGATTGATGTCTTAGTAGATGAAGATAGATCTGCAGTACCAGATAAGAATGTAGGGTTCTGCATAGCCACTTCCTGAATAATTCTATGAGAAATATTACGAGTTGCTTCTGTATAACCTGGTTTGAATTCCTTTTGAAGTTCTGTAATATCTAAATGATAATTACCTTCAATAGCATTTTTATATTCTTTATATTCTTCTGGATACTTTTCAGCATATTCTTCAACAGTCTTTAACCATTTCTTATATGCTCTTGTACCACGGTCTTTTACGTTCTTCTTGAAATCAGCATAAACTTCTTCAGGAACATAGAAAGGATCGTGGTCAAATCCATAAGATAACTTAGCATTCTTACCGTCTTCTTCACCTAGAGGTGAACCATGAACTTTATTAGTTCCCTGGTTGCAAGAACCATAACCAATAACAGTTTTCATGATGATAATAGATGGTTTGAATAACTCTTTCTTAGCACGCTTTAATGCATGGTTGATAGCTTGAATGTCATTACCATCAGCCACTTCGATAACCTGCCAATTCATTGCTTCATATCTCTTCTTTACATTTTCACTGAATGAATATGAAAGAGGACCATCAAGTGTTACTTCATTGGCATCATAGATAACAATTAACTTACCTAATGAAAGATGACCAGCAAGAGACGATGCTTCATAAGTCACACCTTCCTGCATATCACCATCACCACATAATACATATGTGTAATGGTCAACAATTGAACAATCTTCCTTGTTGTACTTTTCTGCAAGGAACTTTTCAGCAATTGCCATACCTGTGGCTGTAGGAACCCCCTGACCTAAAGGTCCTGAAGATGCATCTACACCATCTGTGATAGTGATTTCTGGATGTCCAGGTGTTTTTGACTGCCACTGTCTGAACTGTTTTAAATCATCAAGACTTAAATCATAACCAGAAAGATGTAATAAAGCATAAAGTAAAGAACTAGCATGACCACTTGCAAGAACAAAGCGATCCCTGTTTTGCCAACTAGACAAAGAGGGATTTATGTTCATCACCTTAGTAAACAATGTGTATAAAGCAGGTGCGCCATCTAGAACCATACCTGGATGACCAGAATTTGCCTTATTGATCATGTCAATACAAAGCGATCTTATTGTAGCGATCGATAAATTCGAATCCATTTCGAGTACCTCCTAATCACCATCATTATACATAATTTTATTGATGTGTAAACCATTTTTTACGCAATAAAAAAGACAATCTTTTCACAAAGACTGTCTAATTTACTTTTTTATGCATTCTTGCTTTTGCAGGAGTGACATCGTTACCATTTGCATCAACAACTTTGATACTCTGAAGCTGCTGTTCAAAGCCTCTTCTAAATTCTTTTAGGTATTTTTGTCTAAGCTTCTGCTGACGAACCTGTTCTTCAGGTGTAAGACCTACTGTCTTCTTTTTATGAGCAAGTGCATTAATTTCATCGATGAGTTTCTGATCAATAGCCATAACGACCTCCTGTATAATTTAAACAAACGAAAAGACCTAAGAGGCGTTGATTATCCCTGTTAAATACAGGTGGGCACCTTGTGAAAAACTTTAGGATCCCTACTCGTAGCAGGTCTTCAACACCGTCTTTCTAACAATCAGGTTCCCTTATCAAAAATGTAGGAAATCCATATACTCTCAGGTCACCACCATTATAGCATAAGCACCTTTTTAGTCAACATCTAGGCGTTATCCTTAAGTGGTCTGACAATAAAATTAGATGTTAAATCCTTGCAAAATAGAGGTAAAATATTTTTAATGTCATCGATAGTAAGAGCCTGATAGGCCTCAAATAGATCAAATAAATTAATACCTTCTAAATAGTACTGGCTAAATAATGAAGCAATTGTTTCAATAGAATTGAAGAAGCCAATAAGAGTTCCTATATTATTTCTTTTCATTCTATTGAATGCTTCTTCATCCAGTGTCATATGAGGAATATCTTCAATAAGTTTATGTATATGAGATACAAGTTCCTCAGGTTTAGGACTATCTCCTGCAAAAATAATATGAGAGAAATCACGTTCCTGTGAGAAGTTAGTGAAGAAAGAATCATTGATGAGTCCCTTCTTAGTCCATTCATCTCTTAAATCACTGCTCTTAGAGAATAACATATCCATGAAAATATAGAATGAAAGTTGTCTTTTGAGTTTTTCTTCAGGTGATTCAGGCACATTGTTGACTTTTATTGCAACATTGACCTTAGTCATAGTAACATCCATCTCATTTTCTTCATAAGCTTTAAAGATGGTTTCTGGTTCATTATGATCCCCTCTTACAATTGGTGGCATATCATTGAAATCTTTCTTTGCCTGATTATCTCTAATAATAGACATGAGGTGTTCTGGATCAAAGTTTCCTGACACAAATAACATCATATTCGATGGATGATAGAATGTATGATAGCACTTTTGTAAGATGTCATAATCAATTTCTGCCACTGTTTCAACAGTACCTGCAATATCAATTCTAACAGGATGATTATGATAAAGGTTGCTGATGGCACCAAAATAACCACGCCAGTCAGGATCATCATTATACATGCCTATTTCTTGATTAATGATGCCCTTCTCTTTTTCAATACTTTCAGATGTAACATTGAGTTCCTGAACGAAATCTAATAATAATTCAGTACATTCATCAACATTTGCAGCTGTATTGAACAAATAAGCAGTACGGCTATGAGAAGTGAAGGCGTTACTGCTCGCACCAAGTGCAGCAAACTTTTCAGATGCATCTCCATCTTCCATATCAAACATTTTATGTTCTAGAAAATGAGCGACACCATCAGGTACTGTGATTAAATCTGTTTCTCCTAGAGGAACAAAGCTACGGTCAATAGAACCAAAACGTGTTGAAAACAAACCATATGTCTTAGTAAAGCCATCTTTTGGCATCAAATAGACATTAAGTCCATTGCTCATCTTTTCATGATAGAGTGTTTCTTTAATTGTTGGATAATAAGTTTTCTTCATAGAACTCCTTTCCAGTTAAGAAATAGATGGTATCTAATTCTATACTTTGAGCACATTTGATGACATCTTCTTTTGTGACATTTTTAATCGCATTCTGTTTATCTTCAATAGTATCCTGACTATTAATAATATCTCTTCTCCAGTTGAATGAGATAATGGCATCAGGATCATCATCTACTTTAGATAATGCATTGATAAGCATTGTCTTTACCATTGATAATTCTTCATCAGTGATATGCCCAATCTGTAAGTCTTTGATCTGTTTTCCAATTAACTCTTTAGTCTTATCATAATTATTCATATCAATACCTGCTGCAATGGTCATAATACCATTCATCGGATCATAACTTGAATGAATAAAGTAGCATAAGCTGTTCTTTTCTCTGACTACCTGGAATAGTCTAGATTGAGAATAACCTCCTAATAAATTAGAAAATACACTCATTGCAGCTGTATTTTCACTTAAGGTACAGCAGTTTGCCTTATATCCCATAATGAGCTTAGACTGGACGATATCCTGTTTTTCAATAATATCTAAAAGATGTTTACGATCATTTTGATACATATAGGCACTAGGATAAGGATCATGTTTCACTTCTGGGAACTGTAGCTTTTCTTTGAAGATAGAGATAATACTTTCATCTATATCCCCTACTACATAAACATGCTTATCATCATTTTGAATCATATCTTTATATGTTTCTACAAGAGTATAAGCATTGATGTTTTCCATATCCTCTATATAGCCTGTAGAACGTAATCCTAGCACGCTTCCTCTGCCCATATAATCTACCATACGATCAAAGGCATAGCCCATTTTATCGTCCATATCAGCCATAATACGATATGTGATTTCCTGTTTCTTAAGTTCAGTCATTTCTTCATCGAAATGCTCATCTACAATATAAGGATGATTTAATAATTCATTTAATAAATCTACCTGTTTAATGAGTAGATTTTCATTGATAGGAAGGAACTCCTGATTAACACATGTATTCTTAAAAGTAATAATATGACCTTTACCTGCTGAAGAAATATTAGCAGAAAGATTTGCACCATATAAATCTTCTAGTGTTCTAGATAAGTCCTTTTGTGTTGGATGCTTCATAGTTCCAGTGATCATTAAAAATCCTAAAACACTTCTACTTGTGACTGTTTCTCTTGTAAAACGTCCTTTAAAACGAACAGAGATTGTAATATCTTTAAATTTCTTAGATGAAATCAAGTGGAGTTGATATCCATTCATTTGATAGATCTTGTTCATTGTATACCTCTTTTCTTTCTCTATTCATTATAACTTTTTTGTATAGTAGTGCAAGAAAAAAGGACTCCCTAGGGAGTCCAGCTCTATTAACGTTGAGTAACTAAATAGACTTGGGGTTTACTCAAGCTTTGAAAAAGTCAGGGGTATGAACTCCTGGCTTTGCTTTTATGCTGTCAACTTTTTAGGGGCAGTTTTCTGCTATCTGTTTTGTTTATTTCATAAATCATTTATCATGTTCTTAAGGTCAATAAATCTATAGAAAGAAAAAAAGGATAAGCATCGAAGTTTGGCCACCGAAATGCTTATCCTGTCCAATAAGAACACTATGATAATAATAAAACTTTCATCTAAAATCAAGCATATTACTGAAAATCAATATAAAAAAATTATTCGATCCCTGAACTTCGATGAACTATCATGCCCTAAATGTAATTCCAGAGGTCTCCGTGCGCATGCATCTTATAGCCGCTATGTTGATTTCTTTAAACGTAGTCATAAAATCACAATACAAAGATTAAGATGTCCTGAATGCGGTTCTACTCATGCAGTTCTCATTGAAGATATGATTCCCTATTCCATTGCTTCTTATGACTTGATTGTTGATGTTTTAGCTGGCATAGACTTTCTTGTATCTTCTCATGCTGCTTATCTTAAAGATAAGTATCTGACTTATCCCTTTGATTATGATTCCTTCTGTGAAATGAATACCAGAAAAAATTACCTTGATTTTTTTACGCTTCTTCACATGACTTTTATATAGTACAGCTCTTTTTATTGATATTCTTTCATTATAAAAACGAAAGGAGCTGTACTATACATGAAAACT
>NZ_RCYB01000028.1 GCF_004168205.1 Catenibacterium sp. co_0103 | reverse complement strand
ATTTTTTCTAAATTATTCAAACTTGTTTTTAAGTTTGTCTTTTTTTATACGTTTTGATTGATTTTTGTTTCACACTTCCTCCTTATGCATGCATACGTAATAATAAAGCCAATGTGTCACGCATCTTCTCACGTTCCACAATCATATCTACAAAGCCATGATCTTCTAAGAATTCAGCACGCTGGAATCCAACAGGTAGCTTTGTCTTCATAGTACTTTCAATAACTCTAGGTCCTGCAAAACCGACTAAAGCTTCTGGTTCTGCAATATTAATATCACCAAGCATTGCGAATGATGCAGTAACACCACCTGTTGTAGGGTGCGTTAAATAAGAAATATAAAGAAGTCCAGCATCTAAATGACGTTTTAATGCAGCACATGTTTTACCCATCTGCATTAAAGAGAAGATGCCTTCCTGCATTCTTGCACCACCACTTGATGTAAAAACAATCAAAGGTAATTTCTTTCTTGTTGCCATTTCAATTGCACGTGTAATCTTTTCGCCAGCCACACTACCCATAGAAGCCATCATAAAACGGTGATCCATCACAACGACAATCGTACGCATATGATCAATACGACCACCCGCGACAACAACGCCATCATGTAATCCTGTCTTATATTCATACTTCTCAAGTTTTTCTTCATAACCAGGGAATCCTAATGGATTTCCTGATTTCATAGAAGTGTAGTATTCCTTATATTTGCCATGATCAAATAACGCATCTAGACGTGCATAAGCATCAATGAAGAGGTGATGACCACACTGTGGACATACCTGTAAATGATTCTTTAAATCAAGTGTACGAATTGTACTATTACAATTAGGACATGCCTGATATAATCCATCAGGCACTTCCTGTTTCTTGACTTTGTTGTCTTTATTTAAATAACGACGAAAGTCCTGTAACTGTTGTTTTCTTTTCTTCCAGATACTATCCATTTTCACTCACCATCTCATCTAAATGTGTTTCAATAAAGCTTGTATTAAAATGTCCTTTAATATAATCAGGCTGATGTAGGATATAGAACTGTAGTGTCTGGTTAGTCGTAATACCTTCAATCACAAGTTCACTTAAAGCACGTCTCATACGCTTGATTGCTTCTAATCGAGTAGGGGCATGGACAATCACTTTTGCGACCATTGAATCATATTGAGTAGGGAGCGTATAACCTGTATATAACATCGTATCCACTCGAACACCTGGTCCTCCAGGTAAATGCATGAAGTTCACCTGACCAGGACATGGTCTAAAGTTATGGAAGGGATCTTCCGCATTAATACGACATTCAATAGAATGACCCTGTAAAGTAATATCTTCCTGTTTAAAGCTTAAAGGTAAACCTGATGCAATACGAATCTGCTGCTTAATGAGATCAATACCAGTGACCATTTCAGTAATAGGATGTTCAACCTGAATACGCGTATTCATCTCAATAAAGTAATAGTTGTTGTGTTCATCTAAAACAAACTCAACAGTTCCAGCATTGGTATAACCAGCACCCTGTGCAGCTTTGACTGCAGATTCACCCATTTGCAAACGTAAAGATGCATCAAGTACCTTACATGGTGCTTCTTCTATCATCTTCTGATTACGTCTTTGAATAGAACAGTCTCTCTCACCTAAATGAATCACATTGCCATGCTCATCCGCTAAAATCTGGAACTCAATATGCTTAGGATTCAATACAAGTTTCTCTACATACATATCATCATCCCCAAAGCATGCTTTGGCTTCTGCCTTGGCAGTCATAAAGGCATTCTCTAGTTCATCTTCACTAAAGGCCTTACGCATACCACGTCCTCCACCACCAGCACTTGCTTTAATAAGCACAGGATAACCAATCTTATTGACAATTTCTTTTAATTCTTCATATGTATTGACTGAACCATTAGATCCTGGGACGACAGGAACACCTGCTTCAATCATCATTTCTCTTGCCTTAGACTTATTACCTAACGCATCAATAACATCACCCTTAGGACCAATAAACTTCAGTCCACAGGTTTCTACAAGTCTTGTAAAATCACTATTTTCAGATAAAAAACCAAAACCTGGATGAATCGCCTGACATCCTGTCTCAACAGCTACAGTAATAATTGATTCCTTATTTAAATAACTATCAGCACTCTTAGGACCACCGACACATACTGCTTCATCCGCTAACTGTACATGTAATGCATTCTGATCAGCCGTAGAATAAATGGCTACCGTTAAAATATCCATCTCTTTACATGCACGAATAATACGAACAGCGATTTCTCCACGATTCGCAATTAAAATCTTCTTAAACATACTATTCCTCAATGATCATTAAAGTCTGATCAAAGCTGACTAAATCTTCATCCTTCACTAATAGAGAACGGACAGTACCATCTACAGGTGCTTTGATTTCATTCATGACCTTCATGGCTTCAATAATACATAATGTCTGTCCCTTAGTGACTTTTGACCCTTCCTTGACAAAAGGCTGATCATCTGGGGAAGGTGAAGAATAATAAACTCCTACAAGAGGGGCTTTTACTTCAGTACCACTAATAACTGTTTTTTCTTCCTTTACTTCTTGTACAACAACAGGCGCACTTTCACTAGATACAGTGACAGGTGCAGTTACCTGCACCTGTTGACTCTTTTCAAGTTCAAGTTTCACGCCTTCCATTTCAATTTTCATCTTATCGATATCAGCTTGTTCAAAAGCTTCCATCAACTCTCTGACTAAATCCATAGAAAACCTTCTTTCTTTGAAATTCAAACTATTTATTTAAAAAATTAAGCATTTGCTTCTAAGTAATCAACAATGTCCTTTACAGTAGCCATTTTGTTAGCTTCTTCATCAGGAATCTGTACATCGAATTCATCTTCTACAGCCATAATTAATTCAACGGCATCTAATGAATCTGCATCAAGATCATCCTTTAAAGATGCTTCTAATGTCACCTGTTCTTCATCACAGCTAAGTGAATCTACAATAATATCTTTTACCTTATCAAATGTTGTCATGTTTATATCCTCCTTATGACAATACTGTCTTTTTTAATACAATCTTTTCTAATTTAAATGCGATCATGCAGCTGACTGCAATCTTTAGTGCATCACCAAGTAAGAATGGTAATACACAAGTCATTAATGTACTTAGAAGTGCTGCTTTCATTGTATACATGAAGTAAATACTTCCAAGTCCATAAGTAATAGCTGTTCCAATAATCATGGCAAGAATATGTCCCTTAACTGAACGGTTATGAGTAATAATAGTACTCATAACTAATGCCATAATAGGAAAACTGAATAAGAATCCTCCTGCCGGACCTATAAGAGCACCCATACCACTATTGAAATTACTAAATACTGGAAGACCAATAGCTCCCATAATCAAATAACAAAGCACTGTATAGAATGCATGGTTTGGTGTCATAAGACACGCAATGAGATAGATGGCCAGGGTTTGCAATGTGATAGGAACAGCTGTAGGCAATGCCACAGAAATCTGTGATAAACAGATCAGTACTCCTAACATTAATGCGTCTCTGACTAGATTTGAAACATTAGATTTCATATCATTCTCCTTTTCACTACTTGGAATATCAAGCTATTCCTTGACTTGCATTATAGACCTTTGATTTTAAAAATCAAATAAATTAGCAATAAATATGACAAAAGCGCCATAATTGTACAACAAATATACTAGTTTGAAATTAAAACTAATAGAACAAGCACTTACATTTAAGTCAAATATGTTGATAAATGGCATAAAAAAGAGAATAATAGAGATAAGAAAGTGAGGGATATATATGAAAAAGATCACAATGTTTTATTTAGAAGAATGTCCATTTTGTCAGAAGGCAAAAAAAGCGATGGATGAACTTATGACAGAAAACAAAGCATATCAGTCATTGGATATAGAAAAAATTGAAGAAAGTGAAAATGTCGTTTTAGCTGAAAATTATGATTATTATGCAGTTCCTTCTTTATTTATTGGAAAAGAGAAGTGCTTTGAATGTACAATCCAGGATGATTTTGATTCAATCAAGGCAAACTTCAAACGTGTCTTTGATGAGGCTTTAAAATAATGGGGCATTTCTATTTTACACGCCATGGTCAGACAATCTGGAATGTAGAAAATAAGATCTGTGGGGCAACGGACATTGCCTTAACAGAATTAGGACATAAGCAGGCTATAGAACTTGGATATTATATTAAGAAACATCATATCCATATAGATCAAATTCTCTATTCACCACTTAGTCGTGCAAAGGATACTGCCTTACATATATCTGAAGTAACAGGTATACCAGCAAGAGAAGAATTAAGACTTAAGGAACAGAACTTTGGGAAATATGAATCTACACCTAGAGATGGAGAAGAATTCAAGCAGGCAAAGACATGTTTTGTGAACTCTTTTGAAGGAGGAGAAACAATGTTGCATCTTGCTCATCGTATCTATAGTTTATTAGATGATGTGAAGAAGGATGATCAGCATGTTTATCTTTTAGTTGCCCATAATGGTATTTCGCGTATTATTGAATCTTATTTCCATGATATGACTAATGATGATTTTTCTGCCTTTGGTATAAAAAACTGCGAATTAAAGAAGTATGAGTATTAAGAAGTACAACAAGTACTTCTTTTTTTTGTTGAATATGTGACCGATTTCATTATAATAAGATAGTGATGGAGGAATAATAGAATGAGACCAAAAATACACTTTACAGCACCTAGAAACTGGATCAATGATCCTAATGGGCTAACTTATTTTAATGGAGAATATCATATCTTCTACCAGCATTTCCCATATGATACATCATGGGGTACAATGCATTGGGGACATGCAGTCACTAAGGATTTCCAGACATTCAAGCATCTTCCAATCGCTTTATATCCTTCTAAGGATTATGACAGAAACGGAATCTTCTCAGGTTCAGCACTTAACTACAATGGTAAGATGTATTTATATTACACTGCCATTAAGTATGGTATTGAAAATCCTGAATATATCCATAAGCCACTTATTAAAGATGATCTCATTGCATCACAGGCATTATTAATCAGTGAAGATGGTTACCACTTCAACAACAAAGAATCTAAATACAAAGTTGTTGATGTAATTACTGATTCTTCTTTAGGACATGATCAGCATACAAGAGATCCTAAAGTCTGGTTAGGTAAGAATGGACATGTTTATATGATCCTAGGAAGTAAGGTTCCAAATGGGGATGATTTTGATGGAGAAGTATTATTCTACGAAAGTGAAGACGGAATGACATTTACTTATAAGAATAGATTCGTCGATTCTTCAATTGGAAACATGTGGGAATGTCCAGATCTATTTGAATTAGATGGACAGTACTTCTTAGTCTTCTCACCTGAAAACTTAGATGGATATCCACGTCCTAATAGTAATGCGGCTATTATGCCAGTCAACTTTGATGAAGAAACATGTACAATGTCTAAGGCGGGAGACCTTATGTTTATTGACTATGGCTTTGATTTCTATGCTCCTCAGACATTCTTAGATGAAAACAATAAACGTACTATTTTAGGATGGATGAGAATGAAGGAAGTCTTAGAAGGTGAAGAATGGATTGGTTTATTCACAATGCCACGTCATCTTTCTTGTAAAGACGGGCATGTTTATCAGGATGTACATCCATTAATTAAGAATACGTTTGTGCATACAACAGATACTATTGATTTTGATGAACCTTTCTTAATGAAAACAACACTAGAAGACTATGAAACAATCACTTTAGGCGGTGTTAAGATTTCTTATGTTGATGATCAGTTAGTCGTAGATCGTACAGCTGTATCTGTGAATAATGATGAACTATACAATATTCATAAAACACCTGTATTAAATGGTCAGTGTGATTTAGAAATCTATTACGATGAAGGTGTTATCGAAATCTTTGTGAATAATGGTTATTATGTAGTGAGTCAGATTATCTACCATCTACAGGAAGAAGACACACATATCTCAGACTGCACAATCTATACAAGATAAATCATTTGCATATTTCTCTTAAATTGTATATAGTTAGTATGTACTAACTAGGAGGTATACATATGATGAGAGATATACTTGTGATTTTGTGTTCACTTGGATTTGTATGTATCAGTCAAAAAGTGAAGACACAATTAAAATATTATGCATACATAAATCAGAAGGGACATTAATCTCTTCTGATTTTTTTGATAGAATAGATACAAGGGAGGACTATATGATGAGAAAAGTATTATTTTTTGATATCGATGGTACATTGGCTATTCATGGACATATTCCAGAATCTAATCAGAAAGCGTTAGAAGCATTAAAAGAGAAGGGGTATGATACATTTGTTTGTACAGGACGTGCACCTTATTATGCAGAGAATCTTTTTGGAAAACTGGTTTCAGGTATTATTTCGTGTAATGGGCGTTATATCAGTTATAGGGGCGAAAAACTTTATGGCGTTCCATTTACATTAGAAGAGATAGATAGTCTTAGAAAGAAGTTAGATGACTTAGGCTGTGGAGGACTGTTTGTCTCTGATACATTCTCTAGCCCTTATCATCTAGAAGGAGATGTACTCACACATGTAAAGAAAGAATATGGTGAAGAACATATTAAAGACGAAGAAGATACTTATTACACATGTGACTTCTTCTATGACACGTTAGAAAAGAGAGATGCGATGATAGAAGCGTTTAAAGATGATCGAATTATTAATGATCATGGTGGCATGGGTTCATGTGATACATCGACTCTTGTTTTTGATAAAGGACATGCAATCAAGTATGTTATTGATTATTTCTCACTCACTAAAGAGGATGCCTATGCATTTGGTGATGGTTATAATGATCAGGCGATGTTTAGAGAAGTAGGACAACGCATAGCGATGGGAAATGGTGTAGATGTCTTAAAAGAGAAAGCGAGTTATATCACTGATACAGTGGATAATGAAGGAATCTATAAAGCTTTGAAACATTATGAGTTACTTTAAGTTTGAAATATGGCATAATAATCCGAGGGAGGATCACTATGAAACAAAAAACGGATTTTCAAACATTTATATCTTACTTTAAACCACATCGTCGTCTATTTTTTCTAGACCTTGCATGTGCGTTAATGATTTCTTTAATTGATCTTGCTTTTCCATTTGTCTCTAGATGGTGTATGTATACATTACTACCAAATAGTATTTATAAGACATTCTGGATGGTTATGATCATCTTCTTATTGGCTTATTTAGTGCGTTCATTCTTTACTTATATAATTTGTTATTATGGGCATACATTTGGTATTCTTGTAGAAGCAGATATGCGTAAAGACTTATTTGAACATATGCAGTCATTAAGTTATGGTTATTTTGATAATAATCGTATTGGACAGTTAATGAGCCGTTTAACGACTGATTTATTTGATATCACAGAACTTGCACATCATGGACCAGAAGACTTATTCATCTCTACTGTGACTATTATTGGTTCTATTATTATCATGTTCACAATTGAATGGCGTTTAGCTTTGGTTATTGCGATTATGATACCTGTTTTCATACTTGTTGTATGGAAATCACGTCACTCTATGAGTGAAGCTTCAATTCGTGTTAAGCAGAAGGTTGCAGTCATCAATACTGATATCGAATCAGGACTCACTGGTATGAAAACAGCCAAGGCTTTTGCGAATGAAACAATTGAACAACAGAAGTTCAATACATCCAATGATACATATAAAACATCTAAGAAACAATTCCATAAAGCTATGGGACGATTTAATGCGATTATGGAATTCTTTATGTGTACATTATCACTGATCGTTATTGCGGTAGGTGGAGCCCTTATTATGCAGGGTAAGATGGATACAATTGATCTTATTACCTTTAGCTTATATGTTTCTACATTTGTGAATCCAGTACGTAAGTTATCTAACTTTGCGGAATTATTTGCGAATGGGACTGCAGGTCTCCATCGTTTTGTAGAACTACTTAACACAAAACCTCAATTAGAAGATCGTCCTGATGCAAAAGAACTTACAAATGTATCTGGACAGATTGATATTGATCATGTCAGCTTTGCGTATGAAGAAGATAGAAATATCTTAACAGATATTGATTTACATATTCATCCAGGTGAAACAGTTGCGTTAGTAGGATCTTCAGGAGGAGGTAAAACTACTTTATCTCAGTTGATTCCTAGATTCTATGATGTTACTAAAGGGGCTATCTTAGTAGATGGTCATGATGTCAGAGATGTGACTCAAACATCATTACACAACAACATTGGTGTTGTTTCTCAGGATGTCTTCTTATTTGCGGATAGTATTGCGGAAAATATCCGTTATGGTAAATTAGATGCGACAATGGAAGATATCATTGAAGCTGCAAAACTCGCAGAAATCTATGATGATATCATGGAAATGCCTGATGGATTTGAAACTAATGTAGGAGAACGTGGTGTATTATTATCTGGAGGACAGAAACAGCGTATTTCTATCGCAAGAATATTCTTAAAGAATCCACCAGTACTTATTCTAGATGAAGCCACAAGTGCATTAGATAGTGTCACTGAAGCTAAGATTCAGGAAACATTTGATAAGTTATCACAGGGACGTACTACTATTGTGATTGCGCATCGTTTATCTACAGTCAAGAATGCAGATCGAATTGCGGTTATTGATGAAGGAAGAATCATTGAACTAGGAACGCATCATGAATTATTAGAAAAAAATGGTGCTTATGCGCAACTTGTACATACACAGGAATTGATGAAATAAGAAAACGACCTCGCGGTCGTTTTTTAAATAAAGTAATAAATTGTATTCATAACTCCAGCAAGGAGCATAACAAGAATAGGATCCCATTTATACTTAGTAAGTAATATAACACATATACCAAATATCACTACAAGATGGATCTTAAATATATTGAAACTTTCGCCAAAGAATGCAGTAGTAAGAATAGAGACACCTGCAGTCGCAATTAAAGCAACAACGGCTGGTCTTAACATCTTTAAGACGTTCTGTAATTGATCCATATGTCGATATTTGAGATAGAAATAACTGATAATACCTACAATAATACATGAAGGTAATACACAGCCAATAGTGGCACATATTGCGCCAGGAATACCAGCAATCTTGATTCCTACAAAAGTTGCTGAATTGATTGCGATAGGACCGGGAGTCATCTGTGAAATAGATATAAGATCAGTGAATTCAGAAACAGATAACCAATGATGGGCTGTAATCACCTGCTGCTTAATAAGCGGCATAGCTGCATAACCACCACCAAAACTAAATGCACCGACCTGCAAGAAACTTAAGAATAATTGTAGATAAATCATGACTGTACCCCTTTCATAGAACAAAGTAATCCAATCATGATACAAACAATAATTACTATCATGACATTAATATTAAATATATAGTTTGTGACAAAAGCCCCAATCATAATAATAGGATAAAGCTTATTTTTCTCTTTTAACAGTCCGCTACCCATTTCGAAGCATACAGATGCAATAACTGCGCCTACTCCTGCCTGCATCCCTTCTAACATAAGAGAAACAATCAGATTAGTCTTAAATATTTCATAAAAAACAGAAATGACAGATATGATTACAAAAGGAGGAATAATAGTAGCGAGTACAGAAATAAATATACCAAGAAGTCCTGCCATCTTATATCCAACTACAATGGCACCATTGACCGCAATAGGTCCTGGTGCACTTTGCGCAATAGCTACTAAATCTAACATTTCATCTTCATCAATCCAATGATAATCATCCACAAACTTCTTTCTCATTAAAGAGACGATGACATATCCACCTCCAAAAGTAAAAGCACTTAAGTAGAGAGTAGAAAAGAATAGTTTTACTAATTTATTCTTCAAAGTATTCACCTTCCTATCTCCTGTATTATACATTTTAGAGATGAAAAAAACCAGTTTCTCAACTGGTTTAACATTCACACCCTACAAGTAGTCCACCTATTTCAGCATAATAAGTACATAGACCACCCATTGGATATACAATAATATCTGCATGTGGATAAAGTTCTAAAATCTTATCTCTGACACTATGTGCAAGTTTTAAATTATCTGCATGTGAGATACGTATCTTACCACCATGGTATCCTGCATTTTCAAGATGTTCAATCATTGATTTCACTACTTTCTTTTCACCACGACATTTACTGATCTGCTGGATAGTACCTTCTTCACTGGCAGTTGCGAAAATAGAAATATTTAATACACCAATTGCAGAAGCAACTGCTTTACTTACACGTCCATTCATCGCAAAGTTATGTAATGATTTTAATGCGAAGAACAATCTGGTGTGATTAAGATAGTCTTGTCCTTTTTCTACAATTTCCTCAAATGGTAGATCTTCTTCAATCATTTCTTTTAACTTTTCAATAAGTAATCTCATTTCAGGACCTGTAGATAAACTATCAAATACATGGACCTTTACATTTTCATTTTCTTCTTCATAAATACCTTTGGCTGTCATGGCAGAGTTATAAGTGCCAGACATAGAACCAGTTAAAGTAACAACGAATACTTCATCAAATCCTTCATAACAATCTAACCAAGACCCTACACTTGGACATGCAGTATGTGATGTGCCTTTATAGCTTGCAAGATCTTCAGACATTAAATGAACATCTAGGTCCTGATTGTCTACATAGTGTTTATTATCAGTAGAAATAGTAATCGGTGCTACCGCAAAATCTACGCCATTTAATTCCCACATATCACAAGATGAGTCAGCTACAATTTTTCTTTTCATGCGAAAAACCTCCCTATTAATACTATTGTAGTTTAAATTGTGAAATGATACAATTTACAAAGAGGAAGTTTATGTAAATATTTGTTCAGAGGTGCAGTTTATGGACGCAAATAAGAAAACACAAAGAAATAGATTTACAAGAATGTGTATCGGAGAAGCGATTGTAGAACTTATGAAGAGAGAAACTCTCGATAAGATTACAGTAAGTCAGATAGCGAAAAAGGCTGGTATTTCACGTATGACTTATTATCATTATTATGATTCTAAGGTGAACGCGATAGAAGACTATCTACGTGAAATCATTATTCAATATTTGACAGAACATAAAAAACGTCCTAAAGGAGAACGTTTTATGGAATATTCACATATCTTGTTTTCAATAGAATTCTTTGATCAGTATGCGACATTCTTTATTATCATGGAAAGACAAGGTCTTTATTCTGTATTAGTGAATGCAGTCAACCATTTCATGGTAGAACTCTATTCTGATCATAAAGATATGATTTATCGTGCGTATTACTATGCAGGTGCTTTACTCAATACATTTATTAATTGGGAAAAGACAGGAAAACTTGTTTCGGCACAGGAAGTAGCCAAGATGATCAGTGAAAGTGCACCACAGATGCCTTAATAATGAGGCATCTTTTTTTTTTTTTTTTTCATATCTTTTAATTTATCTAATGCGGCAAGAAGTCTTTCATCCTTCTTTGCAAAATGAAAACGAATGAGGTGATTTACATTTTCTTTAAAGAAGCTAGAGCCAGGAACAGCCCCTACACCTACAATACGAGCAAGATCTTCACAGAACTTCACATCGTCGTCATAACCAAATTCAGATATATCTACAAGGACATAATAAGCACCTTGTGGCTCGGTATATTTAATACCAAGTTCTCTTAAACCATTACAGAATAAATCTTTCTTATGTGTATATAATGCCTGTAGTTCTTTATAGTAGTCTTCTCCAAATTCAAGTCCTACAACGGCTGCTTCCTGGAGTGGTGCACTTGCACCAACTGTTAAGAAGTCATGTACTTTCTTTGCGACATCAATAATATGCTCAGGTGCAATAATATAGCCTAAACGCCATCCAGTAATAGAATAAGTCTTACTTAATGAACTGCATGAGATTGTTCTTTCAAACATACCTGGAAGAGAAGCAAAATACACATGTTTATTTGGTGCATAGATAATATGTTCATAGACTTCATCCGTAATGATATATGTATCATACTTCACTGCAAGTGAGGCAATATATTCTAATTCTTCTCTAGTAAAGACCTTACCACATGGGTTAGAAGGGTTACAAAGAATGAGTGCTTTAGGATGCTGTTTAAAGGCATCTTCTAATTCTTTCTTATCAAAGTTGAATAGTGGGGGATGTAATGGAACATAAATAGGTTTGGAATCAGATAAAATGGCATTAGCCCCATAGTTTTCATAAAAAGGTGAAAATACAACAACCTTATCTCCTGGATCACAGACAGTCATCATGGCTTCTGTAGAACCACATGTCACAACAATATTCTTGTTAGGATCGATAGGTAAACCCATATAGTTTTCCTGTTTATTTGCGAGTGCTTCTCTAAAGTTCTGTGCACCCCAGGTAATCGCATATTGATGATAATCTTCATGAGATACTTCAGCTAAACGATCACATATTTCTTTGGGTGGATCAAAATCAGGGAAACCTTGAGATAAATTAATAGCGTTATATTTTAAATATACTCTTGTCATTCTTCTTATAACTGAATCAGTAAATGTATCAGTACATGAGATAACATCATAAAACCAACTCCTTTTTCAAATAAATTATCACAATGATTAATATTTGTCACATAAAATATATTTTCAGAATATGAATTATCTGAAGTTGATTTGTTGTTCATGATATGATGAATGTGTATGCGAGGAGGAAATATATGATTGATTTACATATGCATAGTTTCTATAGTGATGATGGTGTATACACCAACACAGTTAGTAGATATGTGTCACGAATCAGGTATCCAGATTATGGCTATTGCGGATCATAACTGGATTAAAGCGAATAATGAAGCATCTTTAAGATGCAAGGAATTAGATATGACTTATATACCAGCAATTGAATTAGTTGTACCTATAAGGGTGTGAATCTTCATGTTGTAGGATATGGCATTGATGATTCAGAAGAATTTAATAGGCTTGGTGAAAGTATTGAGAAACAGGAACAGACATGCAGCTTAAAGAAACTAGAATTGACTAATAATCTTGGTTTTGAATTAGATAAAGCGCAGTTAGATGGCTTATCTTCTAATGGTGTTTATACGGGGGAAATGTTTGGTGAAGCCTTATTAAATGATCCACGTTATATTGATCATGAATTATTAAAATCTTATCGTGAAAATGGATCTAGAAGTGATAATCCTTTTGTGAATTTCTATTGGGATTATTATGCACAGGGTAAACCTTGTTATACGGAGGTTAAGTTTCCTACATTAGAAGACACAATTAAACTGATTAATGAACATGGTGGAGTTGCAGTCTTAGCCCATCCGGGGAATAATCTTAAAGGACAGTTTGAATTATTGGATGAAATGGTCACATTAGGACTACAGGGTGTTGAATGTTTCTCTAGTTATCATTCAGAAGAAGTGAATCGGTACTTCTATAATAAGGCAAAAGAACTAAATATTCTTTATACATGTGGCAGTGATTTCCATGGTAAGACAAAACCATCTATTAAGTTAGGTGAACATCATAGCGATGTAGAAGAAGAGATAAAAGATAATTTGAAGAAGTATCTTGGGATAGGTTGAATAACGTATTTAGGCTTATAATAGACGCATATAATAATAATGTATAGAAATATTAAGTGATGTGTTTAAATAATAGACATTCAAAAAATCCACTATATATCAATATAAATTCACTTTACATAAATTATATAATGAAAAAAATACGAATGTAATTTTATTACAATTTGTAAGCGTATATTGTTGACGTATCATTTAAAACTCATGTATACTGATGTCGAAGGATTGTTACTTTAAGTAGGCAAGACCGTCATTCACACGCCCTTTTTAGGGTATCGTGAATGCGGTCTTTTTTTGTTTCAATCTATCAAATTTAAGAGTGGAGGTGAAATCTTTAGTCTTATCAACAAAGAAAGAGGTGAAATAATGAAAGGGAAAAAAATTGTTGAAGTAGGCTTAGCTGCAATTATTGCGCTATCGGGAGTTGCTTCTGCAGCTGCACCAGCTTTTGCGGCACCTAATGTGATTTATCCAAATGTACAGAGCTACACAAAGGATTCAGACACATTTACATTGCCAAAGAAAAGCCGTTTACTTGTGGTTTCAAATGAAAAGACACTTAATAATGAAGTGCTATTACGTGATTTGAAACGTGCAAGTTCGCAGTTAGCAGACAGAGGTGTTTTAGCAGAAGCACCACAGATTGTTTTTGGTACATTAGAAAATGCTGCAGATAATGACATCATTGTAAAAATGGGAACTAATCCAGATTTAACTGGTAAAAATGATGCTTATGCAGTAGATATTAAGAATAATATTACTATTTCTGCAGAAGATGAAACAGGAATCTATTATGGTTTAACATCTGTGATTCAGATGTTAATTGAAGGTGACAATGTTTTAACTAAGGGAAATATTATTGACTATTCTGATGTTGAAGACCGCTCATTCCATTTGGACTGTGCAAGAAAGTTCTTCACAAAGGATTGGATCATTTCATTAATCAAGGATTTATCTTGGCAGAAATACAATTCAATTCAGCTTCATTTCTCTGAAAACGAAGGTTTCAGATTACAGAGTGATACTCTTGAAGCAATTGATGGCTTCCAGTATGTAAATGACCAGTATCTCACTAAACAGGATATGTTAGAAATTATTCGGGTTGCAAATGAATATCATATCGAAGTTATCCCATCTTTAGACTCTCCAGGTCACCTTGGTGCAGTTCTAAGATATTTACCATCTGACTATAGCTGTGCAAGCTTATTCCCATCTGATGGTAGAAGAGCACAGTGCTTTAATATCTTTACAAATGACGAAGCACGCGGCTTCTTAATCGATTTAATGACAGAATTTATTGATTTCTTCTCAGAAGCTGGATGTAAGAGATTTAACATTGGTGGAGATGAATTCTTAGAAAAATTCTCTAACTTCTCTAATGAACAGTATGTACAGATCATGGAATACTTCAATGAAGTATCTGCAATCGCTAAGTCAAAGGGTATGACTCCTAGAACTTGGAACGATGGTGTGATGTATGGAAATTATACTGGATATAAGTTAGATCCAGATATCGAAATCTGTTATTGGGCTGCTCCACAGAACTGTGCAAGTATCGAAAAGTTTGTACAGAATGGTAACAAAGTTATCAACTTCTCTGATGTTTACATGTATTATGTATTATCTTCTTGGTGGTTACAGAATGCATGTCCTGAAGGAGATAGAATTTATAGAGAATGGAATCCAGGTAAGTTCTCAACGTTACAGGGTGGTATTCCACAGACTTATAACAAACCTTACGCAAACTTTGTAAAAGGTGGTTCTTATGCAGTTTGGTGTGATGTTCCAGGTTATATGACACAGGATTCAGTGGCCAATAACATCTTCTATAGAACACGTGCAACTGCTTATAAGATGTGGAACACATCAGATTCAATGCCTGAATATGCTGATGTAAAGAAGGCATTTGATAAGATTGGACGCGTTCCTGGTTATAAGAGTGTCCTACCAGAACCAGGTCAGGTTCTTTATGAAGGGCAGTCTGTTGCACTTACAATTGAATATAAGAATGAATTTGGACAGACAATTGAACCTACAGAAACTTTATATGGCTTAAAGGACAATGAATACACTATTGAACCTAAGGAACTTTATGGTTATAAGTTTGAAAAAGCAAGTGAATCATTAACTGGTACATATAAAGAAAACAAAACAATCACTTTAACTTATAAGACATTTACTGACAAGGAAGCATTAATCAAAGAAGTGAATAATGCATTAGTGATTAAGGATTATATTCCTGAAACAGTAAAGGAATATAAAGATGCTTTAGACGCTTCGAAAGACGTTAAAGAAGATCCTACAGCAGGACAGAAGAAAGTTGATGAAACATTAGCTGCACTTCGTACTGCAAAAGAAAAAGCTGTAAAGGCTAAATTCTATAAGTTATACGTAGAAGCTTATTATCCAGTAAGTGATGCTGCTTATGCATCTGGATATCAGGCTTATATGAATGCCGTTAATAACGGAAAAAACACTCTTAAAGATGAAAACTTAGATGTTGAAACAGCTGAAGCTGCTTATAATAACATCATGAATGCGAAGAAAGCATTAATTAAAAAAGCTGCAGATAAGCCTACTATTTCTGCAACTAAGGGATACTATGGCTGGTACTCATACAACAATATGATTGATGGTAACCGTAATTCTAAGTGTTGGTTTGGTGCTAACCAGACAGCTGGGGATGAAGTGTTATTCACATTCCCAGGTAAAGTAAAATTATCAGGTGTGAATGTTGTACAGGCAGACCAGGGTGATATTTTACGTGATGCTGAAGTTCAGATTTCTGCTGATAAGGTAAACTGGACAACAGTAGGTACATTAAAGGGTACAGATCCATTAGAAAAGAGATTTGACTTTGATGCTCAGGAAATAAAGTATGTAAGAATCTACATCAATTCAGGATATGGTGCTTGGTATCAGATTTCTGAAGTTGAGTTCGTATTAGAATCCATTGGTGAAGATACTACATTAAAAGACTTGATTGAAAAAGCTAAGGAAGAAGATTTAGAAGGCAAGACAGTTGCATCTAGAGATGAATTCTTAGAAGCTCTTATTGAAGCTCAGAAGGCATTAGTGGCTGAAGATATCAAAAATGAAGAAGTCATCAATCGCTTAAATAAGGCTATTGAAGGTTTAGTTGATGCACCTGTTGTGAATACAGATGCTCTTGATGAAGCAATTGCTAAGGCTAATGCTTTAACTGAAGAAGAAGTAAATAAAGCAATTAAAAAGAACGTTGAAGTATTCAACAAAGCATTAGCTGATGCCAAGGCTGTTCTTGCGAAGGATGAACCTACTCAGGAAGAAATCGATGCAGCAGTTAAGACATTAAATGAAGCATTAGATGGATTAAAGG
Organism: Catenibacterium sp. co_0103; assembly: GCF_004168205.1. Taxonomy (GTDB): domain Bacteria; phylum Bacillota_I; class Bacilli_A; order Erysipelotrichales; family Coprobacillaceae; genus Catenibacterium; species Catenibacterium mitsuoka_A. The sequence goes on along the minus strand of NZ_RCYB01000028.1, from coordinate 11,476 downwards.
TTATTAGAGGTAATCCAGAAGCTTTTAATTCAGCTCTTGAAGCTGCTAGTAAGAAAGACGAAAGCAAATATACTGCTGAATCTTGGGCATCATTAATGGCTGTAGTAGAAGAAGTAAAGGCTATTGACTTAGAAAATGCAACTCAGAAAGAAATTGATGAAGCTGCAGCTAAGTTAAATAAAGCAGTAGACGCATTAGAAGAAAAGGTTGTAATTGAACCAGAAAAACCAACTGTTCCAGAAAAACCAACTGAAAAGCCAGCAACTAAACCAGAAGATAAGAAGGATGACACTGTTAAGACAGGTGATTCTACTATGATTTTAGGTATGGTTGCATTAATGGCTGTTTCAGCTATCGTTTATATCTCTTTAAAAAGAAAAAAATTTAATTAATACGTAAGAGGCAGGTTTGCCTGCCTCTTACTTGATAGGGAATAATACAATGAACAAGAATAATATGAAACGTGTGTTAATGAGCGTTATGCTCGTTTCTTCTATGACTCTTTCAAGTGGTGCTATTGTGGCTCAAGCGTACAATGGTACATCAGCTATTATTGAAAGAACAATGACTAATGAACAGCTCGTTGCTGCAACAACACCTATCCTACAGTCATATACTAAAGATGCGTCTGATAAGACATGGGTTATGACTAAGGATTCAAAGTTCGTTATTGTAGCTAATGAAGCTAACTTAAAGAATGAAAGACTTGCTGAAATTGTTAAATTAGTGAATTCTGAATTCATGGCAAAACAGATTGTTTCTAGTGATGCTCAGGCTATGCTTTATAATCAGGACGGAACACCAACTGATATCACTATTGATATTAAGCCTGTATCAGAAATTACTGATAAGACTACAAGTAAAGAAGCTTATAAGATTACAATTGATGACACTGGTATCCATTTAACTGGTGCAAGTGAAACAGCTGTATTATATGGTTTACGTACTCTTGAACAGCTTTCAATTGCGAATAATAACACTTTAGCTTATGGTGAAATCGTAGACTACCCTAATGTTGCTGAACGTCGTATTCATGTAGATATGGCTCGTAAGTATATTTCTAAAGAATGGTTCATCAGACAGATCAGAGAAATGTCTTACTTCAAGATGAATGCAATCCAGATGCATTTCTCAGAAAACCTAGGTTTCCGTATTGAATGTGAAACAGATCCATCAATCGTATCTGAACAGCATTTAACTAAAGCTGATGTAAGAGAAATTCTTGCTGAAGCAAAGAAATATGGTGTGAAAGTTATTCCATCATTTGACTCTCCAGGCCATGTTGACCAGATTTTAAGAGCACATCCAGAATATGGACAGAAAGATAAATATGGTAATAATTATAAATCAGGTTTAGATGTTACTAATCCTGAAGCGATTAAGTATATTTATAGCTTATATGATGAATATATGGAATTATTTAAAGGATGTACAGATTTCCACATCGGTGGGGATGAATATATGGAATTTGACCGTGCACCTTTCACTACTCAGTACAAAGAAGTACTAGATAACTATGCAAGAGAAAACATTGATCCTAATGCAACTTGGAAAGATGTTATTGCGAAATATATCAATGACTTAGCAGAACATGTACATGAAAAAGGATTTACTCCACGTATTTGGAATGATGGTATCTACTATGGAGAAAATTCCTGGGGACAGAATAAACAGATGATCAAAATGCATAAGTATATTGGTATTGATTTCTGGAGTCAGATGTCTTGGAACTATAGTATCGCAAAACTTCAGACATTCTTAGATAAGGGTCATGATACTATTTATAACGTAAATGCTAGTTTCTTCTATTATGTATTAAGACCATCAATGCCAAATGATGGACGTAAACAGCATTCATTTGATAATTTGAATTCTGATAAGTTAATCTTTGACGAATGGACTCCAGGTAAATTCCAGGCGAATACTATTGCTGATGATAACCCAGCTATTAAGGGTGCATCACTTGCAATCTGGTGTGATAAGGCTGATGTATGTGATGAAGATACTATTACTGAAGATATCGCAAATGAAATGCGTGCACTTGCTACTAAAGCATGGAATACAAAGTCTAATAGTATTATTTCTCATAACCAGTTTAAGGCTAATTATGCAAAGCTTGGACATGTTGCAGCATTTGATAAGGGTTCTACTTTACCAGATTCTGGATCAATCTTACCAGCTGATTCTTTAGGTAAAGTGACTATTAAATATGTAGATAAAGATGGTAAGGAATTAAAGAGTCCTGTAACTCGTTATGGTAATATCGGTGATGAATATAACTTCACTGCTGAAAAGATTTATGGTTATCGTTTAGTGTCTGATAAAGATAGTGCAACTGGTACATATAGTAAGAAGGGTGATACTTTCACTTTTACTTATGAAATCTACACAGATAAAACTGACTTAAAGGCTGCTTTAGATAATGCTTTAGATGAAAATGTATACATTGGTGCAACACTAGGTGAATATAAAACTGCATTAGATGAAGCACAGAAACTTTATGATGATAAGGATGCATTACAGCAGGATGTAGATGCTATGTTGACTGCGTTAAATAACGCTAAGAAGAAAGCAGTTAAACGTGTTTATTATGCATTATGGGTAGAAGTAGAAAACCCAATGGCTGATAACGGATATGCATCAGGATATCCTGAATATTTAGAAACTGTAAAGAATGGCAAGAAGGTTCTTTATGGTGAAGAAGTGACTGATGAAGCAGTAAAGACTGCATATGATGCATTAGTTGCTGCTAGAAATGGTTTAATGAAACGTGATGGTACTGTTCCTAGTATTGAAGCATCTGATGGATATTGGCAGTTAGGTGTATCTCCAAGTGATAAATATAGCTATGAAAAGATGTTTGATGGTAATAGAGAGACATTCGCTTGGTTCAATGATGCTCAGAAGGTAGGTAAACATATTACATTTACTTTACCTAAGACAGTAAATATGAGTGGTATTAAGATCTCTGCACCTGAAAGACCAGGCTCAGATATTATTAAGAATGCTGATATCATGGTTTCTACAGATAAAGAAAATTGGACAACTGTAGGTAATTTAAGAATGACTGCAGATACTCTTGAACAGTCATTTACATTTGATAAACAGTCAGTGAAGTATGTAAAACTTGTGATGAAAGAAGCAAGTGAAAGCTGGTATAAGATTGCAGAAGTACAGTTTACTTATGATCAGGTTGAAGAAACAACTGAACTTAAAGATTTATTAACAGAAGCTTATAATCAGGATTTAACTGATAAGACAAGTGATTCTGTTGATACATTCTTAGACGCATTAGTAGAAGCACAGAAAGCTTATGCAAGAGAAGATTTAAATAATGAGGAAGTAATCAATGCATTACGTACAGCTATGAAGAACTTAAAGGTAGTTTCTAAAGTAAATAAGGCTGATCTTGAAAAAGCAGTGACTAAAGCTGAAGCTATCTCTGAAGAAATATTAAATAAGGCTGTGAAGAAAGCACGTGATGCATTTACTAAGGCATTAAATGATGCAAAAACTGTATTTGAAAACAAAGATGCTTCTCAGGAAAAAGTTAATGAAGCAACTAATAAGCTAGAAGACGCTATTAAGGGCTTAGATGTTCTTAAGGGTGATACAACTGCTTTAGATGCAAAACTTGCTGAAATTAAGAAAATTAGATGAAATTAAGTATACTGAAGAATCTTGGACTGCATTAATGAATGTTGTTGCAGAAGCTAAGGGTCTTGACAAAGAAAATGCAACTCAGGTAGAAGTGGATGAAGTTGTGGCTAAGTTAACTAAAGCAGTAAATGCTTTAGAAGAAAAGGTTGTAATTGAACCAGAAAAACCAACTGTTCCAGAAAAACCATCTGAAAAGCCTGAAATTAAGCCAGAAACAAAACCAGAAGTGAAACCTGAAACTAAGCCAGAAGATAAGAAGGATGATACTGTTAAGACAGGTGATCCAACTTCATTATTCGGATTAGTATCTGCTATGGCTTTATCTCTAGCAGGTTTTGTATCTGTGAAGAGGAAAAAAGACTAAATCTTTGAAGGGATAGTGTAATGCTATCTCTTCTTTTTTCTTACAAAAGAAGTGAGATGTACAAATTATAATGTGAAGTGAATATGATATCATAGATATAAGAGAGGGATGAGCATAATGAAGGATGCTTATATTAATGGAAAAATAATAGATGGTACCAAGGAGATGCAGGTTAAGAAAGGTTACGCTATTCTTGTAGAACAGGGAAAAATTAAGAATATTGTTTTACAAGAAGAAGCTGGTTTAACAGGTTATAATGTAGTTAATTTAAAAGGGAACTATATTATGCCAGGTCTTATTAATATGCATGTACACTTAGCTGGTAATGGGAAACCACAAAAGAAACAGAGAGATAATGCAAAGTTAGTAAACTTCTTAATGAGTAATCCACTTACTCGTGCTATTGCTCATAATATGGTGAGTGGGTTTGCGGAAATGGAGTTACTCAGTGGTGTCACTACGATTAGAACAGTAGGTGGTATTAGAGATTTTGATACACGTGTACGTGATGAAATTAATTGTGGGAAGAAGAGAGGTCCACGTATTTTAGCAGGTAATGAAGGCATTTCAGTCCCTCATGGTCATATGGCAGGGAGTGTAGCAATTGCAGCTGAAACAATTGATGATGCACTTTTACAGGTAAGTAAAGCAAAGGAACAAAATGTCGATTTAATTAAATTAATGATTACAGGTGGTGTTCTAGATGCAAAGGAAAAGGGTGTTCCTGGAGAATTAAAGATGGCTCCTGAAATGGTTAAAGCGGTTTGTGATAAAGCACATGAATTAGGCTTTAAAGTTGCTGCTCATGTAGAATCATCTGATGGTGTCAGAGTGGCTTTAGAAAATGGTGTAGATTCGATTGAGCATGGGGCAAAACTCGATGATCATATGATAAAGTTATTTAAAGAAAATCATGCATTCCTATGTACTACATTATCACCAGCCTTACCATATGCTTTATTTGATCGTTCTATTACTGACGCATCAGAAGTAGAACAATTCAATGGTAAAGTCGTATTTGATGGAATTATAGAATGTGCGAAACAGGCATTAGAAAATGATATTCCTATTGTATTAGGGAATGATGTAGGATGTCCTTGGATTACACAATATGACTTCTGGAGAGAACTATATTACTTCCATAAGTATGTTGGTGTAAGTAATGCATATGCAATTTATTGTGCGACATTACAGGCGGCTAGAATGGCTGATATTGATGATGAGACAGGTTCTATTGAAGTAGGTAAGTCAGCTGATATGATTGCCACAAAGGATAATCCATTAGATGATTTACTGGCATTAAGACATATTGAATCTGTTATCATGAGAGGTCATAGAATTGATCATCCTACTAATAAAATCAATGAACAGGTAAAAACTGAATTAGATAAGTTCTTATAATCCCTTCTGACGAAGGGGTTTTGAGTATTTACACACAATATATATGAGTTCACTATTATTTATATCTATAACAAAAAAATTATTAACTAATAATATACATGTAGTAGAAGAGAGATTTACCTTCTTGATATAATATAAGAGGAGGAAAACAAAATGAATTCTAAGAAAAAGATAATTACAGGTATTATTGTATGTTTGTTTATTGGTGTAATGGCTGTATTTGTATTCCCTAGTTCTAATGCATATTTATTAAAGGCTGATGTAAGTGGTGAAAAGAAGACAGCTTATTCTTTATATAAGTCTACTTCTGTTTCTTCTAAGATTAATAGTTTAGAATTTATTGATCAGTTACCAGAAGGTGTTACTAAGTATGATGAAAGCAAAGCTCGTTATGGTTCACCTGCTTACAGTGTTGTATTAAAAGGAAATACGTATCGTTTCTATAGACTTTCTAGAGATACAAATGTTCTTGTGACTAAGACAGAGAATAAAACAAGTAAATATGCTGTTATGGATAGAGATACATATCAGAAATTTGCATCTATTAGTAGTTATACTGAATATGATTACTTAGATTATTGGAATTAAAAGAAAGAGGATTGACTCTGTAAGTACAGATTCAATCCTCTTTTTGTGCACTGTTTCCTTTTCATAGAGTTAAGATAATATTTTATAACTCAAATCCATACTTTTTACTAAACATTCCCCATATTTCTTCTTCAGTATGATTTCTTCCTTCTTCATAATCTATTTCTGCTTCATTTAACTTATTTTCGATTGTTTCAGGAAGACTAACATTATTATTATCTGAATCAATATCTTTAATTGGTTTCATAACAATCAATTCTCCTTGCTCATAGTATAGCATTTATTCAAACGAATACAAACAACGATAAGAATCAAGGAAAGTGGAAAGATAGAAAAGCAGGTGATCTTATCTTTTTTTACTAGGAAATTGATAATGATCCAGATCATATGCGTTTTTTTTTGGAAGTTAATATTCTAACTCAAATGAAAGCTTTAATGAAAGATCTAAGATGAAGAAAGTTAGTGTCATTGATTATGAAATCTAAAGAAATCGGATTGACTCTGTAATAGAATCAATCCTCTCTTTGTCTGTTGAAAAAAGCACCTGTATTAAATCCATCAGGATATCGTTTGTGTAGTGTATTAAGATTACCCTCAAGAATAATATCTAATGCAGTGGCTGCTTTGGCAAGATATTAGGCTATATTACCTGATTCTTTAATAAGTTGATCTTTGTCCCTGCATTAATATCCCATAAAACTATTAATAAGAATATCTTTTTTATTCAGTTCCAGGATTCAGCGTTCTTATTGCTTCTTTTTGTATTCATTGTAGTAAAGAAAAAGCCCTGAATAAATCAGGACTTTAAGTGTTGAATTAATTATTTGCTAGCTTCTTCAATAGCAACTGCAACTGCAACAGTAGCACCTACCATTGGGTTGTTACCCATACCGATTAAGCCCATCATTTCAACGTGAGCTGGTACTGATGAAGAACCTGCGAACTGAGCATCACTATGCATACGACCCATAGTATCAGTCATACCATATGAAGCTGGTCCTGCAGCCATGTTATCTGGATGTAATGTACGACCAGTTCCTCCTCCTGAAGCAACTGAGAAGTATTTCTTACCCTGTTCGATACATTCTTTCTTATATGTACCTGCAACTGGATGCTGGAAACGAGTTGGGTTAGTAGAGTTACCAGTGATTGATACATCTACACCTTCCTTATGCATGATAGCTACACCTTCACGTACGTCATCTGCACCATAGCAGTTAACCTTAGCTCTGTCACCATCTGAATAAGCAGTTCTAGATAATTCTTTAACCTCACCTGTGAAATAATCGAACTGAGTTTCAACATATGTGAAACCATTGATTCTTGAGATGATCTTAGCAGCATCTTTACCTAAACCATTTAAGATAACTCTTAAAGGATGCTTACGAACTTTGTTAGCGTTTAATGCGATCTTGATTGCACCTTCAGCAGCTGCGAATGATTCATGACCAGCTAAGAAAGCGAAACACTGAGTTTCTTCATCAAGAAGTCTTGAACCTAAGTTACCATGACCTAAACCTACTTTACGGTCATCAGCAACTGATCCAGGAATACAGAATGACTGTAAACCAATACCGATTGTCTTAGCAGCATCAGCAGCCTTAACATCACCTTTCTTGATTGCGATTGCAGCACCTACAGTGTAAGCCCAGCAAGCATTTTCGAAGCAGATAGGCTGAGTAGATTTAACGATGTTATAAACATCAATACCTTTATCATCACAGATCTTCTTAGCTTCTTCGATATCTTTGATACCATATTCGTTTAAAGTTTTATTGATCTGGTTGATTCTTCTTTCATAACCTTCAAATGTAATAGCCATTGTTCTACCTCCTAATTATTCCTTTCTTGGATCGATGTACTTAGCAGCATCAGCAAAACGTCCATAAGAACCTGTTGCCTTCTTAACAGCTTCATTAGCATCTTCTCCAGCTTTGATCATGTCCATCATTCTTCCAAGATTTACGAATTCGTAACCGATGATCTGGTCATCATTATCTAAAGCAACTCTAGTAATGTAACCTTCAGTTAATTCGAGGTAACGAGGACCTTTCTTCTTAGTAGCATAAGATGTACCTACCATTGATCTTAAACCTTTACCTAAGTCTTCAAGACCAGCACCTACTACTAAACCACCTTCTGAGAAAGCAGACTGAGAACGTCCATAAACGATCTGTAAGAATAATTCTCTCATTGCAGTATTGATAGCATCACAAACTAAGTCAGTGTTTAATGCTTCAAGTAAAGTTCTACCAACTAAAGCTTCAGCTGCCATAGCTGCAGAATGAGTCATACCTGAACATCCGATAGTTTCGATAAGTGCTTCTTCAATGATACCTTCCTTAACATTTAAAGAAAGTTTACAAGCACCCTGCTGTGGAGCACACCATCCGATACCATGAGTGTAAGCAGAAATATCCTTGATTTCTTTAGAATAAACCCATTTGCCTTCTTCAGGAATTGGGGCACAACCATGATTGCCGCCCTGTTTAACGCAATACATTTCTTCAACTTCTTTTGAATAAATCATTTTTTTACTCCTTTCATTACTAAATGACTGTTGATTCAAGGTGAGGGTTATCACCTGTCAAAATTATATGACACCATGCTTTTAAAGTCAATGAAACTCAAGAAAACAGCATGTAAAAAATAGTATAAAAAGGGCTTAAAATAGCGATTTTTAGGCTTATAAAGGTCTTGTGAAAAAATAAGCGTTTTCATTTTTGAATCAATGGAAATTACAGTATGTTAATGGGTTGGTGAAGTTAAAAAATTATTCATAATCTTGTAATAGTATTATAATGACAATGCAATGGAAGAAGGATAAACTTATGAAACATCAAAAGCTGACAATAAAACAGAAGAGAATACTGAAGAATATATTGGTTGTAGTATTACTTATTATTAGTTTTCCTAGCTATACACCAACACAAGTCATTATTAAAAGTGATCATATATTAATAAGTAACCATCTCTTATCTAGACCAATAGAATGTAGTAGTTTTGATGGACTGACTTATACAGGGCTAGATGGTAAGAAATATAGTCATAAGAGTTATGTGGGTGTACATCCTCTTACAATCTCTAATACAATTACATTTAGTACTTCTAAGACGCTGTATAGTGCACCATTCTCTTACTATGCCACTTCTAATACTGCTCCTGCAGGAAGTTATCATGTCACAAAAGAAGCAGGACGCTATATGTATATAGAAGGGAAGGGGTGGGTCTCTTCTCAATATGTGAGTATAGATGTCAATAATTCTATAGAGAATACGACAGGTATACCACTCTACAAAGATTATATGATTCCTGAAGCAAGTAGCCATCGTACACATTACGCTATGAGACCGCTGTATATTACAATCCATACAACAGATAATACAAGTAAAGGAGCCGATGCTTTGAGTCATGCTAAACTTCAATATACAGGTAATGTACGTTCTGCTTCCTGGCATTATACAGTGGATAATCATTGTATCTACCAATCATTACCACTTAACCAGCAGGCAGGACATGCTGGAGATGGTGTCATGCCAGGTAATGGTGCGTCTATTGCGATAGAAATATGTGTCAATTCAGATGGCCATTTATATATGGCAGAAAAAAATGCAGCCAAACTAGCAGCTGCATTATTAAAACAATATAACCTCAGTGTAGATCAACTCCGTATGCATCATGATTGGTCAGGAAAAGAATGTCCTAGACCAATGATAGAAGGGCAGTTTGGGTCAATGAGCTGGGAGAGTTTTAAGAAACAGGTCTATAATTACATGCGAACAGTATAAAAAAAGGAAGCTCGTACTTCCTTTTCAAATGCCTATTCAATCATAATAGGTTTCTTTTCTTCAATCTTTTCAGGTTCAGTCTTAGGGAAAGTGATCATTAATTCACCATTCTCAAACTTAGCAGTGAAGTCTTCTTCTTTATAACCCTCACCAACATAGAACTTTCTTGAACAGCTTCCTGTATAACGTTCACTTCTGATAACCTTACCGTTCTTATCTTTTTCTTCCTTATTCTGATTAGTATTAGCAGAAACTGTTAAATAACCATCAGTCAAGTCTAGAGAAATATCTTCTTTCTTATATCCAGGAAGAGCAATATTCATTTCATAGTTGTTGTCTACTTCCTTAATATCACACTGCATTGCATTGGTAGTTGGACTCATCCATCCTTCATCAAACATATCATCAAACACATCATAGAAACCAGGTAAAAATCTCATAAATAACATCTCCTTTATCAAATTTAAACATGGGATTTTTCGTCTCGTGTTATGAACTATTCAATCATAATAGGTTTCTTTTCTTCAATCTTTTCAGGTTCAGTCTTAGGGAAAGTGATCATTAATTCACCATTCTCAAACTTAGCAGTGAAGTCTTCTTCTTTATAACCCTCACCAACATAGAACTTTCTTGAACAGCTTCCTGTATAACGTTCACTTCTGATAACCTTACCATTCTTATCTTTTTCTTCCTTATCCTGATTAGTATTAGCAGAAACTGTTAAATAACCATCAGTCAAGTCTAGAGAAATATCTTCTTTTTTATATCCAGGAAGAGCAATATTCATTTCATAGTTGTTGTCTACTTCCTTGATATCACACTGCATTGCATTAGTTGATGGACTCATCCAGCCATCATCAAACATATCATCAAACACATCATAGAAACCAGGTAAAAATCTCATAAATAACATCTCCTTTATCAAATTTAAACATGGGATTCTTCGTCTCGTGTTATTAGTAGATTGTAATTGATTTCTTTTCTACTCTCTTTGGAGCTTCCTTAGGAACTGAAATCATTAATTCACCATTATCAAACTTAGCTTTGATATCTTCTTCGGTAAATTCTTCACCTACATAGAAGCTTCTAGAACAGTTACCACTATATCTTTCACGTCTTACAATACGTCCTGCTGTTTCTTCTTTTTTAGCAGATGCTGATACTTTTAAGTAGCCATTCTTAAGTTCCAAAGCAATATCTTCTTTCTTATATCCAGGAAGAGCAATATTCATTTCATAAGTATTTTCAGTTTCACGAATATCACATAACATTGTATTTGCTTTTGTAGTATTGACTCCTGAATCAAATAAATCATCAAACACATCACTAAAATTTGGATAATATTTCATATTTGTTCGCCTCTCTCAACGTTTTTCTTATTTCTTAGTAACCTCTCTATCGATTACAACTACTATTATAGTCACTCTTTTAGCAAAGTCAACACTTGAGTGCTAAAAATTAGCACTTTCTTTTGCGAAGTGCTAAAAAGAAAAGAACCTGCCTATTTGGCAGGTTCTTAGTGAGTAACTAAATAGACTTGGGGTTTACTCAAGCTTTGAAAAAGTCAGGGGTATGAACTCCTGGCTTTGCTTTTATGCTGTCAACTTTTTAGGGGCAGTTTTCTGCTATCTGTTTTGTTTATTTCATAAATCATTTATCATGTTCTTAAGGTCAA
>NZ_RCYB01000027.1 GCF_004168205.1 Catenibacterium sp. co_0103 | reverse complement strand
TATTGTTGGAATATTTCTGAGTGAACTGATAAAGAGAAGCTTTCTTAGGCTTTAATACTTTGTTTGACATATGATTATACCTCCATCTAATTTCTAATCTAATTATAGAACAGATGGGAAATTCATGTGTCTGGTTCAGCTTCATGAACGCCGTTTAATCGGTGCTTCTGAAATTTAATTTTCACTGACCTGTGGTTTGTGGGTATTCAAAAAAGTTATTATTTAGAATAAATCCCCTCTTTTATGTTCTCCCATATTGGACATAATACATTCTTGATGTTGCTTATGAACAATATCCCATACATACTCCATACCTGTTGCGAGTGGCTGATTTAGAAAATCTTCTTTATCAATCCAATATACATCTCCTTCATCACTTGAATGAAGAAATCCTTCATACTCACTTGCCTTATAGACTAGAATAATATTATGAATAGAATGCTTATACCAATGATATAAACCACATAAATATGGATTCTTAATTGTAAGACCTGTTTCTTCATTCACTTCTCTAATCATGGCATCTTTGAATATTTCTTCTTTTTCTACATGACCACCAGGAAAAGTAATACCAGTATAAGAATCATTGATTTTATTCTGAACTAAGACATGTCCTTTATCATCTTCAATCATACACATATTCATTAAACAGACATCTTCCTTACGACGTTTCTTTACACCTTTAAACTCGATTGCCTGTACTGGGCATATCTCTAAACAGGCCCCACAATGAAGACATTGTGAAACATCTATTACTTCATTATGAATACAACGTTGAGGACATATAGTCTCACATTTGCCACAATGAATACAGCGGTCAGTAATGGTATAATAAGTACCATGTTCCTTACTATTAATAGTAATAGGTGCTCTTTTAATATGTGCTGGGTCACTGATATCAAAATATTCACCAGATGCTTCATATAAACAGAAGACATCCAATGCCTTTCTTGTATCTTCTGGATAGATAGACTGCATATAAGTATTCTTTAGGAAAATCTCATCAAGTTTATGAGACCCAATATTCTTAACCTTACCACTTAAACTAAAAGATACTTTTCCTTTAAGTCCTGTTAAGGAAATATACTCCTGGTCCATCAGTTCCTTATAGAAACTCTTACCTCTTGCAGTTAAGAAGTAAATACCTTCTTCATCATACAACATAAGATCTATGATTCTTGTGATTGGTTTTCCTTCATTATTAATAGTCGCCATTGTGACAGAATGAATGTCTTCAACAAGTAATTTGCTATAATCCATAAAAATACCTCCAGGTATCAGTTTATACCATAAACAAAAGAGAGTCTATTACAGACTCTCTACATACTCTTCTAAACATAGATTCTTCTGATGCATCTTTAAAGCAGCTTTTTTACCTACATAACGATAATGCCATGGTTCATTCTTAATATGTGTTATAGATGTTTTATTCTTAGGATAACGTTTCACAAAACCATACTTATATGCATTTCTTTCTAACCATCTATAAGCAGACTGATTAGTTGTATAACGGTTATCCCCTACTATATCCACTGCAAGTCCTAATTGATGTTCACTTGTACCTGGGGCTGATACATAATTTAATGCATATCTTCTTGCAAGAAGCGTAAATAAACCTTTATTTTTATAATAGTTTGTACGATTATCCAGGATCTTCTGCTGTGAATAAGATGATCGATATCCTTCATTCACCTGCATGTAAATATCATCTTTTCTCGCATCTCTAAACATTTGTGATAGTTCAGGAACGATACGTGAATCTACTTCTTTCCCATTATCTAGCTTTGTAAGTATCACTTTATAGTTATCTGGTATTTTACTTGTATGATTCACAAGCATAAGATTCCAGCCGTGATTTGTAGAAGCATCTTCTATAAAAGTATCTGAACGAAATATAATATATCCTGATAATATGAGTAATAGAATTCCTAGAACTAAAAGACATTTCTTGAATACTCGCATTTCTTTTCACCTCACAATAGTTATATCGTGAAATGTTGAAAAGAAACATCTCAATTTCCTTACAAAAATATTAAGATTTGCTTACATGATTATAATTTTTAGTAATGAATAATATAATAGGACGAAGGAATCCACATGTGAGAACACTCACTACAATAAGCCATGATGCATATTTACATCTTTTAGATAAGAAGTGATAAGCAATAATATGATCGACAATAAAACCAATAATTAATATGACTAGAAACACAACAAATAAAAGATAGTTTAATTCGTCCATCACAAATAAGACATATCCAATAATTAATACAGGAAGTGCACAGATAGAAGATATAATACCAAGCACATGATCTCCTGTGATATTTCCTAGTAAATATTTATTATAGAAAGGAATCCAGCCGCGATAGGTTTTAGTATCTAATAATGAAGAGACAAGGAATCCTTCAAAAAGATAACCTACTACATAAGTACAAAGTATACCTATAAATAAAGATACAAAGATAAGAAATAGCGTAGACAATATGCCCATTAGAAAAAATACACTTAATGCACCCATAATCATTTACCTCACAATCGAAAAAATAACAACAAATATACTGTAGAGAATAATCACAATACTATGCTTCTTCCATGTCACGCTTAAGTAACCTATGAATTCTCTAATCAAAGCATTTAATGTAAAATACCATTTAGTGACTGAACCAAAGCCAATACATCTAATTCCTAAGTCTTTTGCAAGTATCAAGGCTCTAAAAACATGATAGGACGTAGTAACAAGTCCAACTCGTGGAGATTCTTTAGTCATAAGTTTTGATGAGAATAAGAGGTTTTCTTTTGTATTCGTAGATTTGTCTTCAATGATTATCTTACTCTCATCAATACCTTTATTGATGGCATATCGTGCCATGGCTTCTCCTTCAGGAATATCTTCTCCCTTGCCTTGTCCTCCAGACATGATGAGCAAGGCTTTTGGATTCTTTTTTAGGATTTCTATTCCTTGATCAATTCTACTCGCTAGTAATGGTGTGACCTGTTCTCCTTTGATGCCTGCTCCTAATACTATTATATAATCCAGTTTTCTAGATTTAAATAAGTGGAACGTATTTAGGAAAGCAGAAAGGCAATAGCTAGCAAGAACGGATAAGAAATAGAGAACCGTAAATGATATGATTGCATAGAGAACTGTCATTATTTTATTAGAAGACTTAAAAAAGATTGGTCCTATAAATAGATAAACAAATAATCCTATCGAAAATCCTAGAGATAGAAGGTTAGTGAATTTCAATCCTTCATGTTTAATGACTTTAATTCCTTCTACAAAGAACATAATAATAGTTGCAAGTGGAAAAAATAGGATAACCAGAACTGCAACAGCGGCTAATAGAACCCCTATATCCATAATAAGTGGATAATGAGTTAATGTTTCAGAATAGAAGAACGCATAGAAGAAAGCTGTAATAATAGTCATAAGTGAAAGCCCAAAGAACCCAACACCACTCCACAAGGTGCGTGATTCATAACGCATAAGCATGCAATACATGAAATATAAGATCAATAATATAATGAGTGGAATAAATAACACAAAAATCACCTCCTAATATAAAAAGCCACCTAGGAAGATGGCTTATTTCTTACGTTCATGAAGATCACTTAGATCATATGGTGTTTCCTGGTAAACATAATAGTTCAACCAGTTAGAGAATAAAAGATAGGCATGTGAACGCCATTTTACTTGTATTTCCTGAGATGGATCATCATCAAGATAATAATTTTTAGGTAGTTCTGCAATGACACCTGGTTTCTCTTTGTCACGCTTATATTCTTTATCTAATGTGTCTGGATCATATTCAGGATGTCCTGTCACAAAGAACTGAGAACCATCCTTAGAAGCCACCAAATAGACTCCTGCATCATCACTTTCAGCAAGTATATCTAAGTTAGAATTACTTGCAACATCTTCCTTTAAAACAGTTGTATAACGTGAATGTGGTGCATAGAACTGATAATCAAAACCTCTTAAAATCTTTCTTCTCATCTTTCTTTGGTTAGTATGATGACGATATACACCTGTTAATTTATGCTTCAATAAGTACTTATCAATACCATAATAATAATGTAAAGCAGCCTGTGAAGCCCAGCAGATAAAGAAAGAACTAAAGACATGTGTCTTGGCCCATTCAAGTATTTCACATAATTCATTCCAATAATCTACTTCTTCAAAAGGCATCTGTTCTACAGGAGCACCTGTAATAATCATACCATCATAAGAATTCTCTTTAATATCTTTAAATGTCTTATAGAAAGTAAGTAAATGTTCCTTAGGAACATTCTTAGAATCATGTGTAGACATATGAATAAGTTCTACTTCAAGCTGTAATGGTGTATTAGATAATAATCTTAATAATTGTGTTTCTGTTGTAATCTTTAAAGGCATGATATTTACAATTAAAATTTTTAAAGGTCTAATACGCTGTGTAGTCGCACGTGTCTGGTTCATCACAAAGATGTTTTCAGCCGTTAAAACTTTATATGCTGGTAAATCATCTGGAATATTAATTGGCATAAAAACTCCCCCCTATCTATATGCAAGCAATTCATCAAATGCATCAATAATAAAATGATCTGTCATCCCTGATAAATAATCAATAATACTCTTTTCTAAAGCAAGTGAATCATTCTCAAAGTCATAGACTATATAATTTTGATAACGTTCATCATGAAGTAAAGTACTATAGCGTGTTAACCATTTAAGATAATGATTAATAATGAGTGGATAACGTTCTGCATCTTTTTTTAAGTCTAAAACAAAATTGTCATGTTGTCCATACTCATATAAGAAAGAAAAGAGACTCTCTAGAATCAATTGTACATATTGCGTATGAATCTTAACCTTCTTTATTTCATAAATCTTTTGATAATTAAACTTCATAAATATCTTCATAATTTCAAAAGCTTCATTAGACAAACCAATATAGTCTTCGGTACTATTATGAATCACATCTTGAATAAAGTAATTGACCACTGTTCCATTATTGATTGCTTTAAATAATTCTGGGACAACTGCATTAATTTCTTCTATTAAGCTTTTCATATCTTCTTCATTAAGTATATGTAAGTTCCATGCATCCTCTATATCTCTTGCAAGATAAGCTATCTTATCACTGATTTTCACCACACACCCTTCTAGAGTATAAGGCTGATAAAGTCCTGGTGATTTAAAGTCTTTTAAATCTATCTTTTCACTTCTAGGTTTAATTCTTCTTTGATTCACTTCACCACAATGGGCTATAATGCCATCTCTTACTGCATAGGTGAGATCAAGATTATGTTCAATATGTTGATCATCCTCTAGTAAACATAAATCATCTATTAAGTGAAGGCTATTCTTTTCGTGCCAGAAAGGTTCTAATCCATGTTTTATAGACAAAGAAGAAAGAATCTTTTCTCCACCATGACCAAAAGGAGCATGTCCTAAATCATGTCCTGCACTAATAGCACGTGTAAGTTCAGTATTCAGTCCTAATTGATAAGCAATTGTGTAACTGATAGATTCTACTAGATTCACATGTTCAGCACGCGTACATATATGATCATTATCAGGCGCAAAAAAGACCTGTGTCTTATGTTTTAAACGTCTATAGGCGGTAGTAAATATAATACGATTATAATCTCTCATAAAAGGTGTTCTAAAATCACCTTTTCTTTCATATAACTGTGATTCTCTTTCTACGCAGTCATTGTATTTAGGATTGTCTTTATTCATTGCCTTCATGAAATCACCTCAAAAAAATTATAGCACAAAAAAAGGCGCTTAAGCGCCTATAGAGATTATTTAGATAATAATGATGCAGCTGCTTCATCAACGATGATGATTGCATCTTCATGTTTCTGAAGAATAGAAGCTGGTAAATCTTCTGTTACTGGTCCTTCAACTAAGCCTTTAACTGCTTTAGCTTTTCTTTCACCAGTTGCGATTAATAATACCTTCTTAGCTTCCATGATATTAGAAATACCCATAGTGATTGCATGAGTAGGAACAGCACTTAAATCACCATTGAAGAATAACTTAGCGTTGTCTTCAATTGTGCTTTGCTTTAATGCAATGTAGTGAGTCACTGAATCAAATGATGTACCTGGTTCATTGAAACCAACATGTCCATTAGAACCTATTCCTAATAACTGGATATCTCTTGGATTTTTAGCTAATAATGCATTGTATTCATCACAAACTTCTTCGATAGATCCCTTACCCTTAGGAACATTGATATTATTCTTATCGATATCTAATTCATTGAATAACTGATGGCACATGAAATAGTAATAACTCTGTGGATGATCCTGTGCTAAACCATAATATTCATCAAGGTTGAATGATTTGATATCTTTGTAGCTTGTTCCGTTAGCTTTATGATCTTCTCTCATTAATTCATAAAGACGGATTGGTGTAGAACCAGTAGCTAGGCCAAGGTTTGCGTTTGGTTTATTTTTGATAACGTCAAGCATGATTTCTGCTGCTTTCTGACTTGCTTCTTCATAATCTTTAGTAACAATAACTTTCATATTATTATCCTCCTGTTTACACTTATATATTATACTTGTCATTCCTATTTGTAAAGTGATATTTTCATACTATGAAATTTTCTTTATTTATTTTAAAATATATTGGTATAAATTATCTGATAGTGAAACAGCGGTTAAAGAGTGATCTGGTAACTAGAATATATCTATTTTTATTTCCAAAAACACAATAAAAATCTGATTATCAGCTAAAACACAGTATCTATCAGCATTTTCAAGGAAACAAACACATCAATTTACTACTTATTTACTACTAACGAATGAGCCTTGATACGCAAGTTTTCCTAGATATGCAAAGATATGGTACAGCACATCAGTATTGAAACAAGAAAAAATTGAATAACTCATAGACTATGGAACGCCTAACATGACGTTCCTTTTCTATTTTCAGCCGTTCTTATTGGACGGCTATTTTATTACCCAAAATGAAAGGAGCATTAGATTTATGAAAAAGATGTTAAAACGATTGTGTACGGGCTTCTTAGCTCTTGCAACTGTCGTTACTGCTTTACCAACTACACCCGTTCATGCTGAAAGCAAGCAATACTGGACGGAAAGTGCAGAGCGTGTCGGTATCATTGAAAAAGTAATGAATGACGGTTCTATCGGTTCGACATTCAATGAGGGCATGATGAAAGTTGAGGGCGAAACTGCCTATTGTATTGACATCAATACAGATTTTAAGAATGGCTACAAGACCAGAGCTGACGCAAGCTCACGCATGAGTGCCGACCAGATTTCAGATGTGGCGTTATCCTTAGAGTATGTTAAACAGTATAGCGAAGCTCACAAGGAACTGAACTACAAGCAAGTCTATCTGTTGGAACAATGTGTTGTCTGGCAGAGATTGAGCGTACATCTTGGCTGGCAATGTGATAACGTGCGAGCTTCTTATGATGAAATTCCAAAAGCTACGCAGGACGAAGTTTTCTCTGGTGCAAAAGCCTTTGTCAAAGAGAATAAAGGACGCTATGAATGTGGCGGTTATATCTACTCTGGCGAGGGGCAGGAATTGGGACAATTCTGGGCGAAATTAAATGTCGGAAATGCGAAACTGCAAAAGACTTCCAGTAATACCAGCATTACAGACGGTAACGGGAATTACTCAATCGCTGGTGCAACATACGGTGTCTTTGCTGATAAGAACTGCACGAAACAGCTTACCACCCTTACGACTAATGAAAATGGAAATACGGACGTTGTAGAGGTAACGGCTGGCACAGTCTATATCAAGGAATTATCCGCACCGGCAGGATATAAAGTAGATAAAACAATCTATCCATTGACAATCAAAGCTGGCGAAACAGCGACTTTGAAAGTATCTGATACACCAAAGGTAACAGACACTTTGATTGAGCTTTTTAAGATTGATATGGAAACACAGAAAGACAATCCGCAAGGAAACGCTTCTTTAGCAGGTGCGGAATTTACATGGAAGTATTATGCTGGCTTCTATAACAAAGACAATCTCCCTGCCGAAGCTACTCGTACATGGGTTACAAAGACAATCGCTGAAAAGGACAGCGACGGCACAATCCATTATGTTACAAAATTAGCGGACACATATAAAGTATCTGGCGACAGCTTTTATATGCAGGACGGAAAAGCCGTTCTTCCACTTGGAACGCTAACCGTTGAAGAAACAAAAGCTCCAAACGGTTACTTGTTAGACGGTGCATATATGCAGGCTGGCGATAAGTCCGAACAGATTAAGGGCTTATATGTAACACAGATTACCGAGGACGGCGACCTTGCTGTATTGACTGGAAGTAACCAGTTTTCTGTATCAGACAAGGTTATCCGTGGTGGTGTCAAAATTCAGAAACGAGATTTAGAAACGGGCGATACAAAGCCACAAGGAAGTGCCACTTTGAAAGATACTGCTTTTGACATCATTTCCTTAAATGATAATGCGGTATTGGTTGAGGGCAAGCTATACAAGAAAAATGAAATCGTAAAAACTATTCGTACAAATATTGAGGGTATCGCTTCTACTTCTGCTGATCTCTTACCTTATGGAAAATTCCGTATCGTTGAAAGTGAAGCTCCAAACGGTTACTTGGCAGACGGTGCAAAACCGATTGATTTTGCAATCACAGAAAATGGCAAAATCGTTGATTTAACCGACGAAGTCCACTCTATCTACAATCAGATTAAGCGTGGCGATATTGAGGGCGTGAAAATCGGTGCAGGAACACACAAGCGTCTTGCTGATGTTCCTTTTAGGATCACAAGCAAGACGACGGGCGAAAATCATGTCGTGGTAACTGATGATAACGGGCAGTTCTCCACTTCTTCTGAATGGGCTTCTCATAAGCACAATACCAACGCAGGAAAGACCAGCGAGGACGGTGTGTGGTTTGGAACTTCTGAACCAGACGACAGCAAGGGTGCATTACCTTATGATACCTACATCATTGAAGAAATGCGTTGTGATAGCAACAAGGACTTTGAACTTATCCCACCTTTTGAAATCGTGGTATCAAGAAATAACCTTGTGATTGATTTAGGAACGCTGACTGATGAATACGAAAAAGAAATCTCTATTCATACCACAGCGACCAGCAAAGACGGCGAAAAGACTATCCTTGCAGGAAAAGAGGTAACAATCGTTGATACTGTAAAATTGGACGGACTTACAAAAGGCACAAAGTATCAGCTCAAAGGCTGGCAGATGTTAAAAGAAGAAAATGCCGAGCTTATCATTGACGGAAAGCGTGTAGAAAATGACTATACCTTTGTCGCTGATGATGAGGAAATGAAAGCGGAAATTTCCTATACATTCAATGCGTCTGCTTTAGGTGGAAAGAACCTTGTTACCTTTGAAGAATTGTATGATTTAAGCAATCCAGAAGAACCTGTAAAAGTTGCGGAACATAAAGACATTGAGGACGACGGGCAGACGGTACTTATCACAGAGCGTATCATCAAGATACATACGACTGCTACCGATAAGGACGGAAACAAAGAGCTTGAAGCAGGAAAAGAGGTAACAATCATTGATACCGTAACCTTAGAGGGCTTAGAAATCGGTACACAGTACAAACTTGTGGGCTGGCAGATGTTGAAAGAAGAAAATGCCGAGCTTCTTATCAATGGAAAGCGTGTGGAAAGTGATTATACTTTTACTGCTGACAGCGAAACTATGAAAGTGGAAGTTGCCTTTACCTTTGATGCTACTTCTCTTGACGGCAAACAGCTTGTAACTTTTGAAGAATTGTACGATTTCAGCAATCCAGACGAGCCGAAGAAAGTTACCGAGCATAAGGACATTGAGGACGAGGGACAGACGATTACCTTTAAGGAAAACCCCAAAGTCCCAGAAGAACCAGAGAAACCCGAAACACCGCAGACACCAGATACACCGCATAAAACAGACAGTCCAAAAACTGGCGATAACACGAACCTTTACGGACTGCTTGCATTATTACTAACTTCTGGTGCTGGACTGGCAGGTATCTTCTTCTGCAAACGCCGTAAAGTGAAAAAATCATAAGGCGGTAACGATATAATGAAAGAAAAATCACGTTCTCCACCGAAGCTGTCAAACGGCAGACTTCCGCTTATTCTGGCTTGTCTGCCTTGCACCTGCAAGAACACGGATAGTCAAGGGTGCGAAGCATTGATTTTACCCTTTACTATCTGTGGGATTGCTGGTACTTCCCTAACCGCCAGAATAAGAAATCACAATCAAAAAACTTATCAAATATAGAAAGAAATGAGGTAAAACACTATGGAAATGAAATATGTCGTGCCAGATATGGCACAGTCTTTTGGAACTCTTGAATTTGCAGGCGAAAGCGACCATATTTTTGACAGAGATAAAGATAACCGCAGATTTTTCGCAAGACGAAGCTATAACCTTTATTCTGACGTACAGAAAGGCGAAAATGTTGTGGTAGAAATTCCCGTGCAGGCTGGCGAAAAGCATTTCAAGTATGAACAGAAAGTAAAACTTGTCAATCCGAAGTTATATGGCAGAGGTTACGCAATCGGGGATATGGGACATACCGATTATGTGTTGCTTGCAGATGATATTGTGGCAGTTGAAGAAAAGTAAAGGAGTGAAGCATTTATGAGATTATCAAACGGGTTTGTTATTGACAAAGAGAAAACATTTGGAGAATTAAAATTTACAGCGGTGCGTGATGTGTTCTTGCAGAATGAGGACGGGACACCGAGTACCCAGCTTAAAAAGCGTATCTATGATTTGAAGTGCAGTCTGCATGGTGGAATTATCCCCGTGTCTGTACCGCCAGAAGTGCCGTTAAGGGAATTTCCTTACAATGCAGTTGTGGAGCTTGTCAATCCCGTAGCCGATACGGTATCAAGAAAGACCTATACGGGTGCAGATGTGGACTGGTATGTAAAGGCAGAGGATATTGTGTTGAAGAATAAAGGCAACCAGAACGCAGGCAATCCACAGAATAATAACACGCAGGGACAGCCGAAAAAGTAGGCTTGCCGAATAAATTTTCATTGTAGCGGATATATGGAACTGCTATAATATGGGTATGAAGAAACGGATAAATTCTGGAATTATGGAGGTGTAGTAATGCACAAAACTATATTGATTGAAGAAATTACCATTGAGAATGTAACAGAAAAAATAAATGAAAAAGTACAAGAAATGGAAAAAGACGGTTATCAGATTAAAACCATGTCCTTTTGGGGAACAGATAAAGTTGTGATAATTTTCAAAAAAGGGCTAAAAGGAAGTTTGCTCTAACTTCCAGTTTGACAACTTCATACCTATTCACACAAAGTAGTTAGTCTTAGGATTGACTGCTTTTTTCATACCCAGAAAGGAGTGATTGATTATGCGTAAGATTTGGAACAGAGGACACCTTATCAGAGCCAGCGACCAAAAACATATACCGTATGAACAATCAATTTACTAATACGATAATTTTTTGTTGTAGCAAATATAATACTATTGTTATAATATAAATATGAGGTAAATAAAATTTTAAGAAAAATTTTCGATTTTTCGTTGGATAATTTTTAATTTTTGCTGTTATCCTTATGGAAGAAATGGACTAGCAAATATATAATGAGGCAGTATAAAGGAGTAAAAAATATGTTACCAATTTCCGATATTCTTATTCGCTCAATAAGTGGGTATGTGTTTATAATTCCAGTTCTTATGTTGTATTTTTTGTATCTTAAAAAATCGGGACGAAAACAAAGCATTTTTCATATTACCGCTGTATTTGTATTTTGTTATTATTTATTTGGAATTTTAACTGTAACAGGTATTGGTTATACAAGCACAATATCATTTCGTCCAAAAATTTCTATAATTCCATTTTTGGGTATGATAAGTGGACCAATAGATACCATACTTAATCTTGTTTTATTTGTGCCTTTGGGCTTTTTCTTACCATTACTGTATAAGAAGTATCATCATATAAAGAATGTTGTTTTAACTGGCTTTCTATTTTCCTTATCTATTGAAATTATTCAAATGTTTGGCTGGGGAGCAACAGATATAAATGACCTTATTATCAATACAGTAGGAGCATGTTTAGGATATTTGATATATTATCTGCTGTCAAAAATCTTACCCATTAATTTTAGAAAAAGGCTTCAGTCTGAAAATGTTAATGACATGGTCGAAATAATGTTATATGCAATTTATATATTTATAGTTATGATTACAGTTCAACCATGGGTAGTTCACAGTTTACTTAATATCGGATAAAAGTGAGTATTGATTATGCTTCAATCAATAAAATTAAAATTGCAATTTGGACAACTTAATATTACCACAAATAAAGCAGTTAGTCTTAGGATTAACTGCTTTTTTCGTACCCAGAAAGGAGTGATTGATTTATGCGTATGATTTGGAACAAAGGACACCGTATCAGAGCCAGCGATAAGCACCTTGTCTATCATTTTTCCATAGGGACGCTTCTGTTTGTATTCGTGGCGGTTCTTCTGCTACTGAATACCAAACAGCTCATGCGTACCGATTGGGAACATTTCAGCTTGTTAGAAAACGGCTTGACGCTTTCCCCTTACAACTTCATAACCATACTGATAGCGACTGGTGTTTGTGCATTGGTCGCTTTTCTATATTACCGCTTCTGTTACGACAGTTTCAAGAAGCTTCTGCACCGTCAAAAGCTGGCACGAATGGTACTGGAAAACAAGTGGTATGAAGCCGATACCGTACAAGACAGCGGTTTTTTTACTGACCTGCAAAGCAGATCAAGGGAAAAAATCGTCTGGTTTCCGAAGATTTACTATCAAATGGAAAAGGGACTGCTTCATATCCGCTGTGAAATCACATTAGGAAAATATCAAGACCAGCTTTTACGGTTAGAGGATAAGTTGGAAAGTGGCTTGTATTGCGAACTGACCGACAAGACCCTGCATGACGGTTATATCGAATATACCCTGCTTTATGATATGATAGCGAACCGCATTACCATTGATGAAGTACGGGCAGAAAACGGCTGTCTAAGGCTGATGAAAAATCTTGTCTGGGAATATGACGCACTCCCTCACGCTCTGATTGCTGGTGGGACTGGTGGCGGTAAAACCTATTTTCTGCTGACGCTCATTGAAGCCTTACTGCATACCAACGCTGTCCTTTACGTCTTAGACCCGAAAAATGCGGACTTAGCAGACTTAGGGACAGTTATGGGAAATGTGTACCACACCAAAGAAGAAATGATAGATTGTGTCAATGCCTTTTATGAGGGCATGGTACAGCGAAGTGAGGAAATGAAACAACACCCAAACTATAAGACGGGCGAAAACTACGCCTATCTGGGACTGCCACCCTGCTTTCTTATCTTTGATGAATATGTGGCATTTTTTGAAATGCTGGGGACGAAAGAAAGCGTGAGCTTACTTAGCCAGCTAAAGAAAATCGTCATGCTGGGACGGCAAGCAGGATATTTCCTTATCGTTGCCTGCCAGCGTCCAGACGCAAAGTATTTCTCGGACGGTATCAGAGATAACTTCAATTTCCGTGTGGGATTGGGGCGTATCAGCGAATTAGGTTACGGTATGCTGTTCGGTTCAGATGTGAAAAAGCAGTTTTTCCAGAAGCGTATCAAAGGGCGTGGCTACTGTGATGTGGGAACAAGCGTCATAAGTGAATTTTACACGCCTTTAGTCCCAAAAGGACATGATTTTTTACAGACTATCGGCAGGCTTGCACAAGAAAGACAAGTTATGCCAGAACAACAAGAAAAGGAGTGAAAGAATAACTATGGGTTATTTACAAATGCAACTAATGAATGAAACGACAGAAACAAGTACAATCGGTATTTGCTTAAACATTGATAAATTTTATGCTGATTTAGATTTTACAGCAAATAGCGATTTTGAAAAATGGGACGAATACCCTTTTGAGCGTTTCCATGAAAGAATGAGAGAAATTTTAGAAGAAATGGAAAACAAACAGCAGGAATTACCGCTGTTATTTTCTATTCCTCTGGACGAGGAAATGTCATTCTTGAATATTACATTTTGCTACAACTTTATTGTCATGGATAAAGCCTTGTTTCTGCATACACAACATGAATTTGAGTTTGATAGTGAAGCCTTAGAAGTATGCAGGAATGAAGATGTAGATTGCGTTGTGCTGTATCTTGGTATGAATACTGTTATGTAAGCTCATAATGCAAGGCAGGACGGGACGGCGACGTGCGAAGCGAAAGGCGACGGCACGGACTAGCCGTTGCTGGTGTGGCGAAGCCACGCCAGCAGGTAAAACCCCTCGGTATCTAACAGAGGGGTACGTTTGCAAATGGACAATAGACAAAAAACATAGGAAACATAAGGCTTATCGCATAGTTTCCTTGCAAAATTCAGATGTGAAGTCGCCTTAAAAAACTTCACACTTTACAGATTGGGGGTATGGTTCTGAATGAAGAACAAGGAATAAAAGAATTACGGGAGAAACGGATTGCTTACGGTATCTCACAAGGCAGGCTGGCGTTGGCTTCTGGTATCACAAGGGAATATCTCAACAAGATAGAAAGCGGAAAAATGAAGCCGTCAAAGGAACTTCTTAATACTCTGCAAAAGGAACTGGCAAAGTTCAATCCAGAAGCACCGCTTACCATGCTGTTTGATTATGTAAAAATCCGTTTTCCCACGCTGGATATACAGCACATCATCAAAGATATATTAAAACTGAATATCAACTATATGCTCCATGAAGATTACGGACATTACAGTTATACGGAGCATTATTCTTTAGGGGACATCTTTATCTATACGTCGGCTGACGAAGAAAAGGGTGTCCTTTTAGAGTTAAAGGGGCGAGGTTGCCGACAGTTTGAAAGTTACTTGCTGGCACAGGAAAGAAGCTGGTATGACTTTCTCATGGACGCACTCGTAGACGGTGGTGTTATGAAGCGTATCGACCTTGCTATCAACGACCATATGGGCATTTTGGATATTCCAGAGCTTGCGGAAAAATGCAGGAAACGGGAATATATCGGAAAGTCCAGAAGTTACAAGTTTTACTTGTCGGGCGAGCTTATCAAGCATAGAGAGGACGACAGAGAATATATGGGGCGTACCCTTTATCTTGGTTCGCTGAAATCCGATGTGTATTTCTGTATCTATGAAAAGGACTATGAGCAGTACGTCAAGTTCGGGATACCGCTGGAAGAAGCCGATATTATCAACCGTTTTGAGATACGGCTACGGAATGAACGTGCCTATTATGCAGTACGAGATTTGCTGACGTATTATGACGCAGAGCAGACCGCCTTTTCTATCATCAACCAGTATGTGCGGTTTGTTGATGAAGAACCCGACAAACGAAAAAGCGACTGGAAACTCAATGACCGCTGGGCTTGGTTTATCGGCGATAACAGACAGAGCTTGAAGCTGACGACAAAGCCAGAGCCGTACACCTTAGACCGCACGTTGCGTTGGGTACAACGGCAGGTAGCACCGACCTTGAAAATGCTGAAAAAGATTGATAAGGGAAATGGTACAGATTACATGGAAACAATCGAACAGCAGGCAAAGCTCACAGAAAAGCATGAAATGATAATCAAACAGCAGACGACCCCTGCAAAAGATTTAGTAGAAAGTTAGGAGTGATAAAAATGTGGGTATTATTAAAAGATTTCCTGCTGGTATCTATGGGAATGGGTATCGGTGTAGTCTTGATGTGTATTTTGAATGTCGGCAAAGAAGCTGACTATGAAATGAAACAATTAAAAGAAAGCGAGGACAATTAAATGAATTTCGGACAAAATTTGTATCAATGGTTTTTATCAAACGCACAGAGCTTAGTGCTTATGGCGATTGTGGTTATCGGTATCTACTTAGGGTTCAAGCGTGAGTTTTCCAAACTTATCGGCTTTTTGGTAGTTGCCTTGATTGCTGTCGGCTTGGTATTCAATGCTGGCGGTGTGAAAGATGTACTGTTAGAGCTGTTCAATAAGATTATCGGTGCATAAAATTTTATTGTGGGGCTGATGTATGGGTGCTATAATGTGAAAAAAGAAGTAATCGAGGTGTTCTATTTTGAATGAGAGAGAAAAAATTATTCGTTTATGGTTTGATATGTGGTTGAAACAGCAAGACTTAGGAATGGATAAAATTTTTACAGAAGATGTTGTTTATACGGAAAGCTGGTGTCCTAAATATGAAAATCTTAAAACAGTAAAACATTGGTTTAATGAATGGAATACTCGTGGTAAAGTCATTATTTGGGATATTAAACAGTTCTTTCATAAAGAAAATCAAACTGTCGTAGAATGGTATTTTAAAAATGAAATGAATACGGGAAGCGTTGAAGAATTTGACGGTATTTCCTTAATTGAATGGACAGAAGATAACAAAATCAAATCATTAAAAGAATATGGTTGCAATCTGAATAACTATAATCCATATCAACACAGCGATAACCCTCAATTTAGAGATGAAAAAACAAACTGGTTTTAAAACTTAATCAAATTATATCCATATACATAAAGCAGTTAGTCTTAGGATTGACTGCTTTTTTCGTACCTAAATTTCAGATTGGAGTGATGAAATGAACGATATTTTTAAGGATATGCAGGTAAAAGTCGGCTGTGAGTATATTTCCGACCTGCCCTCTTACAAGCGTAAGGTGTGGCAGGAAATGAAACGACTGAACCCTGCCGATTATGAAGAAAGACAGTTAGAAGATTTTTCTAAATATGTGTTTGGTATGTCGTACCAGACCTTACAAGATGTGATGAAACAACAGAAAGGACGTGAGGAACAATGCAGGAAACAAGGGTGCTGGTGGAAACGAAAGGAACAACTGGCGAAGAAACAATATCATACTGGTTTGAACTGCCGATAGATGTTGCCGAGTTTGAAGAAAAGTTAGGTATCGGTGCAGAAAGTGGGGATTACCGTATTATCGAAAAGGTGTTGCCTTATGCTGATGAAGTCCACGAACATACAAGCGTGTACCAGCTCAACGAATTAGATTTTATGTACCGCCAGCTTTCAAGCGATATGCAAGAAGAATATGTATCACTACTTACGGTGTTTGAGAATTTAGAAGCACTTTATATTTGCAGGAACGTGATTACGGTTTATCCTGACTGCAAAAGCATGATAGATGTTGCAAGGCAAAAGCTGATGAACGACCCGACATTTAAGCATTTATCCGAGGACTGTCAAGAATATTACTTTGACTTTGAAGCCTATGCTTCTCACTTGCAGGAACACGGGAAATTTTTAGTAACAGAACACGGTATCTTTGAACTGCCATAGTAAGAAATGAGGTGGTGCTTATGATTGATGATATGGCGGTTTACATTGCTAATCTTGGCAAATACAATGAGGGCTATTTAGTTGGTGCTTGGTTCATATTTCCTATTGACGAGGAAGATGTGAAAGAAAAAATCGGCTTGAATGAACAGTATGAGGAATACGCAATCCATGATACCGATAACTTTCCCATTGCGATTGGCGAGTATGTTTCCATTGAAGAACTGAACTCTATGTATGAAATGATAGAGGAACTTCCCGACTATATCGTAGAATGTCTGGACGAATTTATCAGTCACTACGGGACGCTGGAAGAAGTCGTGGAACACAAGGACGACATTTATTATTATCCCGACTGTGAAACTATGACAGACGTTGCCTATTACTACATAGACGAATTGCAGGCACTTGGGGACATTCCACCCAGCTTACAGAATTACATTGACTATGAAGCCTACGGGCGAGATTTGGATATGGGCGGTTGCTTTATTGAAACAAGCCGAGGTATGTGCGAGATACCATATTAACGCTGGAAGATCAGCGACAAGCATTGTTGCTACTGACAGCGTATTTCTCTTTTAAGGGACAGTCTGAAAATGGCTGTCCTTTTCTATTTTGAAAGGAGCTGAAAGAACTTGAAAAAGATTAAAAGCTACACGGGTATCTGGAACGTGGAAAAAGTCTTATATGCAATCAATGACTTTAACTTACCCTTTCCCGTTACTTTTACACAGATTACATGGTTTGTGATTACGGAATTTATCATCATTCTGTTTGGGGATATTCCCCCACTTTCCATGATTGAGGGAGCATTTCTCAAATACTTTGGTATTCCCGTTGCTCTCACTTGGTTCATGTCGCAGAAAACCTTTGACGGAAAGAAGCCGTACTGCTTTTTGAAATCACAGATAACCTATGCCCTGCGACCAAAAATCACTTATGCAGGAAAAGCCGTAAAACTGCATAAGCAGATATTGAATAAAACAATCACGGCAGTAAGGAGTGTGAACTATGTTCCCGATAAAATATATTGACAATAACCTTGTCTGGAACAAGGACAATGAGGTGTTCGCCTACTATGAGCTGATACCATACAACTATTCTTTTCTATCCGCAGAGCAGAAATTTATCGTGCATGACAGTTTCCGACAGCTTATCGCACAGTCCCGTGAGGGTAAAATTCATGCGTTGCAGATTGCCACAGAAAGCTCAATCCGCAGTATGCAGGAACAGTCAAAGAAACTGGTAACTGGAAAATTAAAGGAAGTTGCCTGCCAGAAGATAGACGAACAGACCGAAGCGTTAGTATCTATGATTGGGGACAATCAAGTGGACTACCGCTTTTTTCTTGGCTTTAAGCTCATGGTTACGGAAGAACAGCTCAATCTGAAGAACATCAAAAAATCGGCGTGGCTGACGTTCACAGAATTTCTCCATGAAGTGAACCACACGCTGATGAATGATTTTGTTTCCATGCCGAATGATGAAATCAACCGTTACATGAAAATGGAAAAGTTACTGGAAAATAAAATCTCCCGTCGCTTTAAGGTGCGTCGCTTGGAAATCAATGATTTTGGGTATCTCATGGAACATCTTTACGGCAGGGACGGTATCGCTTATGAAGATTATGAGTACCAGCTACCAAAGAAAAAATTGAACAAAGAAACGCTGATAAAATACTACGACCTTATCCGTCCGACAAGGTGTGTGATTGAAGAAAGCCAGCGGTATTTACGCTTGGAACATGAGGACAAGGAAAGTTATGTGTCCTATTTTACCGTCAATGCGATTGTCGGCGAGCTTGATTTTCCGTCAAGTGAAATCTTCTATTTCCAGCAACAGCAATTCACATTCCCCGTTGATACTTCTATGAATGTAGAAATCGTGGAGAACCGAAAAGCATTAACAACCGTACGCAACAAGAAAAAGGAATTGAAAGACCTTGACAATCACGCTTATCAAGCAGGAAGTGAAACCAGCTCAAATGTGGTGGACGCTTTAGACAGCGTGGACGAGCTGGAAACGGACTTAGACCAGACAAAAGAAAGTATGTATAAGTTAAGCTACGTTATACGGGTGTCTGCACCCGATCTTGACGAGCTGAAACGCCGTTGTGATGAAGTCAAAGACTTTTACGACGACCTCAATGTAAAGCTGGTACGTCCTGCTGGGGATATGCTGGGGCTTCATTCTGAATTTTTACCTGCCAGCAAGCGATATATCAATGACTATGTGCAGTATGTAAAATCAGACTTCTTGGCAGGGCTTGGCTTTGGAGCGACCCAGCAGTTAGGGGAAACTACGGGTATCTATATGGGCTATTCCGTTGATACGGGAAGAAATGTGTACCTGCAACCGTCTTTAGCTTCGCAGGGCGTAAAAGGTACAGTTACCAACGCTTTAGCGTCTGCTTTTGTCGGTTCGCTTGGCGGTGGAAAGTCGTTCTGCAACAATCTTCTGGTGTATTATTCGGTGTTGTTTGGCGGTCAAGCAGTCATTTTAGACCCTAAAAGTGAGCGTGGCAACTGGAAAGAAACACTTCCAGAAATCGCCCATGAAATCAATATCGTAAACCTAACAAGCGATAAAGGCAATGCAGGACTTCTTGACCCGTTTGTGATTATGAAGAATGTAAAAGACGCTGAAAGTCTGGCAATCGACATCTTAACATTCCTTACGGGTATTTCCTCTAGGGACGGCGAAAAATTTCCTGTGTTACGTAAGGCGGTTCGTTCCGTTACCCAGAGCGACAAACGAGGCTTGCTCCATGTGATAGACGAGCTACGCCGTGAAGATACGCCCATAGCAAGAAATATCGCAGACCATATCGACAGCTTCACGGACTACGACTTTGCACACCTGCTGTTTTCAGACGGTACGGTAGAAAATGCAATCAGTCTGGATAACCAACTCAATATCATTCAAGTAGCGGACTTAGTATTGCCAGATAAGGACACGACCTTTGAGGAATACACGACCATTGAATTATTGTCGGTGTCTATGCTGATTGTGATTAGTACTTTTGCCCTTGATTTTATCCATTCGGACAGAAGCATTTTTAAGATTGTCGATTTGGACGAAGCGTGGGCGTTCTTAAATGTGGCACAAGGCGAAACCTTATCAAATAAGCTGGTGCGTGCTGGACGAGCTATGCAGGCAGGCGTTTATTTCGTTACACAATCTTCTGGGGACGTGGCAAAGGAAAGTCTGAAAAACAATATCGGCTTAAAATTCGCTTTCCGTTCTACTGACATCAACGAGATAAAACAGACCTTAGAATTTTTCGGTATCGACAAGGACGATGAAAACAACCAGAAACGGCTTCGTGATTTGGAGAACGGACAATGCTTATTGCAGGACTTATACGGGCGTGTCGGTGTGGTACAGATACACCCAGTTTTTGAAGAACTGCTACACGCCTTTGATACCAGACCGCCCGTACAGAGAAATGAGGTGGAGTGATGAAAGAAAGGATAAAAGGTGCGTTCACAAAAAGGAAGATACTTCACTTTCTCAAAATGGCTCTGTTCATGGTGGCACTCTCCCTTATCCTGCTTTCACTTTTGGGGACGGTGGCTCATGCAACGGGACTTGTAGACGATACTATCAATGCAGAAAATCTTTACTCAAAATATCCGTTATCTAACTACCAGCTTGATTTTTATGTGGATAATAGCTGGTCGTGGTTGCCGTGGAACTGGCTGGACGGCATTGGAAAATCGGTACAGTACGGGCTTTACTGCATTACCAACTTTGTCTGGACGATAAGCCTTTATTTAAGCAATGCCACGGGCTATGTGGTGCAGGAAACCTATAAACTTGATTTTATTAACGATATGGCAGACAGTATCGGAAAAAGCATACAGACCCTTGCAGGCGTAACACAGAACGGTTTTTCCAGCTCTGGCTTTTATGTCGGTTTCCTGCTTCTCATTATCTTAGTGGTGGGACTTTATGTTGCCTATACAGGACTGATAAAACGGGAAACCAGCAAGGCACTTCACGCTGTTATCAACTTTGTGGTGGTGTTCGTGCTGTCCGCTTCTTTTATTGCCTACGCTCCCGACTATATCAAGAAGATAAATGAATTTTCATCAGACATCAGTACCGCTTCTTTGGACTTGGGAACAAAAATCATGCTCCCCAACTCTGACAGCGAGGGCAAGGACAGCGTGGACTTGATACGGGACAGCCTATTTTCTATTCAAGTGGAACAGCCGTGGCTACTTCTGCAATTCGGTAACAGCAACACAGAAGAAATCGGGGCAGACCGTGTCGAAGCTCTTGTATCGGCAAGTCCAGAGGACGAGGACGGGAAAACCAGAGAGGAAGTCGTGAAAACAGAAATCGAGGACAACGACAACAACAATCTGACAATACCGCAGGTAGTGAACCGTTTAGGTATGGTGTTCTTCCTACTGTTCTTCAATTTAGGGATAACGATATTTGTATTCTTGCTTACGGGCATGATGTTGTTTAGCCAGATACTTTTTATTATCTTTGCAATGTTTTTACCTATCAGTTTTCTACTTTCCATGATACCGAGTTATGAAAGCATGGCAAAGCAGGCAATCGTGAGGGTGTTTAATACCATAATGACACGGGCAGGAATAACGCTCATTGTAACAGTAGCGTTCAGCATTTCCAGTATGTTTTATAACATCTCCACGGACTATCCGTTTTTTATGGTGGCGTTCTTGCAGATAGTGTGTTTCGCTGGTATCTACATGAAGCTGGGCGACTTAATGAGTATGTTCTCACTTAATGCTGGCGACAGTCAAAGCATGGGACACAGGATTTTCCGCAGACCGTATCTGTTTATGCGACATCGGGCTAGGCGTATGGAACACCGTATTGCAAGGGCGGTAAGTGCTGGCGGTATTTCGGGCGGTGTCGCTGGTGCGGTTGCTGGAAGTGCCGTTGCTGGCAAACGGGCTGAAAGAAAAAATACCGCTTCTAAAGAAAATCGGGGCAATACCACTTCCAGCGTGGGACAGCGTGCAGGCTCAAAGGTGGGTGCTGTCTTAGATACGAAAAATAAAGTGAAAGACAAGGCAAATGCTGTCAAAGAGAATATCAAGGATATGCCGACACAGACCGCTTATGCGGTGTATTCCACAAAGGAAAAGGCAAAGTCCAGCGTGTCCGACTTCAAGCGTGGCATGGTGCAGGAACAGCAGTCCAGACAGTCGGGACGATTGGAAAGGCAGGCACAGCATAGACAGAGTATCGCTGACAAGCGTATTGAGCTTCAAAAGGCACAAGAAGCAAGGCAGGCACAGCGAAAGACGGACGGATCAGCGACAACGGGAGCTACCCGTCCCCATGAGCGACCAGCCACAGCTTCAACCATTCCAAAGCCGAGTGCGGAAAAAATGCAGGAAGTGAAACGCCCTGCCACAGCGACCACTTCAAAAGCAAGTGCGCCAGTCAAGACGAATGTTGTAAAAGAGCGTCCGTTATCTTCTGGTGCTTCTGATAGAAAAGCGACCCAGCCTGCACAGCCAGTACATAGGCAGAATGTAGAAAAAGTGGTATCGCAGGAAACACACCAGAATGACACCAAAGACCGCAGGATAAAGGTTCAGCAAACGCAAACCGTCCAGAAGAACCAACAGACCATAGAGAAAACTCGTAACCTTGTAACGAAGAAAGGACAGAAGAAAAAATGAAACTGAAACATATCGCTCTTATCGGCAGTCTGTTTCCTATCCTCTTTTCTCTGGTGCTTTTCTTTGGGGTGCTGATTAGTGCGGACAGCGACGATGAGAACAGCAACTTTTCTTCTGGCATTACGGGTATGAACTTATCCGCAGAAGTCTTGAAACATCAGCCTATGGTGGAAAAGTACGCCAGAGAAAGCGGTATCTCCGAGTATGTCAATGTGCTACTTGCTATCATTCAAGTAGAAAGTGGCGGTACGGCAGAAGATGTTATGCAGAGTTCGGAAAGTCTGGGTTTACCGCCCAACTCTTTAGATACGGAAAGCTCAATCAAGCAGGGGTGTAAGTATTTTGCGTCCCTGCTTTCTTCCTGCAAAAATCAAGGTATCGACGACTTGAATGTAGCAATACAGTCTTATAACTATGGCGGTGGCTATGTGGGTTATGTAGCTGGAAAAGGAAAGAAACACACTTTTAATCTTGCAGAGAGCTTCGCCCGTGAAAAGTCGGGTGGAAAGAAAGTAACCTATACTAACCCGATAGCCGTTGCGAAGAACGGGGGCTGGCGATATGGTTACGGAAATATGTTCTACGTCGAATTACTCAATCAATATCTGACCGTGGCACATTTTGATAATGCGACGGCACAAGCGATTATGAATGAAGCGTTGAAATATCAAGGCTGGAAGTATGTATATGGTGGCAGTAACCCGAACACTTCCTTTGATTGTAGCGGACTTGTGCAATGGTGCTATGGAAAAGCTGGTATCTCTTTACCGAGAACGGCACAAGCACAGTATGACGCTACCCAACATCTCCCACTCTCGCAGGCAAAGGCTGGGGACTTGGTGTTTTTCCATTCTACCTATAACGCTGGTTCGTATGTAACCCACGTCGGCATTTATGTAGGAAATAACCAGATGTACCATGCAGGCGACCCGATAGGATATGCAGACCTAAGTAGTAGTTACTGGCAACAGCACTTAATCGGTGCAGGACGAGTAAAACAATAGAAAGGACTTGAAAAATATGTTTAAGAAGAATAAGAAACAGACAGAAACTATCAAAGAACCAAAAGAAAAAAAGGTGCGTACTGTCAAGGTAGGCACACATAAGAAAACCGTGATTGCGTTGTGGGTGGTGCTTGTCGCAAGCGTGAGCTTTGGGGTGTATAAGAATTTTACGGCTATCGACCAGCACACCACCCATGAAAAAGAAATCATTGAACTTCGCTTGCAGGACACCAACGGGATAGAAAATTTCGTGAAGAATTTTGCGAAGTCCTATTACACATGGAATAACAGCAAAGAAGCGATTGAAGCAAGGACGCAGGCAATCAACGGTTATCTGACAAAGGAATTGCAGGGCTTGAATGTGGATACCATTAGAACCGATATACCAACCAGCTCCACGGTTACAGATGTGATTGTATGGAGTATCGAACAGTCGGGAACGGACACTTTTTCTGCTACCTACGAAGTAGATCAGCAGATAAAAGAGGGAGAACAGACAAGCAATGTGAAAGCAACCTATACTGTAAAAGTCTATGTGGACGCAGACGGGGATATGGTAATCGTTCAAAACCCTACCCTTGCACCAGCAGTTGAAAAATCAGACTATGAGCCTAAGACACCAGAAGCAGACGCAAGCGTGGACGCTGATACGGTAAATGACGCTACCGCTTTTCTGGAAACATTCTTTAAGCTGTACCCAACAGCGACGGAAAAAGAGCTTGCTTACTATGTATTGGGAAATGTGATTGAACCTATCGGCAGGGACTACCTTTATTCTGAACTGGTAAACCCTATCTTTATAAAGGACGGCGACAATGTGAAAGTCAAGGTTGCGGTAAAATTCATTGATAATCAGACAAAAGCGACGCAGGTATCGCAGTATGAGCTTGTGCTACATAAGGATAGTAACTGGAAGATTGTAGGATAAATGATATAGCGTGCATTTCCTATCAGATTTGCACGCTTTTACAAAACGACAAGAAAACTGTGCAAAAATATTGACTTGTAATGACCGAATGCTATAATATAAATGACAAGTGTACTTGGTATTATTTGAAAGGAGCGTTATATAATGGATAAAGAAAAAATACTATCACAAAACAAAAAAGAGAATCTATATCTTGATGAATACGAAAAACATATTAAACTTCAAGGGAAATCTTTTGGCTTAATGTTTGTTTTATTTATCTGCATTTTAATTCTTTTCATTAAAGCAGTTTGTAAAGAACCTTACTATGACATAATGACAATTATTGGGTCTGTGGCATTTGGCTCTATGGGTTATGAAGCACATATTTCAAAAAATAAATCCAAATTTGTTATTGCTTTATTCTTTCTTCTATTTATGGGGTATTACTTTTATAAATTTTTAATGATAGGTTTATAGAATGGACGAACATTTAATTTTGCGAAACAGATTAAAAACTGTACGAAAAGAAAAAAAATTATCACAAACAGAATTAGCTGAACTAGTCGGGGTTTCTCGGAATACAATTAGTTCTATTGAAACTGGACAATTCAATCCAACAGCAAAATTGGCATTAGTGCTTTGTATAGCTTTAGATAAAAAATTTGAAGAATTATTTTATTTTGATTAAAGGAGAGAACGATTATGGAATTAGAGGAATTGATTGTTGAAATAGTTATAGGATTGTTTTTACTTTTTATATCTTATCAAATAGGAATAAAAGAGAATATTACTTTATTACATGGTTATCATTATACACAACTTGACCCTAAAGATAAAAAGGTGTTTACAAAAAAAATAGGAATAGGCACTTTACTGGTTAGTATTGGTATTCTTGTTATGCCGATTATCAATTTAATCTCTCATTCTGAATTAGGCTATTACATAGGTCTTATTTTGATTTTTGTAGGAGTGTTTTATATCATATTCATCATTGTAAAATACAACGGAAAACTTATTAGCTTTAAAAAGTAGAATTGAGGTATGAATATGATAGGACTGAACAAAAGAGATATAAAAAAGGCATTGAAAGCTGGTGCAAAAGCTGGCGGTGTATCATTGGCTGATGTTCGGGCGGATATTGAAGCTACGATTGATGAAGCTATGAATAGCACCGACCCAGAGGTGCAGGCAAATTTCAAAAAGTATTTTGGGAATAAACGCCCTACACCAGAAGAATATATTTATATCATTACGAAAAAGACAAAGGCAAAATTATAATAAAAGGGTCGTGGAAATGCTTCACAAAATTGTGATCTGCATTATCACGGCTCTTTTACTCTCTGTTTACTTTCAAAACTGTAAGTGTAATTGAATACTGCCCTTGCTATAATTTAATTGTATTCCAAAACAAATAAATGTGGCAGGAAGAAAGGAGCGATTTTTAATGGAACACATTTTAAATTTAGAGCAAGTAAAAAAATACTACGGGGGTAACTCTGGAAATATCACAAAGGCAGTAGACGGTATTTCTATGTATGTAGATAAGGGCGAATTTGTCGCAATCATGGGAGCTAGTGGTTCTGGAAAGACTACCCTATTAAACTGTATCTCTACGATTGATACTGTAACCAGCGGACACATTACAGTCAATAATCAAGATATTACCAAAATCAAGGATAAAGATTTTGCTGATTTCAGACGTGAAAATTTAGGGTTCATTTTTCAAGATTTCAACCTTTTAGATACTTTAACGATTGGAGAAAACATTTCTTTATCATTGGTTATCAACAAACAGAACCCTACTGATATTGAGAAAAGAGTTCATGCTATCGCCGATAAATTGGGTATTCGTGATATTTTATCGAAATTTCCTTATGAAGTTTCTGGCGGACAAAAACAGCGTTGTGCTTGTGCTAGAGCCTTAATCAATGAACCGAAACTGATTTTAGCTGATGAACCGACGGGAGCTTTGGACTCAAAAGCTTCCAGATTATTACTGGAAACAATGTCTGAAATCAACAAGAAAATGCAGGCTACTATTTTAATGGTAACACATGACCCGTTTAGTGCGTCTTTCTGTGAACGTATTTTGTTCTTGAAAGACGGTAAAATATTCAATGAAATTTTCAGAGGGGAAAAAAGCAGAAAAGATTTCTTCAATGAAATACTGGATATATTAACCTTGCTCGGAGGTGAAGTGGGAAATGTTAGGTAAGTTAGCGTATAGAAATACAAAAAGAAATATTAAAGATTATTTGATTTATCTGATAACCGTTACTGCATCCTTTTCTCTTATATTTGCTTTTAATTTGGTGGCAAGTTCTGATGAAATTGTAAAGTTATGTTCCAGTATGGATGCATTTAAGAATTCATTGTTCGCTGTAAATATCCTTATTATTTTTGTGATATGCTTTTTGATCAACTATACAACGAAATTTATGTTTGAAAAAAGAAGTAAAGAATTAGGAACATATATGCTTCTTGGCATTAAGAAAAAAGAAATTGCCCACTTAGTTATAATTGAAAATATACTGTTGGGAATTTTAGCATTTGTATTAGCTATTCCTATTAGCTTTTTATTCAGCCAGTTTGTGTCGTTAGTAATTGTAAACTTACTGGGTATTCCAAAAACTCTCTTTATTTCTTTGAATTTTGTTTCTATTGGACTATTGATAATTTATTTTTTAACTATTTATGTTTTGGTTTTACTTAATCTATTAAGAAGAATAAGTAAAATGACGATACGTGATTTTCTTTACTTTGATAAACAAAATGAAAAGAAAATGTTCCGTGACAGTAAAAAAAGAAATGTCATTTTTGTTTTAAGTATTATTCTTGGTGCGATTTCTCTTTTTCTCTGGAATTCACGTTGTACTATGGATAATTTTAATAAGCAAGAAACACTTACCTATTTGATGGTAAGCGTAATCATGTTGATTATCAGCATTTATGGTATATCTACAACTTGTGCAGATATGTTCTTGACTGTTTTGTTAAAGAATAAAAAAATGAAATATCAAAATGATAATCTGTTTGTAGCAAGAACATTTGCTTCTAAAGCAAGAACAATGAGCTTCACATTTGGTACATTGTCTATGTTGATTTTAATTTCACTGCTGGCTCTGAATTATTCTAGTATCAACAAAGCTTCGTATGATATCAGCGTGAATTTAAATGCACCATATGATGTACAACTCTTTGATGATAAGCAGGTATTTGATGAATATATTCGAGTAATTGAAGAAGAATATACGATTGATAATACCATTGAGTACGACATTTATAAAGAGCCGAATCATCAGGTACAAAATTTTTTCCAATCAGAATATTATGATTTTGACCCAGTCTTGAAGTTAAGTGATTATAATAGACAATATGAAATGACGAGGAGGAAACAAAAAAAGTAACTCTCCTTAATTGTTCAATCGTGGATTTACCATTATACTTTGAGTAGAAATAAAAATTCATAGTATTGTGGGATTACCGCAAACAAATAAGGAGGGTTACCTATGAATAGAATAATAAAAATTGGGAT
>NZ_RCYB01000026.1 GCF_004168205.1 Catenibacterium sp. co_0103 | reverse complement strand
TAGTTTTGGTGGATTTGAGTTTGGTTATATATTTGTGTCCGCGCAACGAAGGCGCGGGGAAATGGAGGAAATCATGAGAAGATTAATGAAATGTAAAGCATTGATCATCAAGATGCCTGATTCTGTTCCTAGTGGTATTGCTAGAAGCTTTAATAGTATGATTCCAGTTATTATTACTATGTTTATTTTTGGTATTGTAAGATTTATTACAAATGCAGTAGGTACACCTTTAAATGACTTGATCTTTAACTTTATTCAGACTCCACTTACTGCAATTATCACTTCTCCAGTTGGTATTGTAGTGATTTATTTCTTATATATGCTTTTATGGGGATTTGGTATTCATACAGGTTATATTATTTCACAGCCTATCCTAGAACCTATTTTCTTAATTAACTTAACACAGAATGCTGCTGCAATTACTGCAGGTCATGCTGCAACTCATATTCTTACAAAACCATTTACTGATTCTTTAATGTTCATGGGTGGCGCAGGAAATATGCTTGCATTAGTTCTTGCTATTTTAATTGTTTCTAAACGTAAAGACTATAAACAAATCGCAAAGCTTGGATTTATTCCATCACTATTCAATATTTCTGAACCAATCATGTTTGGTTTACCAGTAGTAATGAACCCAGTATTAATTATTCCTATGATTCTTGTAACACTTGTCAGCTTAGGTATTGGTACACTTGCGACTGTCACTGGATTTATGGGTTATACATATGTTATGACACCTTGGACTACACCTCCTCTAATGGGTGGTTTCCTTGCAACAGGTGGTAAGATTGGCGGTTTAATCACAGCTGCTATTTGTTTAGTTATTTCTGTTTTGATTTATATGCCATTTGTTAAGGCAATGGATAAAGAATTAGAAAAGGAAGAAGAAAAATAATTTATGAAAGTAATCGTGTTTGACTTAGATGGCACATTACTTGATACAAAGAATGAAATCATTGGAGGAGAGAAGACCCTTTCTCTCCTTAATGATTATCAAGAATCAGGCTATAGACTTGCTATATGCACTGGTCGATTAGATCATGATATTGTAGCCATCAATAGAAAGTATCATCTAGGTATTACTGAGAGAATATCTCAAAATGGTGCTGTGATTTATCAAGGAAATCAATTAAATGCTGCTTTGTTAGATAAACGAGATGCCATGGGAATTTATGATTTACTAAAGGAGTATAATGTAAGAGTAGAGATGAATACAGTATCTAATCGTTATTGGATGAGTCCAAGGGATCCGGATTTTCCAAAAGAATTTTACGATTCATCAATTATTAAAGAGGATTTTAAAGATATTATACCCTATCAACCTGTTGTACTTTATCTTGTTGTAGGGGAAGAGGATTACTTAAAAGAAATCCAAACAGTTATAAAGAAGAAATTTACACAGGTAGATGCGATTCTTACAAGTAAGACATCATTAGAAATTGTTCCATTACATATATCTAAGGGAGAAGCTATTCGCACCATGTATCCAGAGGATGAAGTCTATGCAATTGGTGATAGTGAAAGTGATCTTGCAATGTTGGAATATGCACATCGATTCTATTATGTAAAAGAAGAAGTAGAAGGTGCTATTTGCGTAGAAAGTATTTTAGAAGCTTTAGAAAAGATAAAGGAGGAGTAGTATGCGTATCTTATTATTACCACTTGATGAAAGACCATGTAATTATATTTATCCTCAGATGATTGTGTCTTCTAACCATTCAGTTCATCTTACAATGCCTCCATTGGATATCCTGCCAAAAAAGAAGATTCCTGCTTCATTTAATAAGATTAGACAGTATTTATTAAAAGAAGCAGTCACTCAGGATGCTTTAGTTATTTCACTAGATATGCTTCTTTATGGAGGATTACTTTCTTCAAGACTGCATCATCTTACAGAGGATATTCTAGAAGAACATCTAGATGTTCTTCAGGAATTAAAGACACTTAATCCTCATCTTAAAATATATGCATTTCAATGTATTATGCGTTGTCCTCAATATAATTCGAGTGAGGAGGAGCCAGATTATTATGAAGATTATGGTTATGCACTTTTTAAAAAGAAGTATTTAGAGGATAAAGAAGAACGAGAAACATTAACGAGTGAAGAAGAAATTGAAAAGAATAGTCTTCATATACCTGAAGAAGTAATCAGAGACTATGAAGACAGACGACTTATAAACTGTAGAATGAATTCAAAAACACTTGAATTCTTAGAAAACAATGTTATTGATTTTCTTGTCATTCCACAGGATGATTCTTCACCTTTTGGTTATACCGCAAAAGATCAGAAGATCATTCTTAAAGAAATTAAAGAAAAGTGTTTAGAATTCAAGGTAATGGTTTATCCAGGTGCTGATGAAGTTGGTATGTCCCTTATGACGAGAGCTTATAATGATTACTATCAGGTTCATCCTAAGATCTATCCATTTTATGCTTCTATACTTGGTCCACAGATTGTACCTCTTTATGAGGATAGACCTATGTTTGAAAGTTTAAAATCACATATCCTTGTAACAGGGGCAAGACTTGTAATGGATGATTCTAACGCAAATATAGTTCTGGCAGTGAATTGCCCAGGAAAAATTATGCAGGAATCATTTGATAAGAAAAAGGATGTCTCTTATTCAAGCTATCGACAGTTAATGAGCTTTGTGGAGAGAATTAAGGAATATGTTGAAGAAGGTAGAAGTGTAGGTGTGATTGATAGTGCTTATGCGAATGGTGGAGATTATGAATTGATTCGATATCTTGATCATTATAATCTTCTAGAAGAATTAAAGGGTTATGCAGGATGGAATACGAACTGCAATACAACAGGGACTGTTCTTTCTGAAATACAGGTAGGAGAGATTCATGCACCCAATACTGTATATCATTTGATAGAGGATGTTTTCTATCAAGCTAAGGTAAGACAAAAGGTGATTGAGGAAGATTTACCTGAACTCGGACTTTCTTATTATGATTTTAAAGATAAAGAGGATTTAGTAGAAAAAAGAATTGGTGAGGCATTATTAAAAGAGTATTCTACTTTAAATATTTCTCATAAGTATCCAATTAATTCTATAGAGGTTATTATGCCTTGGCATCGTATGTTTGAGATAGGAGCAAAATTCAAATGAGAGAACAGATGATTTATAATCCTGGCATTTACCAATTAAGAGAAGATGCTCTTAAAAGAATGTTAGATATTATTTATAACCAAAAGACAGCACAGCCTGGACAAACAGTATTTTTTGGAGATTCTATTATAGAGTTTTATGATATGAATCAATATTTCCCAGAAAAAACTATTTATAATTGTGGTATTGCAGGGGCTACAACAGATGAATTGTTATGGATTGTAGATGAAGCAGTTATTAAATATAAACCTGCTCAGGTTTTATTACATGTAGGGACAAATGATCTTGGTAACACAGTGACACATTCACCCCGTCAGATTGCCTCAAATATTCAGATGTTAGTAAGTATAATACAGAAGAACTTACCTAATTGTCGTATTACTATTCTTTCACCATTACCTTGTGATGAAGATATTCAAGGATATCCTCATGCGCGTGGTATACGTTCAAATGCATTTCTAAAAGATATTTATGAACATTTTGTGGAGTATCTAGGTGATAGTGTTAATTACATTAATGCATTTGATTCATTTGTAAACAAAAAAGAATTATTACTTGAAGATGGCCTTCATCCCAATGAGAAGGGCTATCAGCTCCTTACGCATATCATCAATGATTCTATGATTTTGTGATAGAATAGTTTTGGGTGATAATATGGATAATTATTTAAAAAGTACAAAAACGATGATTGAAGAGAAATATGATAGTTTTACACAAGTAGAAAAAGTGATTGCGGACTATTTTCTTCATGGAACAATAGAAGATTTTTCTAGTAAGGCTGTTGCTTCCACAATATATGTTTCAGAAGCATCTTTATCTCGATTCTCAAAGAAATTAGGTTTTAGTGGCTATAGAGAGTTTGTTTTTTCTTTTAATGCGAATATGAAAGAAAATAAGCGTTTAGATCAATTAACATCATTTTCTATACACAAATATCAGGAAGTATTAGAACAGACTTATCAAATAGTGGATAATAATCAGATTATACGTATCGCAAAGCTTCTTGATTCAAAAAAAAGAGTGTTTATTTATGGCATTGGTTCAAGTGGTCTTGTTGCAAAGGAATTTGCATCACGTTTAATACGTTTAGGTCTTGATGCGGAAGCTATTAACTCAGAAAGTGATATTACTGCCAATAGTCCGCGTGTTCAGTCAGAGTCGTTAGTAATAGGAATTTCTATTTCAGGAAGTAATCCAAATGTTATTGCGGGACTTAAACGTGCGCATGAAAAGAATGCGACAACAGTTCTTATGACTTCTATGCAGCGTGCTTATCATGATGATATTATTGATGAAATTGTTAAGGTGGCTCATGTGAAGAATGTGACAGTATCACATATTATTTCTGCTGAGTTTCCTGCTTTAGTCATGACGGATATTATCTATACACATTATCTAAATTATAATAAATCAGATAAATTAGAGTCATTAAAGGAGATATTGAATTCAATAGATTATAAGTTTGAGAAGTAGGTGTTAAAAATGGAATTAGATTACCCATATTCAAATCATATGGTTCTACAAAGAAATAAAGATATAATTCTTTCAGGTACTTCTGAAGAAAAAGAAGTAAG
Organism: Catenibacterium sp. co_0103; assembly: GCF_004168205.1. Classification (GTDB taxonomy): domain Bacteria; phylum Bacillota_I; class Bacilli_A; order Erysipelotrichales; family Coprobacillaceae; genus Catenibacterium; species Catenibacterium mitsuoka_A. Next base: position 23,807 of record NZ_RCYB01000026.1, on the reverse strand, counting down.
AATGACTTTTTTAAAAAAGGAATATAAAGTGCCTGTCAACGATGGGAGATGGCAGATATCATTTAAAATAGAACAACCTGGTGGACCTTATCGTATGATTCTTACAGATGATAGAGATATGCTTGTATTGAATGATATTCTTGTAGGTGATGTTTATCTTGCAGCAGGACAATCTAATATGGAATTAGAGATGAGAGAGTCAAAGGAAAAGAAACTTCCTTTATATCGTTCTAATGTTCGTATCATGACAGTCCCAAAGTATATCTATCCTTTTGAGGCCGATAATCAAAGATGGAAAGAACTTAATGAAGAAACAGTGTCATCCTTTTCTGCAGTGGCTTCATTTTTTAGTTATTATCTTGATGAAGATATACCAATCGGTATTATTTCTAATAATAAAGGTGGTACAAGTGCTTCATGCTGGATTGAAGAAGAAGTTCTTAAAAAGAACAATGTACTTAAAGAGAATGTATATGATCCGTATTATGATGATTTACCATCATTAGATATACAAAAAGAAGAAACCGAAAAGTATTACAATGTATTTAATAACTATCAAAAAGAGTTAAAGGAATGTATTAATACACATCCTGATATGACTCTTTCCCAAATTAAGAATATTGTAGGACATACTCCATGGCCTCCTCCAAAAGGTTATTATGATTATCGAAGACCAGGTAGTCTTTATGAACATATGTTTAAATGTACTCTTGATTATCCTGTCAAAGCAGTGTTATGGTATCAGGGGGAGGAAGATAGTCCACAGTATATGTATTACAGTGAGCTACTTAAGACATTGATACAAAGCTGGCGTCGTGCTTATCACGAAGATTTTCCATTTTTTATTATTCAATTACCTGAATATAAAAATAGTCACTTTGATGAAATAAGACGTGTGCAAAGAGACGTTGTACGTTCTATAAAAGATACATATCTTGTTACGGCGCTTAAAACAGGTGATCCAGATTATATTCATCCAGCAAGTAAAGAGGAAGTAGGAAAACGTCTGGCTTATAGTGTGGCTCATTATCTTTATGAAAAGAATACACCAGTTACACCTATATTAGATGAAGAGACTTTGACATATGATCAGGATATGAAAGAAAATGATGTTCATTTAATTGTAGATGGACATGCCTGTATAGGGCATATTAAAAATAGAAAGCTTATTATACCAGTTCAGAATTATCATATGTTAGCTTATGCGAATGATGATAATCCTAAAGTAGAAATAGAAAGTGTAGAAGGTATTCCAGCTTCTCCATTTAGAATTAAGAGATAACACCCCTAAGGGTGTTTTTTTTTACAGTAAATAGGCAAATGATTTATCAATAACTATATATAAAACTTCACTAAAATACTTTTTTTTATAAATAAAATGTGGTAGTATATTAAAAACTGAGGTGATTATTTATGAAAAACACAATTTTTGTCAACAATTTACACCATCACCATCGTGGTTCTAGTTAGGGTTATATCAATTAGATACAGCTCGTTTTGACATACAACTCAAAAAAACGGACACGAAACAATGACATAATGGAACAGGTCATTGACCTGTTCCTTTTTATATATAAGGGGGACATAACTTTGGAAGAATTTAAATATCTGATTCCTGAAGAAAGTAATGATGCAACTAGAATGGACGCTTCTTTAATGCGTACGATTGAAGAACATTTAAGAAGAACATTCAATGCACATGAATACCAGGAGTTATTATTACCTACATTTGAATATGCAGACTTGTTAAGTGGTTTTGGGACAAATGAAGAAACAATGTTTCAGTTCATTAACCATGAAGGAAAGCGTATCACTTTAAGAACTGACTTTACTGTACCTATTGCACGTATTTATAGTAACGCTCATACAGATGAAGTAAGACGTTATAGTTATTTTGGTAAGGTATATCGTACCCAGGCACGACATAAAGGTAGAAGTTCTGAATTGTTCCAGGGTGGTATTGAGTTGTTTGGTCTTCCAGGACGTGAGGGAGATCAGGAATGCTTATCACTAATTGAAGAAACAATGCAGGATATCGGTTTAAGTGATTTAAAACTAGAACTTGGTTCTGCAAAGTTCTATAAGCGTTTAATGACTCTTGTAATGGATCGTTCTCTTACTGATATCTTAAAGAAAAAGAAAAGTTCTGATATGAAACATTTAGTAGAAGCACATGATTTTGACGAAGATTTAAATAAACTCTTATTAATTCTTCCTAGTGCTTTTGGGGATATTAAGTGTTTAAGAGAAGTGAAAGAGATTGTGAAGGATGAAGAACTTCTAGAGGCTATTGAAGAGATGGAATTATTGTATGAGTTCTCTAAGCATAAAGAGAATATTATCTTTGATTTATGTATGGTACCTGAGAGAAGTTATTATACAGGTATTATGATGAAGGGATTCTCTTATTATAGTGCCCATCCAATTCTCCAGGGAGGACGTTATGACCATTTGTTTGATCATTTCTATAAGAACGTACCTTCTATTGGATTCTCATATCATTTAAATAATGTATTGGATGCAATAGGAAAGGAGAATGAAGCCAATGATTAAGATTGCGATTACTAAAGGAAGAATAGAAAAGCAGGTATGTAAGTTATTACAACAGCAGGGCTTTGATATGGATCCTATTTTTAATAAAAATCGAGAGTTATTAATAGAGACAAAAGATGGTATTTCAATGATCTTTGCGAAAGCAAATGATGTATTGACTTTCCTGGAACACGGTATTGTGGATGTTGGATTTGTTGGTAAGGATACTTTGGATGAATCTGATTTTGATGATTATTATGAGTTATTAGATTTAGAGATTGGTAAATGTTATTTTGCGTTAGCGGCTTATCCAGAATACCGCACAAAGACATTTAATCGTCGTAAACGTATTACTTCTAAATATACAAAGACCGCAAAAGAATATTTCGCATCTAAACAGGAGGATGTAGAAATTATTAAACTAGAAGGTTCTGTAGAGTTAGGACCCGTTGTTGGTTTATCTGATGCGATTGTAGATATTGTAGAAACAGGATCTACACTTAAGGCCAATGGCCTTGAAGTGATTGAAAAGATTTCAGATATTTCTACAAGAATGGTTGTGAATAAAGTGGCTTTAAAATATAAGAAGGATGAAATATTCAAACTAGTGGATGCACTAAAGAAGGGGGATTATTAAAGTGTTAAAAGAATTAATTTATAAAGGAAACTATGAAGAACTAGAAAATAAACTTCATACAAGAAAAACTGAAATATCTGAAGAAGTCAATAAAGCAGTCAGTGAGATCATTAATAATGTACGTGAAAATGGGGATGATGCATTAAAGGAATACTGTGCTAAGTTTGATGGTTTCCATGTATCTAGAAAGGATGATTTCATCGTTTCTAAACAGGAAATCATGGATGCTATTACTAATGTAGGACCTGAATTCATGAAGATTCTAGAACGCACAAAGGATCAGATCACTGAATATCATAAGAACCAGATTGAAAAATCATGGACTATGTATAAGGATAATGGCGTTATCATGGGACAATTAGTGCGTCCTATCGCCACAGTGGCTTTATATGTACCAGGTGGAACTGCTACTTATCCTTCTACTGTTATGATGAATGCCGTACCTGCAAAACTTGCAGGTGTAGAAGATCTTTATATTATTACACCAGTAAAGAAGGATGGTAAGGTTTCTGATGTTATTTTAGCTGCTGCTTATGTAGCTGGTATTACTAAGATTTATAAATGTGGTGGAGCACAGGGTGTTGCCGCTGCTGCTTATGGAACTGATACAATTACGAAGGCAGATAAGATTGTGGGTCCAGGTAATATCTTTGTCGCAACTGCCAAGAAGTTATGTTATGGAGTCGTTGATATTGATATGATTGCTGGACCTAGTGAAATTCTTATTGTCGCTGATGAGAACGCAAATCCTAAATATATCGCAGCTGACTTAATGAGTCAGGCTGAACATGATAAGCTTGCCAGTGCGATTCTTATTACAACTTCAAAAGAATTAGTAAAGAATGTAGATAAAGAATTAGTTAGACAGGTAGAAGATTTACCTCGTAAAGATATCATCAAGTCTTCGTTAGATAACTATGGTGGTGCTGTTATTGTAGATAGTATCAAGGAAGGTATTAACTTATCTAATAAGATTGCACCTGAACATTTAGAAGTATTAGTAGATAACCCATTAGAACAATTACCAAATATCAAGAACGCTGGTTCTATCTTCTTAGGTGAGTATACACCAGAACCATTAGGTGACTATATGAGTGGTACAAACCATGTATTACCAACAGGTGGTACTGCTAAGTTCTATAGTGCTTTAGGTGTTTATGATTTCATAAAGCATTCTGCTTTCAGCTATTATCCACAGGCAGTACTTGGTACATTCAAAGATGATATTATGAAGTTTGCACATCTAGAAGGTTTAGATGCACATGCTAATAGTATCAAGGTACGTTTTGAGGATTAAATTATGCGACAGGCAGAAATAGAAAGACAGACAAAAGAGACATATGTATATGTTTCTTTAAATGTTGATGGTAAAGGAGAAGCAGATGTGGATACAGGTGTAGGGTTCATGGACCATATGCTTGAGCTTCTTGCTTTCCATGGTAATTTTGATTTAAAGGTGAGATGTAAGGGTGATCTACAGGTTGATTCTCATCATACTGTAGAAGACTTAGGGATTGTCTTAGGACAGTGCTTCAATAAGGCTTTAGGTGATAAGCGTGGTATTACTCGTTATGGTCATTTTACTATCCCTATGGATGAAGCACTTGTAACGACTGACTTAGATTTCAGTGGACGTCCTTATTTAGTTTTTAATGTAGAACTAGATAATATTCATCTAGGTAACTATGAAGTAGAAATGACAGAAGAATTCTTCCGTGCATTTGCCTATAACTGTTTCATGACTTTACATATTAATGAACATTATGGTAAGAATACACATCATATTATAGAGGCAATATTTAAATCTATGGCACGTGCCATCAAGGAGGCTGTCACAATTGATGAAGCCCATATTGGGCAGGTAGTATCAAGTAAAGGGGTGTTATAAAATGATTGCGATTATTGATTATCATGTAGGAAATCTAGGATCAGTTACAAATGCCTGTAAAAGACAGGGGATGGATGTAGTTGTCACAAATGATCCTGAAGTTATTCGTCAGGCGGATGGCATTATTCTTCCAGGTGTTGGTGCATTTCCTGCAGCTATGAGTAATTTAGAAGCATGTCATCTTGTACCTGTATTGAATGAAGTGAAGGACAAGGGAACACCAATACTTGGTATTTGTATTGGGATGCAGCTTTTATTTGAAGAAGGCAGTGAGAATGGACATACAAAAGGATTAGGATTCTTAAAAGGTTCTGTCGATAAGATGGAAGTCGATGCAAAACTTCCACATATGGGATGGAACCAGTTAGTTATTAAACAGTCTCATCCTTTATTAAAGTATGTAGAAGAAGGCGATTATGTCTACTTTGTACATTCATATAGTGCTCATTGTCCAGAAGATGAGATTGGGGCTTATGTGAATTATGGTGGTAAGAAGATTACTGCTTTTGTATATAAAGATAATGTCATGGGTACGCAGTTCCACCCTGAAAAGAGTGGAGAGATTGGTAAGAAGATCTTACGTGCCTTTAAGGAGTTGGTCTCATGTTAGTTATTCCAGCCATTGATTTAAAAGATGGAGAAGCAGTCCGTCTTTATAAGGGCGATTACAATAAGAAAGTTGTTTATTCATCACATCCTGAAGAATTAGCAGCAGGATTTGAGAAGATGGGTGCAAAGTATCTTCATGTAGTAGATCTAGATGGTGCAAAAGATGCCCATGCAACCAATAAAGAAACAATTAAAAGAATACGTGCTTCTATTTCTATTCCAATGGAATTAGGAGGAGGTATTCGTGATATGGATACAGTCTCTATGTATTTAGAGGAGATTGGGGTAGATCGTGTTATTCTTGGTACAGCTGCTATTAAGAATCCTGCTTTTCTTGATGAAGCATTAAAGAAGTATGGACCAGAAAGAATAGTCGTAGGAGTAGATGTAAGAGATAGAAAGGTCAGTATTGCTGGCTGGCTTGAAACAAGTGATGTAGATTATTTGACATTTATTCATCAACTAGAAGACAGAGGTGTGAAATATATAGTATGTACGGACATCTCTAAGGATGGTACTCTCACAGGACCTTCTTTCCCTCTTTATGAAGAAATACACGCTAATTCTAAGATTAACTTTGTCGTCTCTGGTGGTGTAAAAGATGATGAAGATGTCTATGAAGTAAATAAACGTGATTATTATGCTTGTATTGTAGGTAAGGCATACTATGAAGGGCGTATTAATCTAAAGGAGGTCATTGAAAATGCTGGCTAAAAGAATTATTCCCTGTCTAGATATTAAAGATGGGAAGGTTGTAAAAGGTGTTAATTTCGTTGGCCTGAAGGATGTTGGTGACCCCATTGAACTAGCAAAAGAATATGACCGTCAAAGTGCAGATGAAGTTGTCTTTCTAGACATTACTGCCACTTATGAAAATAGAGACATCATCAAGGACCTCATCCAAAGAGGGGCTGATGAACTTTCTATTCCACTATGTGTGGGTGGCGGTATTCGTACTGTCGAAGACTTTCGTATGATTCTTGCGGCAGGTGCAGATAAGGTATCTGTTAACTCAGCTGCTGTCAAGAATCCGAATATTATTAAGGAAGCTAGTGATGAGTTTGGTGTTCAATGTGTTGTTGTGGCAGTAGATGCGAAAGCACGTGATGATCATTCTGGATGGGATGTCTATGTCGCAGGCGGACGTACAAATACTGGACTAGATTTAATAGAATGGGTTAAGAAATGTGAATCTCTTGGTGCTGGTGAAATACTTCTTACAAGTATGGATGCGGATGGAACAAGAGATGGATTTGATATCGATATGTTGAAAGCAGTAGTGGCAGCAGTCAATATTCCAGTAATCGCAAGTGGTGGCTGTGGTGGTAAAGAAGATATCGTAGATGTCTTTAAAGAAACATATTGCGATGCTGCATTAGCTGCAAGTTTATTCCACTTTGGTGAAGCGACAGTGGATGAAGTTAAGGAATCCTGTGCACAGGCAGGTATTCCAGTAAGGAGAAATAGTTAATGAAACCGGATTTTGAGAAAATGAATGGTCTTGTACCTGCCATTGTACAGGATGTTAAGACTAAACAAGTATTAATGCTTGCTTATGTAAATGAAGAAGCCTATGAAAAGATGTTAGAAACAGGAGATACTTGGTTCTATTCACGTTCTAGAAATAAGCTATGGCATAAAGGTGAAGAATCAGGACATTTCCAGCATATTAAGGGTCTATATTTAGATTGTGATTTAGATACAATCGTTATTTATGTAGAACAAGTCGGAGCTGCTTGTCATACAGGTTCTTATTCTTGTTTCTTTAATGAAGTAATTCCTTATGACAATAGTGATTTTGCGCATGAACTTTATGATCTTATTGAAGATAGAAAAGTACATCCAGTAGAAAAGTCTTATACAAACTACTTATTAAATGAAGGTATTGATAAGATCTGTAAGAAGGTTGGAGAAGAAGCCACTGAAACAGTTATTGCAGCTAAGAATACATCTAAAGAAGATTTGATTGGTGAAATCGGTGATTTATATTATCATGTATTAGTCTTAATGAATGCTTATGGCTTAACTGTAGATGATGTTTTAGATAAATTAAAGGAAAGACATAAGGTGACAGGCAACAAAAAAGTATTCCATACAAGAGGAGAGATTTAATTCTCTCTTTTTTTTTGTTATAATCTTGTAAGAGAGGTGTTTGTATGAAATTAGAAAAGTTATTAAATGGTTTTGAATATGAAATCATTGGGAATAAAGATGTAGATATTACAACATTAGTTTATGATTCACGTAAAGTAGAAGAAGGCAGCTTATTTGTCTGTATGGTTGGTGCTGCTTTTAATGCACATGATTTTATTGATCAGGTGATTGAAAAGGGTGCTCATGCGATTGTGATTTCTCAGGATGTCCCTTTAAAAGAAGGTATGACTTATATTAAGGTGAAGGATACACGTATTGCGTTGGCTTTATTATCTTGTGCTTATTTTAATTATCCTAGTAAAGAATTAAAGGTTGTTGGTATTACAGGAACAAAGGGTAAGACGAGTTCTTCATTAATGATCAAGTCTATTCTAGAACATGCAGGTAAGAAGGTTGGTATTATTGGGACAAATGGTACTTTTATTGGAGATATTCATGAACCTACAGCCAATACAACACCAGAATCTTATGAATTACAGCGTATCATGAGAAAGATGGTAGAACATGATTGTGAATATTGTGTCATGGAAGTATCAAGTCAGGCTTTAAAGATGAACCGTGTGGCTGGTATTGAATTTGATTATGGTGTCTTTACAAATATTTCACCTGACCATATTGGCCCTAATGAACATAAGGATTTTGCGGAATATATGGCATGTAAGAAACATTTATTTGATTTCTGTAAGGTTGGTTTATTTAATAAGGATGATGAACATTTTGAAGAGTTCACAAAGGATGTTCCTTGCAAGGTATTAACATACAGCATTGAAAAAGACAGTGATTTAAAAGCGGAACATATTGAACTTTATAATGAGAATGGTGAATTAGGTATTACCTTTGATACAAAGGGATTAATTAATGCTTCTTTTAAAGCTTCTATGCCAGGTAAGTTTAATGCTTATAATGCATTAGTCGCAATTATGATCTGTTATTTAATTGATGTCCCTACAAAGAATATACAAAATACATTACCACAGGTTCATGTATTAGGTAGAGGACAGGTTATGCATGTCTCACCTGATTATAGTGTATTAATCGATTATGCTCATAATGGTGTCTCTTTTGAAAGTATTATTTCTACTGTAGAACAATATAATCCTAATAAGTTAATTGTAGTTTATGGCAGTGGAGGAAAACGTTCTAAAACAAGACGATATGAATCGGGTGAAGTAGTCGCAAAGCATGGTGGTTATTCTATCTTGACTGCAGATAACCCAAGAGGAGAAAAGATTGTAGATATCTGCAAGGACATCGTAGTGGGTATTGATAAGTATCATGGTGAATATACGATTATTCCTGATCGTAAAGAAGCCATCTATCATGCATTAGATATGGCTTGTAAGGGTGATGTTGTCTTATTACTTGGTAAAGGTCATGAAACTTATATGATTGGTGAAGATGAAGTGACACGTCATTTCTCTGAAACAGAAGTATTAGAGGAATATAAGAAGGAGCGTGGACTTAATGCGTAAGATTGATTATCATATGCATACGCATTTTAGTGGTGATAGTGAAGCAAGTCCTCGTGAACATATTGAACAGGCAATTAGCGTGGGATTAGATGAAATATGTTTTACTGATCACCGTGATTTTGATTATCCTATTGATACATTTGATCTAGATACAGATGCTTATTTTATGGAACTGAGTGCCTTGAAGAATGAATATGTAGATCGTATTACTATTAAGATTGGTGTAGAAGTTGGATTAGACATGGATCATATTGATGAAATCAACACTTTTGTAGCACAATGTCCTTTTGATTATGTTATTGGTTCTATTCATGTCATTCATCATACAGAATTCTATTATGGAGAATTCTTCAAGGGTAAAACAAAAGAAGAAGCACATAGAGAATTCTTTGAAGAAACATTAAAATGTGTACAGACATTTGACTGTTTCAACTGTTTAGGTCATTTAGACTATATTATGCGGTATGGTCCTTATGAAGATAAACGTGTAGAACATGAGTTATATCAGGATATTATTGATGAAATCTTAAAGACACTTATTCAAAAGGGTAAGGGTATTGAAGTTAATACATCAGGATATGCATTAAATAAGACATGTGGTTTTCCTAATTTTGATATTGTGAAGCGTTATAAAGAACTAGGTGGTACAATAATTACAGTGGGTACTGATTCTCATACAAGCGATCGTGTAGGGGAACATGTAGAAGATGTTTTAAAACATTATCAGGAAATTGGATTTGACGATGTAACTACATTCACAAAAAGAGTGAAAGATAATTAAGTCTATGTTATAATAGGCGAGATGGGAGAGATAAAGATGATAGAAATACTTACAAAAGATGATGTAGAAGAACTAAATAGCGAAAAAAATGATCAATACTACATTCCTGGTGAATTATTTAATGGGATGCAGTATAACCTTATAAGACTAGAAGTCAAATGGGCTTATGTGGCTGTATTAAATACATTATTGAATAAACCACATTATGATCAGGATAATAATGCCTATGTAAAAGATGATTCTCCTGCAATTATTGAGATGTTAGTTAAGATTGCGAATAAGAAAGTCAATGCCGCAAAGATTGAAGGCTATCTTGATGAAATGGATGAATTAGAACTTGTAAGACGTGATGGAAGAAACGTTTACGTTAGAAAAATTGTTTCAATTTTTTAGAGAAAGGTTCCTTTCTCTTTTTTAATAATCAGGGGGAATATTTATGTATCAGTTATTAATAAAGACATTTATACGTGATTATAAGAATACAGAAGATGCACATGTAAGAGAACAATATGGAACAGTCTGTTCTATTATTTCTATAGTATGTAATATTATACTTGTAGTATTTAAACTTATTTTTGGAACATTAGTTCATTCTGTTTCTATTGTTGCAGATGGTTACAACAACTTATCGGATGCAGGAAGTAACATTGCGACATTCTTTGGCTTTAAGCTAGCCAATAAGCATCCAGATGCAGAGCATCCATATGGTCATGGACGTTTTGAATATATTACAGGTTTAGGCATTTCTTTTTTAATTATTTTAGTAGGTTTGATGAGTTTAAAGGATGCAGTCTTAAAACTCTTTAATCCAGAAGCAGTCAAGTTCAGTGTTCCTGCACTTATTGCTTTGATATTCTCAGTATTAGTTAAGATATGGATGGGTTACTTTAATCGTAAAGCAGGTAAAGAAATCAATTCAACCGCATTAGAAGCAGCTGCCCAGGATAGTATGAATGATGTCATGGCAACTTCTGCCACTATTGTGGCTCTAGTAGCTTCTTTAGTTACTGATCTACCAGTGGATAGTCTTATTGGTGCAGCAGTCTCTGTTGTTGTTGTCATTTCTGGTATCTCTATCGCAAAATCAACCATTGATCCACTTCTTGGTATCAAACCAGATCCAGAAACAATTAAAGAAATAGAAAATTATTTAATGAGTTATGATTGTGTTATGGGTATACATGATTTAATGATGCATGACTATGGACCAGGACGTCGTTATTTAACTGTTCATTGTGAAGTAGATGCTTCTGTTGATATGATGACAACTCATGATGAAATAGATAATATTGAACGTGCAATGATGGAGAAGTTCCATATTCTTACTACAATCCATATGGATCCTATTGATATCCATGATACACTCACAAATGATTTAAGAGATAAAGTGACTCGTATTGTAGAATCTATTGATTCATCACTTTCTATCCATGACTTTAGAATAGTGAGAGGTCCTACACATACTAATCTTGTCTTTGATGTATTAATGAAGGATGATAAATATAGTAAGAAGGAACTTAATAAATTAATTACTTCTAAGGTCAAAGAAATGAATACTACATACTATTGTGTGATTAATTTCGAATATTCATTTGTCTAGAAGTGTACAACTATGGTCAGAAATGTTAAAATCTTAATAGATAACTAACAATAATTTCATATATATATTCGAGGTGATTCAAGTGAAGAAAGCAAGTAAGATTATTACAGGATTTAACAAAGGGGAATATAAAGCACTAATCAAGGATCTTTATATAGAAGATGCAAGACTTACAAAGCAGAAGAATCGTTATGTCACTGCTTTAAAGCAGTTTATTGAATTATATGGTGATGAAGAAGTAGAAATCTATAGTGCACCAGGACGTAGTGAAATCTGTGGTATGCATACAGATCATCAGCACGGTAAGATGCTTGCATGTTCTGTTAACCGTGATATTATTGCGGTTGTTACACCTACAGATGACAATGTTGTAAGACTTGTGTCTGAAGGATTCCCAGATATTCGCCCTATCACAATTAGTAAAGCAGGATTAAAGTTAGCTTTTGATGAACAGGGTACAACTGAATCTTTAATTAAAGGTATTGTATCTCAGTTCCAAAAATTAGGTTATGAAGTAGGTGGTTTTAACGCTTATATTACAAGTGAAGTACCACTTTATTCAGGTATGTCATCAAGTGCTGCAATAGAAGTACTTCTTGCCACTATTTTAAATGGTTTATACAATAGTGGTTCTATTAATCCATTGATTATTGCCCAGATTGCACAGTATGCTGAAAACATCTATTTTGGTAAACCATGTGGTTTAATGGATCAGGCGGCTTGTGCAATTGGTGGTTTAATCAAGATTGATTTCAAGGATCCTAAGAAACCACTTATTAAGAAACAGATGATTAAGTTTGAACAGTTCAATCATTCTTTATGCATAGTAGATACAAAAGATGTACCAGCTAACTTAACGAAAGAATATCGTGCTATCATTGAAGAAATGAGATCAGTAGCCAAATATTTTGGTAAAGAATTCTTAAGAGAAGTAGATGAAAATGAATTCTATGAACATATCATTCCAATGCGTAAAGTATGTTCAGATAGAGCTATTTTACGTGCTATGCATTTCTATAGTGAAGAAAAGCGTGTTAATAAGGAATTAAAGGCATTAAGAGATGGTAACTTCCATGAATTCAAGATTCAAATCAGACGTTCAGGTAATAGTTCATTTGAATATTTGCAGAATGTTTATTCTTCAAAAGATCCTTCTCATCAGAACATTTCTCTCGCAATTTGTATGAGTGAAAAGATTCTAAAAGATAAAGGTGTAGTAAGAGTACATGGTCCTGGTTTTGAAGGTACTATCCAGGTATTTGTAGAAAATGATTATGCTAGAAAGTATAAGAATGAAATAGAAAAGTATATGGGTAAACATTGTTGCTATGTCACTCATATTAGACAGCAGGGCGCTATGAAAGTCATCTAAACGATGACTTTTTTTGTAATAGTTTTACATCATAAGACTTTAGATTTAACATAAAAAATGATAAAATGGCAAAGGACTTTTATATATACAAGGAGGGTGAATAACATGGATAAGATGACAAAAGAACATCTTACGAGTCTCTTAATAAATGGGACTTCAGAACAGATTCAGGAAGCGATAGATGATATTCACCCCGCGGATATTCTTGATGTATTACAGGACCATCATAGTCAGTTAAATAATATTCTCTCTAAACTCCCAAATGATATTATTGCGGATGTTATTGAGGAAGAAGAGGATGAGGATGAGCAGTATGAAATCCTTAAAACATTCCTTAAAGATCGTCAGAGTGCTATCTTAGATGAGATGAGTGATGATGAATTAGCCGATTTGATTGGTGAACTAGATGATCCAGAAGAACGTGCAGATGTATTATCTAAATTAGACATAGAGGATAAGACACATATTGAGAGCTTGTTGAAATATGATCCAAGCACTGCTGGTGGCATTATGACAACAGAGTTTATCTCTGTTAAAGCCAATAATACAGTATTAAAGACATTAGAATACTTACAAACACAGGTTGAAGAAGATACAACCTATTACTTATATGTTTTAGATAAGGAGAAGGTATTAAAAGGTGTTATTTCATTAAGAGATATTGTATCTTCTCCTTTCGATACACCAATCATGGATATTGTGAACCCCAATGTAAAGACAGTAGACGTTAATATGGACCAGGAAGAAGTGGCTAAGAAGTTTATGAAATATGGCTTCTATATGATGCCAGTTGTTGATTCAGAGTATCGTATGCTTGGTGTGATTGAAATTGATGATGTTATGGATGTCATGGAAGAAGAAACAACAGAAGATATCAACTTAATGGCTGGTATGAGTGGTGAAGAACGTGTAGATTCTACAGTATTAGAATCTGCAAAGAGCCGTATTCCTTGGCTTATTGTCAATTTATTTACAGCTGTTATGGCTGCTGCAGTTGTCGCAAACTTTGAATCTACAATCGCCAAGGTTGTCTCTTTATCTTCAGTTATGTCCATTGTTACTGGAATGGGTGGTAATGCAGGGACACAGTCACTTACTATCTTATGTCGTGGTTTATCTTTAGGTGAAGTAGATAAAGACAATGCCTTCCAGATCTTCTGTAAAGAAATCACTGTTGGTTTATTATCAGGTATTGTGATTGGTATTATTGTCGCATTTGGTGCCTGGTGGTTTGCTAGTAATCCATGGTTTGGTTTAGTCGCAGGTTTGGCTATGATCTTAAATATGCTTGCAGCTAATATTGCAGGTTATTTAGTACCAGTTATCTTAAAACGTTTAAATATTGATCCAGCACTTGCATCAGGTGTATTTGTCACAACTGTGACAGACTGTATGGGCTTTTTCTTCTTTTTAGGTCTTGCCACATTATTCCTTCCTTTGTTAATATAAGAGATGGAGGATATGGTTATGGAACATTTTACTTATAAAACTAAAGGAACTTGTGCAACCGCTATTGATTTTGACTTAGAAGGTCATACAATTCATAACGTTGTATTTACTAGAGGATGTAATGGTAACTTAAAAGCCATTGGTAAACTTGTAGAAGGTAAAGAAGCAGAAGAAATCGTAGCTATTCTAGAAGGCAATACTTGTGGTATGAAAAATACATCTTGTGCAGATCAGTTTGCACATGCATTAAAAGAAGCAATCAAATAATTAAAAAGGCAGAGAAATCTGCCTTTTAGTGTGCAAAATAATCACCTAGAATGACTGCACTTAGTCCAAGTACTATACTTAGAACTATGTAAATCATTGCAAGAGTTGTATTGCCATTCTTATGTAAAGTAATAGATTCTAACGCAAATGTAGAGAAGGTAGTAAATCCCCCACATAATCCTGTTTTAAGTAATAGAACTAAGTGGGGATTCATAGACTTCTTTAAAGCTATTGTGCTAATAAAACCTATTAAAAATGCACCGAGAATATTAATAAATAAAGTCAGTAATGGAAATCCATGTGTAGTCTTTAAAGGAATCAAACCGACTAAATAACGTAGTACTGATCCAATAAAACCACCCATACCGACATATATACATGCTGTCATATGCTTTTCTCCTTTTTATGTATTATAAAATAGATGGAAGAGAGAATCAAAGGTGCTATAATACCAAAATAGGGGTGGTATTATGTTGAAAATTACTTATATAACACATAGCAGTTTCTTTATAGAAACTGATCGTACATGTTTGTTATTTGATTATTATACAGGGACTATTCCAAAAGTACCTGAGGGCAAGAAACTTTATGTATTCGCTAGTCATAGACATGGTGATCATTATTCTAAGAAAATCTTTGATTTAAAGAAAGAATACAAAGATGTTCATTATTTGCTATCTAGTGATATAGAGAAAATAGAAGATGATTCTATCTCTTATTTAAAGTATAATATTGTTTATTTTGATTCTAATATAGAAGTGAGTACTTATTTATCAAATGATGAAGGTATTGCGTTTATGGTACAAGTAGACGGTTATACTCTTTATCATGCTGGAGATCTCAATAACTGGGATTGGGTTGGGGAAGATAAAGAGTGGCTTGATTGGCAGAAGAACCTTTATCATACAGAACTAGAAAAGATGAAGGACTTTGATATAGATGTAGCCTTTATTCCTTTAGATCCTCGTCTAGAAGATAATTATCATGAAGGTATTACAGACTTTTTAAAAGTATGCCATACGCGTTATATTGTCCCAATGCATTGTTGGAATAAATATGATGTTATTGAAAGATTTATAGAAGAACAAGGTCATAAAGATCAGGTTCTCTCATTTACACAAGAAGGAGAAGTTATGGATGTCAAAATATAAAATACTTTGGGTTATTCCCCTCTTTTTTATAATTTCTATATGTGGTGTTCTTTATTTTCAGAAAAATATACCAAATGATATGTCTCGCTCTGAGATTGCCTATATTAATGATCATTTGATTATTCCTGATAGCCAGGAAATCATTGAAAAGGGCTATCCTAAAAATGAATCTGGGCAGACTTATGGTCCTGATTTATCAGACTATGTAGGTAGTGTTCCTGATCTCATTCTTGCAGAAAGTGAAGAAGGGATTAAAGGTTATTTAAAGAAAACAGACAAGGATTCTATTACATCATCGTCACGTACATTACCACTCTATTTACAGGATGGTCAGACAAAGATTGCAGAACTGACACTCAAAACAAAATAATTTCCCAGGAAAAGGAGGAAAATCATGACACTCAATCAATTACGTTATGTAGTTATGGTGGCACAAACAGGAAGCATTACTCAGGCGGCTAAAAGACTATTTATCTCACAGCCTTCTCTTACAAATGCGATTAAAGAATTAGAAAGCGAAATGCATATCACAATCTTTAGACGTACCAATAAAGGTGTTATTGTATCTAGAGAAGGAGAAACATTCTTAAGTTATGCAAGACAGGTATTAGATCAAGCTGATTTACTTGAAGAACGCTATATGAATGATAAACATCAAAGTCCTCATTTTAGTGTATCCTGCCAGCATTATTCATTTGCAGTTAATGCCTTTGTAGATGTTATTAGACAGTTTGGTGTTAACCAATATGATTTTACATTAAGAGAAACAGAAACACATGAAATTATCGAAGATGTTTCTACTATGAAAAGTGAAATAGGTGTTCTATATACATGTCCTAAGAATGAAGAAGTCATCATGAAGATGATCAGACAGAATAACTTAGAATTTAAAGAACTCTTTGTCGCAAAACCTCATGTCTTTATTTCTTACCACCATCCTCTTGCTTATAAGAAGACATTAACTCTTAAAGACTTAGAAGATTACCCATATCTTTCTTTTGAACAAGGAGAATATAATTCTTTCTATTTCTCAGAAGAAGTATTAAGTACATTGGATAGAAAGAGAAATATTAAGGTAAGAGACCGTGCGACACTCTTTAACTTGTTGATAGGTTTAAATGGTTATACAGTATCTACTGGTATTATCTCTAAAGAATTGAATGGTGAAACAATTATTTCTGTTCCCTTATTAGTGGATGAAATTATGAAAGTAGGCACTATTACACAAAAGAATATGATTCTTTCACGTTATGGAGAAGCTTATATGGAGGCATTAAAAAAGCATATATAATGATAATTTCTTGATTTTACTACTTAAATATTACAAGTGATATTCTTGCTTTTTTTGATTTTTGGTGTAAAATACTACCAACATCACAATCGTGATGTTGAAGGAGGTAAGACTCATGTTGAAACGTTATTTAGAGAAACTGATCTCTTTTGGCTGTAGTCTTCAGGATGTCCCTCGCGTAGATGTTGTTTATGAAATGCCAGAAGGTCAGAACTATCATTTAGTGAAATATATATCAGGTAAACAAGGATGCTTATATGTTGATATCGATGCTTTTAAGAAGGAAGATCAAAAATCCTTATTTGCGTTATTTACAGAATTAAGACGTTATTATCAGGATTATACAAATATGGAACAGCCTCATGATCTTGAATATGTTATCGATGCCAATGCTTTTGCGGTTATGGTTATGAAGGTCTACTTCGGTGTAGATTCTCCAGTTAATCATGATCTACCAATGACAAGAGTGATGCTTGCATCACATCGTCTCTCACAACAATTAAATATTAAGTAAAAAGAGTGGCCGTGGCCACTCTTTTCTTAAGGATTGTAAGGATATGTTTTTTTAGTTACTGATTAGTAGTAGCTAACTAGATATTATCATATACATAGGGTAAATGCAACAAATATATTAAATTAATTTTTCTGGTCATTTTACTTGTTTAATAATTATGGGTATGCTAAACTAACTACAGTTAGAGAAAACTAACTTGGAGGTAAACTATGAACAAATATTTAATTGAGAAAGTATATGGACGCGAAATTATTGATTCTCGTGGGAATCCTACAGTAGAAGCAGAAGTGACTCTTGCAGATGGTACAGTAGGACGTGCTGCAAGCCCTAGTGGGGCTTCTACAGGTGAATTTGAAGCATTAGAATTAAGAGACAATGATCCTAAGAAGTTTGGTGGTAAAGGTGTTTCTAAGGCAGTCGAACATGTGAATGATGAAATTGCGAAAGCAGTCATTGGTGCAGATGCAAGAGATACATATCATGTTGATAAACTAATGATTGAAGCAGATGGTACAGAAGATAAATCTAACTTTGGTGCCAATGCGATTCTAGCTGTTTCTTTAGCGGCTGCTCAGGCTGCTGCTAAGAGTGAAGGTATTTCTTTATACCGTTTCATTGGTGGTGTGAATGCGAATAAGCTTCCTGTTCCAATGATGAATATCTTAAATGGTGGTGCTCATGCCACAAATACTGTAGATGTACAGGAATTCATGATTATGCCAGTAGGTGCTGATAGCTTTAAAGATGCCTTAAGAATGGCGACTGAAGTATTCCATGTATTACAGTCATTATTAAAATCTAAGGGACTTGCTACTTCAGTAGGTGATGAAGGTGGATTTGCGCCAGACTTATCAACTGATGAAGAAACAATTGGAACTATTCTAGAAGCAGTTAAGAATGCAGGTTATGAACCAGGTAAAGACTTTGTACTTGCCATTGATGCTGCATCAAGTGAATGGAAGACTGATAAGAAAGGCTTTTA
This sequence comes from Catenibacterium sp. co_0103, assembly GCF_004168205.1. GTDB lineage: Bacteria > Bacillota_I > Bacilli_A > Erysipelotrichales > Coprobacillaceae > Catenibacterium > Catenibacterium mitsuoka_A. The sequence continues at coordinate 5,108 of NZ_RCYB01000026.1, read as the reverse complement.
TAAATTACCTAAGTCAGGTAAGACTTATACATCTGCAGAGTTAATTGCACATTGGAAGTCTTTAGTTGAAAAGTATCCAATCTATTCATTAGAAGATGGTTTAGATGAAGAAGACTGGGAAGGCTGGACACTTATGACTCAGGAATTAGGAGACAAAGTACAGCTTGTAGGTGATGACTTATTCGTTACTAATACTAAACGTTTATCTAAAGGTATTGAATTAAAAGCAGGTAATTCTATCCTTATTAAGTTAAACCAGATTGGTACTCTATCTGAAACATTAGAAGCTATTAAGATGGCTCATAATGCAAACATGACAGCCATTGTATCTCATCGTTCTGGTGAAACAGAAGATACAACTATTGCAGATTTAGCTGTCGCACTCAATGCAGGTCAGATTAAAACTGGTGCACCAAGTAGAACTGAAAGAGTGGCTAAATACAATCAGTTACTTCGTATTGAAGAAGCTTTAGGTGATAGTGCAGTTTATCCTGGTATTAAAACATTCAAGTTCAATAAGTAAGGCAGAGAAATCTGCCTTTTTTTCTTCTCTTTTAATTCGTTTGTGTTATGATGTATTAACATATTTTTGGGGGAAACATTATGGAACATTTTAAAAGAGGAGTATTTCTCACTTTAATTGGTGGGACATGCTGGGGATTTTCAGGTGCAAGCGGACAGTTCTTATTTACTCATTATCACGCCAATCCTATGTGGCTCACATCTATGCGTATGTGTTTTGCAGGATTATTGATTACACTATTTGGTGCATTGACACAAAAAGAAGCGATGAAACGTTTAGTAGGTCAAAAGAAAGACTTGCTTAAAACATTTGGTTTTGGTTTTGTTTTAATGTTGTGTCAGTTTACTTATTTACAGGCTATTAATACATCTAATGCGGGAACGGCTACAGTATTGCAGTATCTTTCACCAATTTATATTATGATATTTGTTTGTCTTACATCAAAGAGATTACCAAATAATATTGAAGCATTATGTATTGTCTTAGCCTTAGGTGGTGCTTTTGTGATTGCGACACATGGTCGTTTAAGTGGCTTAGCACTTACTCCAACAGGATTATTCTGGGGTATTGCCTGTGGTTTTACGAGTGCTGCTTATTCTATCTATCCTAAGCGTTTGATGGCAGTTTATGGCAGCGTTCCAGTCACAGGTATAGGAATGTTTTTTGGTGGTATTGTGTTATTATGTGCAGGCAAGACATGGACTCTTGTACCTGCATTAGACTTAGCTGGAGTACTTGCGACAATGGGTATTATAGTCATTGGCACAGCAGTTGCCTTTACATTGTATTTACAGGGAGTTGTAGATATTGGACCAGTCAAAGCAAGTATGATTGCAAGTATTGAACCTGTTTCAGCTACATTATTTGCTTTTGTATGGTTATCTACACCATTTAAGGGTATTGATCTTGTTGGTTTTGCGATGATTCTTGTGACAATCTTCTTATTAGCTCTTCCTAGTGATCAAGTATCAAATTCATAACTATTACATATATTTTGTAATATAATAATATTAGGGAGTGGTTAATATGAAGAAGTTAAAGAAGGGGATTCCATTTCTCATTTATATGCTGATTTGGTCTTTGTATATATTATTTGCCTGGTCAAGAACACATCCAGGACAGATTATTGAAGTGTCATTGTTTATTTTATATTTAGTATTGCCTGCATCCGCTTTTATTATATCAGTACTCTATGGTCAGTCAGATCATCGTGCTATTTACTTACTTACATTATTCTTTGGTATGATGGAGCTGCTTGGCTGTTACTTAAGTTTTATTCATGTATCATTAACTGATATAGAAAAGATTCTTGCACCAAGTACAGAAATAGTATTATATGGTGTATTTCCATCATTGCTTGGAGTCATGATTGGACAATATATAAACAAACAGAACCGCTACAAGATGTAGCGGTTCTGTCTTATAGTTCTTTATCGTTAAGAATAGAGATTGTACTTCTATATGAGATGATTAAGACAACGAGTACAATGAAGGCATATATTCCAATGAGTAGGAATGCTGAAATTTGACTCATCAACATACCAACTGATGTAGGACGGATTTTGCGGACATTCAAAATAAAAAAGAATGTGGAGGTAACAGACAATGGCAAAATCATTATTTGAGGAACTGGGCGGCAAATACGAAAGGCAAGGGGATTATTTGATACCGTGCTTAACTGTACCCGCCGAAGAAGAACAGGCAATAGGCATCTGGGGGCAACGGCATTTAGATTATCTAAAACAGTACCGTAAAGTTACATACACCAATCTTCTTACAAGCGGCAGGCTAAACGCCTACCTTGCCGACATCAACAGACAGGCACAGGAACGCTTTGAAAGGCTCATAGAGGGTATGAAACAGGCACAGGGCATAACGGAACAGCTAAAGGCAGAAAACGCCTTAGAATGGACAGGATGCCTCAATAACATAAGGGCTTGTGCGAGGGAGATTGTGGAAAAGGAAATTATTTTTGCATAAACAGATGATTAGTGGCAGGGGGAAATCCTGCCGCTTTTTCTGCTTTAGTTTGTCAGCTTGACAAATAAAGGGTTAAGGAATATAATTAGATTCAGTATTATACAAGGAGTTAATAAATATGCAGCAAGGTATTCTTAAATAAACTGTCAATTTGATAGTGGGAACAAAAAGTAGCAGTCCCGTTTCACTTTTAATATGGGGCTTAGTTTTTTGTACCCAGTTTAAGAATACTTTTATCATGTAATTTTATATGCCCGAAAACATATAAGTGTTTTGGGGCTATTGGAGTTATTTACCCAGTGATAGGAGTATTTATCACTGGGTATTTTTATGCCCTTTTTTGGGTGTTGATAGGAGGAAAATCACATGAAAATAATTAACTTAGGCATTCTGGCTCACGTTGACGCAGGAAAGACAACATTAACGGAAAGTTTATTGTATACCAGTGGTGCAATTGCAGAACTAGGGAGCGTAGATGAAGGCACAACAAGGACAGATACAATGAATTTGGAGCGTCAAAGGGGAATCACTATCCAGACAGCAGTGACATCTTTTCAGTGGGAGGATGTAAAAGTCAACATTATAGATACGCCAGGCCATATGGATTTTTTGGCGGAAGTATACCGTTCTTTATCCGTATTAGACGGAGCAGTATTATTAGTTTCTGCAAAGGATGGCATACAGGCACAGACCCGTATACTGTTTCATGCACTACAGATAATGAAGATTCCGACAATTTTTTTCATCAATAAAATTGACCAAGAGGGGATTGATTTGCCAATGGTATATCGGGAAATGAAAGCAAAGCTTTCTTCGGAAATTATAGTGAAGCAAAAGGTTGGGCAGCATCCCCATATAAATGTAACGGACAATGACGATATGGAACAGTGGGATGCGGTAATTATGGGAAACGATGAACTATTAGAGAAATATACGTCAGGGAAACCGTTTAAAATGTCAGAACTGGAACAGGAAGAAAACAGGAGATTCCAAAACGGAACGTTATTTCCCGTTTATCACGGAAGCGCTAAAAACAATCTGGGGATTCGGCAGCTTATAGAAGTAATTGCCAGTAAATTTTATTCATCAACGCCTGAAGGTCAATCTGAACTATGCGGGCAGGTTTTTAAGATTGAATATTCAGAGAAAAGGCGGCGTTTTGTTTATGTGCGTATATATAGCGGAACATTGCATTTGAGGGATGTTATTAGAATATCTGAAAAAGAGAAAATAAAAATCACAGAGATGTATGTTCCGACAAACGGTGAATTATATTCATCCGATACAGCCTGCTCTGGTGATATTGTAATTTTACCAAATGATGTTTTGCAGCTAAACAGTATTTTGGGGAACGAAATACTGTTGCCGCAGAGAAAATTTATTGAAAATCCTCTCCCTATGCTCCAAACAACGATTGCAGTAAAGAAATCTGAACAGCGGGAAATATTGCTTGGGGCACTTACAGAAATTTCAGATGGCGACCCTCTTTTAAAATATTATGTGGATACTACAACGCATGAGATTATACTTTCTTTTTTGGGGAATGTGCAGATGGAAGTCATTTGTGCCATCCTTGAGGAAAAATATCATGTGGAGGCAGAAATAAAAGAGCCTACTGTTATATATATGGAAAGACCGCTTAGAAAAGCAGAATATACCATCCACATAGAAGTCCCGCCAAATCCTTTCTGGGCTTCTGTCGGGTTGTCCATAGAGCCGCTCCCTATTGGAAGCGGAGTGCAGTATGAAAGCAGAGTTTCACTTGGATATTTAAATCAATCGTTCCAAAATGCGGTTATGGAGGGGGTTCTTTATGGCTGCGAGCAGGGGCTGTATGGATGGAAAGTGACAGACTGTAAAATCTGTTTTGAATATGGATTGTATTATAGTCCTGTAAGTACCCCCGCAGACTTTCGGCTGCTTTCCCCTATCGTATTGGAGCAGGCTTTAAAAAAAGCAGGGACAGAACTATTAGAGCCATATCTCCACTTTGAAATTTATGCACCGCAGGAATATCTCTCACGGGCGTATCATGATGCTCCAAGGTATTGTGCAGATATTGTAAGTACTCAGATAAAGAATGACGAGGTCATTCTGAAAGGAGAAATCCCTGCTAGATGTATTCAAGAATACAGGAACGCTTTAACTTATTTCACAAATGGGCAGGGAGTCTGCTTGACAGAGTTAAAAGGATACCAGCCAGCTATTGGTAAATTTATTTGCCAACCCCGCCGCCCGAATAGCCGTATAGATAAGGTTCGGCATATGTTCCACAAGTTAGCTTAACAGCTTGCAAAAGTCATATAAAATGAGATTTGAAAGGATTAGAGACTAAGTGTGAAACAAAAATCAATCAAAACGTATAAAAAAAGACAAACTTAAAAATAAGTTTGAATAATTTAGAAAAAATAGAATAATTGAATATTATGGTTTAGTTAATTTAGAAACGTCAAAACCTGATTTCTTAAGAAACTCTATCGCTGATTCTTCTGTTAAAACTTGTTGCTTTATAGGTGGCTTAGGATTTTTAAATGATTCATAATCTGAAGGATTAAATGTCTCTCCAGTAAGAATCATATGGTATATACTGACAAGCATCATTCTT
>NZ_RCYB01000025.1 GCF_004168205.1 Catenibacterium sp. co_0103 | reverse complement strand
AGTTCATGGGCATATCTCCTTAGATTAATGTTTTGGTCGACTTAATTTTACTAGGAAATATGTCCATTTTCTATAATTGAAAAATCATAATTTACACAAAATATTTTACACTATCGAGCATCAATATATCATATTACTACATATATATAAAGGTATAATTTCTTTTATTTTAATTATTTCGGGGTTATTTTCTGATTCCAATATGATAATGTCTCAATGTATCCAAGTTGATATTGTCCCAATTGGGACAATATCAACTTGCCGTGTTAAACTATAACCTCCAGGGGAGATTATTATGAGAATGGTTGAATTGAGAATGAATGAAGAAAATAAGTATAAAATAATCAAGAAGCTTATAAACACAAATGGAAACAAGAAGAGCGCAGCTACTAAGCTTGGCTGTACTATTAGAACTATCAATAAACTTATCATTAAATATAAGGAACAGGAAAAGAAGGGTTTCATGCATGGTAACCATGGAAGACTGTCTGCTTCTGCAGTTCCTTTAGATATAAAGAATAAGATCATCTCTGTTTATATTAATGATTTCTCTGATGCCAACTTCACTCACTTCTGCGAGATTGTGGAAAGTGAATTCGGTATAAAGATCAGTGATACTACACTCAACAACTGGATGAGAGCTGAAGATGTGCTCTCTCCAAAGGCAAGAAGAAAAAACTTAAAGAAAGATTGAAAGATACTTCTTCTGAAGAGGTGAAGAATGAAATAAAGGAATCAATCATCATGCTTGATGAAAAGGATGCACATCCAAGACGTCCTAGATCAAAGTATGCAGGTAAGATGATACAGATGGATGCATCATCATTCCAGTGGATTGAAGGAGAAGTCTGGCATCTTCATGTTGCGATTGATGATGCAGACGGAAAGGTTGTAGGAGCTTATTTCGACCATCAGGAGACCCTCAAGGGATATTATGAGGTTCTCTATCAGATTCTTATTAATCATGGCATTCCTGCAATGTTTTACGTACTGTATTTGAATATAAAAGAAAAGACAAGCCTTCAGATGCTGAGGATACATTCACTCAGTTTTCTTATGCCTGTCATAATCTGGGAATTGAAATAAAAACTACGAGCGTACCCCAAGCAAAAGGCAGAGTCGAAAGACTCAACCAGACGCTCCAGTCTCGATTACCAGTCGAACTAAGGTACGCTCATATCACCAACATAGAGGATGCCAATGAATTTTTGAACTCGTACATAAAAAAATTCAATGATCAGTTCGTTCTACGTCTTAATAGTACCAAATCGCTTCGGTCCGCCTTTTACTATTTATGAAACTATAATGAGTTATTTACCCGTTACAGCCTCTTCACATTATTTCTTAGGAACTAGTTTTTCAGTACCACCCATGTATGGTCTTAATGCTTCTGGAATAGAAACAGTACCATCTTCATTTAAGTTATTTTCTAAGAATGCAATCAACATTCTAGGTGGTGCAACAACAGTATTATTTAAAGTATGTGCATAATACTTACCATCTTTACCATTGATTCTGATATTTAATCTTCTAGCCTGTGCATCAGTTAAGTTAGAACAGCTTCCTACTTCGAAATACTTCTTCTGTCTTGGAGACCAAGCTTCAACATCTAATGACTTAGACTTTAAGTCTGCTAAGTCACCAGAACAACATTCAAGTGTTCTTACTGGAATATCTAAAGATCTAAATAAATCTACAGTATTATTCCATAGCTTTTCAAACCACATCTTAGATTCTTCTGGTTTACATACAACGATCATTTCCTGTTTTTCGAACTGATGAATTCTATAAACACCACGTTCTTCAATACCATGAGCACCCTTTTCTTTTCTGAAACATGGTGAATATGAAGTATAAGTATATGGTAATTTGTCTTCATCTAATAATTCACCAATGAACTTACCAATCATTGAATGTTCAGAAGTACCAATTAAGTATAAGTCTTCTCCTTCAATCTTATACATCATGGCATCCATTTCTTCAAATGACATGACACCAGTAACAACATTACTTCTAATCATATATGGTGGTACACAATAAGTGAATCCACGGTTGATCATGAAGTCTCTTGCATAAGCTAATACTGCAGAATGTAATCTCGCAATATCACCCATTAAATAATAGAAACCATTACCTGCAACTCTACCTGCTGCATCTAGATCAATACCATCAAATGATTCCATAATATCTGTATGATATGGAACTTCATAATCAGGTACTACTGGATCACCATACTTAGTGATTTCTACGTTTTCGCTGTCATCTTTACCGATTGGTACAGTAGGATCTAAGAAGTTAGGAATCTTCATCATGACTTCTCTTAATTTATCTCCAGATTCTTTTTCAACTTCTTCTAATGACTTTAATTCTTCAGCCATTTCTCCAACTTTCTTCTTATTTTCAGCAGCTTCTTCTTTCTTCCCCTCACGCATGAACTGTCCAATTTCTTTAGACAATTTATTTCTCATACTACGAAGTTCAGATGCTCTTGTGATAGCAGCTCTATACTGTTTGTCTAATTCTAATGCTTCATCAACTAAAGGAAGCTTATGATCTTGAAACTTCTTTTTGATATTCTCCCTAACAGCTTCAGGATCTTCTCTTAATCTTGCGATATCAATCATATACAATCTCCTTGTTCATAGATTATTGTCATTATATACCATTATTCACTATTTATAAAGTTATGATGAAAGAAATAAATGGCAATGTGACTAAAGAAAATGCAGTAGATACAAAAATAAGCTTAGAAGCGAATTCTGGGTTCTTATCATACTTATTTGCAAGCATTGCACATGTACTTGGTGCAGGCATCGCGGCCAATACAACAGAGACACCAATACCAATATGATCAAGTGAAGTCCATCTTAAACACAGATAAGTAATCACTGGAATCATAATCAAACGAATAAAAGAATAATAAATACATTCCTTATCCATTATCTCTCTAGGTTCTACATCACTTAATATACTTCCTATCACAATCATACTTAATGCGGTATTACATCCTCCTATAGAACTCATAGTTGTAGTCACAAAAGAAGGTAATGTATACCCTAATGAATACATGATCATAAATACTATACCAAAATAAATCCCAATAAGACATGGATGTAAAGCAACTTTCTTCACCATTGTCTTAAAATCAGCTTTTGTATAATGGGATAAACCATAACTCCACATAAATATTCTTTGTGGTATTAAATAAATACAAGCATAAAGTAATCCCATATCACCATATAACCCCTGCGCAAATGGCATCCCCATAAAACCCGCATTAGATACCATAGTTGCATACTGTAAGTTGATCTTCTTTGTTTCTTCTTGATTATTATAAGCTGTCTTATTAATAATAAAATAAAGACCCTGTATACCAATAGATACTAAAAATACCACAAGAGTTGTCTTCATAATACTTGGTGTGAGTTTAATTAAGAAACTCTTGGCAGTAGCCACAGGTAATACAATGTTTAATACTAAATCAGTGACCTGTTTACGAGTCTGTTTATTAAACAATCCTAGTTTAGAAATAAGATAGCCTATTCCTACTAAAATAAATATTTCTACCTGTAAATCTAACATACTTGTTCTCCCCTCTTTGAGGATTAATTATAATATGAAAAAAAGAAGATGTCATGTGACAACTTCTATTCTTCAGTCGTTTCTTCTTCCGATTCTTTATCTACTACTGTAATACTTGAAACAGAAGCACCTTCACCTACTTTAATAAGTCTTACACCCTGTGTAGCTCTTCCAGCACTCTTTACCTGTTCCATTGGTAATCTGATAATAATACCTTCATTCGTAATGATCATTAAGTCTTCATTGCCTTCTACAGCCTTAATGCTGACTAATTCACCATTCTTCTCAGTAATATTAACAGTCTTAACACCTTTACCACCACGTTTAGATAAACGATATTCTTCTAGTGGTGACATCTTACCATACCCCTTTTCAGTAATGATTAAGATATTTTGTCCTTCAGTATTTGTAGTCACACCAATAATATGACTATCATCTACATTCATACCCTTAACACCACTTGCAGAACGTCCCATTGGTCTCACATCATTTTCATCAAAACGAATAGCCTTACCATTAGCTGCTGCAAGAAGAATTTCACTCTTACCATTAGTTAACTTAACATCAACTAATTCATCACCTTCACGTAATGTGAGTGCAAGTTTACCAGACTGTCTGATATTTTCGAATTCAGGTAATCCAGTTCTCTTTACTAAACCATCCTTAGTCACAAAGAATAAGAAATGTGATTCATCTACTTCAGAAGGTGTAATAGAGATCATAGTCTTTACCTGTTCATCCTTATCCATATTCAATAAGTTGATAATAGGAAGACCCTTTGCCTGTCTACCAAATTCAGGAATATTATATCCCTTCATTCGATATACCTTACCAAAGTTAGTAAAGATCAATAAATCATCATGAGTAGACATATTCATTAATGAATCTACAACATCATCATTATTTGTACTCATACCCTTGATACCTTTACCACCTCTATTTTGAGCTTTATAAGTATCAATAGGCATACGTTTTACATAACCATTATTAGTTAAAGAAATAACTACATCTTCTTCAGGAATTAAATCTTCATCTTCAATATCAAATGAACCCTGAATGATTTCAGTTCTTCTCTTATCACCATACTTTGCTTTGATTTCAAGAAGTTCCTGATCAATAATCGCAATAATTCTTTCTTTATTTGCAAGAATATCTTTTAAATCTGCAATTGTTTCTAATAATACATTTAATTCATTCTCAATCTTTTCTCTTTCCAATCCAGCTAGTCTCTGTAACTGCATTTCACGGATAGCCTTTGCCTGTCTTTCAGACATATCAAATTCATCCATTAATCTCTGCTGAATGATTTCTGTTGTACGAGAACTTCTAATTAAATTAATAATCGCATCAATCTGATCAATGGCACGCTTTAAACCATCTAAGATATGTGCACGATCTTCTGCCTTCTTTAAATCGAATAATGTTCTTCTACGAATCACATCTTCCTGATGTTCTAAGTAAACATTAATCATTTCTTTTAAAGACAATGTCTTAGGTTCACCATTCACTAAGGCAATATTGTTGACACCAAAAGTAGTCTGTAATGCAGTTAACTTGTATAACTGATTTAAAATAACTTCTGGCTGTACATCTCTTCTTAACTCAATAACAATACGAATACCTTCACGGTCAGATTCATCTCTTAATTCTGTAATACCATCGATATTCTTTTCTTTGACATGAGCTGCAATCTTTTCAATTAAACGTGCCTTATTGACCATATATGGTAATTCAGTTACGATGATTGCTTTCTTATTACTACCGATATCTTCAATATCAGTCTTTGCTCTCATGACAATCAAACCATTCCCTGTCTCATACGCTTTCTTAATAGCCCCACGGCCTAAAATATAAGCGCCTGTAGGGAAATCCGGACCAGGGATATAATTATCCATTAACTCTGTAATTGTAATATCAGGGTTCTTAGAAACAGCGAGAATCGCATCAACCACTTCACCTAAGTTATGTGAAGGAATATTTGTTGCCATACCTACCGCAATACCAGTAGAACCATTAATCAATAAATTTGGAATACGAGAAGGAAGCACATTAGGTTCCTTTTCTTCACCATCATAGTTAGGGACAAAATCAACAGTATCCTTGTTGATATCTCTCACCATTTCCATCGCAATCTTAGACATTCTTGATTCTGTATAACGCATTGCGGCAGCGCCATCACCATCAATAGAACCAAAGTTACCATGTCCATCGACTAACATATATCTATATGAGAAATCCTGTGCCATACGTACAAGGGCTTCATAAATAGAACTATCACCATGTGGGTGATATTTCCCCATTACTTCCCCAACAATACGGGCAGACTTCTTATAAGGCTTATCACTATAACAGCCTAATTCATTCATACCATGAATAATACGTCTCTGTACTGGCTTTAAACCATCTTTCGCATCAGGAAGAGCTCTAGCCACAATAACACTCATCGCATATTCCATGAATGATTTCTTCATTTCACCTGTTAACTGTATATCTTTAATACCTCTTTGTTCCATGACTAACTCCTTCCTTAAATATCAAGATTTTCTACATACTTCGCATTTTCTCTAATGAAATCTCTTCTAGGTTCAACACGTTCACCCATCAACATATCAAATAGCTGATCAGCCTGCATTGCATCATCTAACTGAATTCTATTTAATACACGATTTTCAGGATTCATAGTTGTTTCCCATAGCTGTTCTGGATTCATTTCACCTAGCCCTTTATAACGCTGAATTGTATATTTCGCATTAGGACCAAGTTCTTCTTTTAGTTTATCTAACTCATAATCACTATATAAATAATGATCATCCTTACCATGTCTTAATAAATAAAGAGGTGGCTGAGCAGCATAAACATAACCATTCTCAATTAAAGGTTTTAAATAACGATATAAGAAAGTAAGCATTAAGATTCTAATATGACCACCATCGACATCGGCATCGGTCATGATGACAATCTTATGATAACGTAGTTTATTGATATCAAACTCATCACCAATACCAGTACCAAATGCGGTAATCATAGATCTAATTTCCGCATTACCAAGAATTCTTTCTAAACGTGCTTTTTCAACATTCAAGATCTTACCTCTTAAAGGAAGAATAGCCTGAATCTTTCTATCTCTACCAGATTTCGCACTACCTCCGGCAGAGTCCCCTTCGACGATGAAGATTTCACATTCACTTGGATCCTTAGAAGAACAGTCTGCAAGCTTACCAGGAAGATTAGAGACGTCTAGTGCTGTCTTTCTTCTAGTCATTTCTCTTGCACGCTTGGCTGCCATTCTTGCCTTAGAAGCCAATGTAACTTTATCCATGATAATCTTTGCAGTATCAGGATTTTCTAATAAGAACTTATCTAATGCATTCGCAAGAATAGTAGAAACTATCTTTCTTACTTCCGCATTACCTAATTTAGTCTTTGTCTGTCCTTCATACTGAGGATCAGGGTGTTTAACTGATACAATCGCAGTTAAACCTTCACGACAGTCATCACCACTTAAAGACTCATCTTTATCCTTTAAGAAGTTATGACTTTTTGCATAGTTATTAATAACACGTGTTAAAGCTAAGCGGAAACCTTCTTCATGTGTTCCACCTTCGTGTGTATTGATATTATTACAGAATGAATAGATATTTGGCTGATAACCATCATTGTACTGCATAGCTATTTCCACGGAAATATCGTTCATTGTATCTTCACAATCAATAATACGATCATGTAATGGTGTCTTATTCTTATTTAAGAAAGCCACATACTCTCTTAAACCACCTTCATAATGATATTCATCTACTTTTGCAGGATCTAATCTTTCATCCTCTAATACAAGCTTTAAGCCTTTATTTAAGAAAGCAAGTTCTCTTAATCTCTGACTTAATACCCCATAATCATAAACTGTTGTTTCAGTAAAGATTTCAGGATCAGCTTTAAATATAACAGTTGTTCCTGTTTCTTCCTGCTCACAATCTCCTACAACCTTTAAAGAATCAACAGGTGTTCCACCATTTTCAAAACGTTGATAGTAAATATGTCCTTCACGGTGAACATAAACTTCTAACCATTCACTCAAGGCATTTACAACAGAGGCACCTACACCATGTAGACCACCAGAGACCTTATAGCCTCCTCCTCCGAATTTACCACCGGCATGTAATACAGTAAAAATAGTTTCAATTGTATTCTTACCTGTCTTCACATTCATACCAGTAGGCATACCACGACCATTATCAATGACTTTTACAACATCACCTGGTAATAATACAACTCTGATCTTATTACAGAAGCCTGCGAGTGCTTCATCGATAGAGTTATCCACTATTTCCCATACAAGATGATGTAACCCTCTTGCAGAAGTTGTCCCGATATACATACCAGGTCTCTTTCTAACGGCTTCTAGCCCTTCTAAGACTTGAATATCGGATTCATCATAATGTTCTACTTTTTCTTCCATTTACTTATCCTCCTTCAACGTTCCTTTCTCTATTCTTAAAACCAAAGCATCATCTAGTGAATGATGATAACCTAAATCAAAATGCGTTGTTGTAATAAATGTCTGTACCTTATGATCAATCAGATTCAAGAGCTTCATCTTTCTCTCTTCATCTAACTCACTCAATACATCATCTAGCAACAAAACAGGATACTCACCTATCTGCATTTTCACAATCTCCACTAATGCAATCTTCATCGATAAGATGATAGATCGCTGCTGCCCCTGGGATGCAAACATACCTGCATCATTCTCATCTAAAAAGATTTTTAAATCATCCTTATGAATACCATCTACAGTATTCCCTTGGAATATATCTCGCTTATAATTCTTTTTATATTTAGCAAGAATACCCTCTTTTGAAATATCCTTGAATTGCGTATGATATCTCAAAACAAGCTTTTCTTTACCAGAAATATAAGCATACATCTGCCCACTGATCTCATTCAACAACTCTATGAACTTCATACGTCTTTGAATCAGATCTTCTTCTAATTCTGCCATCTCTTCACTTAGTACTTCTAGATACATATCAGGTTCCTTATGTCCCTCATGAAGCATCTTTAAGTACTTATTTCTTTCCTTCATCAACTTATTGTATTTATTCAAGTTAAACATATAGATTGGTGAAATCTTAGAAATCTCAGTATCTATCAAAGTACGTCTCATTTTAGGAGATCCTTTAATCAATTGTAAATCCTGAGGAGTAAATAAGATCACATTAAAATAACCCAGATAATCACTTGTCTTACTCACAGCCTTATCATTAATAAAAGCCTTCTTGCCTTCTTTAGACACGACAACCTTTAAATCATACGGACGTGTACCATTTACAACATGACCTGACACACGTGTATAAGACTGATCAAACATGATCAATTCATCAAGCATACTGGACTTAAAGCTTCTTGTAGTAGACAAGAGATAAATCGCTTCAAGTATATTCGTTTTACCCTGTGCATTATCCCCAATGATAATATTAACCAGTGGATGAAAATGAAAGGTCTGCTTTTCATAATTACGAAATTGAATCAGATTAAGCGTTTTGATTTCCATGGATTACATACTGGCGACGATCTACTTCAAACACATCACCATCTCTTAATTTCTTACCACGTCTACGGTCTACTTCTCCATTTACAAGAACATGACCTTCCTGAATCATAATCTTAGCTTCAATGCCACTTTGTGCTTCTCCACATAATTTCATAGCCTGACCTAAAGTAATATATTCAGTATGTATTAAGACTTCTTTCATTTCATCACACATCCTTTGCGCTAATTTTGCTTTCTACATTATAGCACAAAAACATAAAAAAAAGAAGTTTATAGCCCCTTTTTTCAAGGGAGAGATAAACTTCATTTTTCTACAAATTTCAATTACAAGCCCAATTTTACCCAAATAAGAGAATAGACCCTTTATTTTACCTAGTAAGTTCTTACTGGAAGAACAACCTGGATGTTATCATTTACATCTAAACCAGTAATCTGGAAAGGTCTCATCTTTTCAGTAAAGCGTAGCTGAATAGTTTCTGTACCAATAGAACGGATCGCATCAGCTAAATACTTTGCGCTAAATGAAATAGTCATTGGTTCACCTTTATAGAATGCTTTTGTTAGGTTTTCTTCTACTGAACCGATTTCCTGTGAATAAGAAGAAAGAACATTCTCATCAGGAGACATAGTTAATTTTACAATATTACTCTGTTCATCAGATAGTAAAGAAGCTCGGCTGATAGCACCAAGTAATGCTGAACTATTGATAGACATAGTATAAGAACCCTGATCTTCTACTAAACGTGATGTATTAGGATAAGTACCATCAATTAAACGAGTTAATACAAGATACTGACCAATCACAAATAATACTTTACGATCAGATACATAAAGATCAATCATTTCATCTTTTTCAATAATGTGAATAATCTGATTTAAAGACTTCTTAGGAATAACAATATTAAACTGAATATCATCTTCAATTGGCATGCTTACCTGAGCTAAACGATAACTATCAGTCGCAATACATACAAGTTGATGCTGATCTACTTTGAAATTTACACCAGTAAGTACTGGTCTAGTTTCCTGTTCACTCGTTGCGAATAAAGTCTTTTCAATAATCTTCTTGAAATCATAAGACTTCATAGAGAAGTGTTTACCATTCTTATTTAAATCAATACGTGGGAAGTCAAAAGACTTAGAACCATTTAAATCAAATAAAGAACTTTCAGAAGTAATACGAGTTAAAGTACCATCTACTACCTGGATATGAACTGTATCACCATCAATCTTACGAATAATTTCTAAGATATACTTAGAAGATAAAACAACTGAACCAGTCTGGTTGATAATAATACCTTCATTAATTGTAGTTTGAATACTGATATCACTATCAGATGCAGTTAATACTAAACCATCTTCTAATAAGTCAAACTTAATACCAGTTAAGATAGGTAAAGGACTCTTTAAAGAAACGGCTCTAGAAACCTTAGTAAGTGCATCTAATAAGACAAGTCTATTAATATTAAAATCCATTTTTTTCTCCTTTATTTATTTTATTAATTAAAGAATAATTATAATAATACTGTGCATAATGTGCATAAGTTGCGTTTTGATTGAGAATTACAAGATAAAACTCAATTTGAGTGGTGCACAACTTGTGCATATATGTGCTTAACTTAAGCGTTCCATTAAATCATTGATCGCTGTTTTATAGTTAGGATCTTGTTTCATCTTCTTCTTAACTTTAGAACAAGCTTTCATGATTGTGGAATGATCTCTTCCTCCAAATTCCTGTCCAATCTGGATATAGGAAATATCAGGAACGAGCTCTCTAACAAGATACATCGCAATATGTCTTGCTGTAATAATATTGTTTGTACGTGATTTACTCGTTAACTGAGTCACTGATAGATTGTAGTAAGAAGCCACTGTTTCCTTAATTGTGTCAGGAGTCGCTTCTTTTTTAGTAATTGTAGTTGTGTTATCAGGATTATCAAATGCTTCTAAAGCAAAATCTAGGCTGATATGATCAAGATTTTGTCCACATACTACTTTATAGAATAGAAGTGTTGTCACAGCACCTTCTAAGTCTCTCACATCCTTATTGAAATGAGAAGCAATAAAATCTAATACTTCTTCATCAATAGGATAATCAATCATACGTGATTCAATCTTTTTCTTTAAGATAGCTTTAGCTGTTTCAAACTCAGGATTATCAATAGTTACTGTTAACCCCTGTCTAAAACGAGAAACAAGGCGGTTTTCCATCCCTTTTAGCTCTACAGGAGGTTTATCACTTGTAATAACAATCTGTTTTCCTGAATGTTGTAAAGTATTGAAGATATTAAAGAACATCTCCATACTTCCCTCTTTATTCGCAATAAACTGGATATCATCAATCAATAATATATCCACACTACGATAACGACGATTAAAAGTTGCAATCGTATTATTGCCAATAGCTTCTACATAATCATTCACAAATGCTTCTGCATTTGTATAAAGAATACGTTTACCTGGAAATTTAATCTTCACATAGTTACCAATCGCATTCAACAAATGTGTCTTTCCAAGTCCGGAATTACTATGAAGGAATAAAGGATTATATGTGCCAGGCTTTAATGCGACAGCAAGTGCTGCATTTTGAGCAATTCTATTACAATTACCCACAACAAAGTTATCAAAAGTAAGATCTGCACTTAAATGATCATCAAAATCTTCTACTTCTTCCTTAACTTCTACTACAGGGGCTTTTGCCTTATTCATGTTGTCATATTCCTGGTTTGACATCACCTTTATAGTGGCTTTAATACCTGACACTTCATAGAAGAATTCTGCAAGCTGTTCACTTGCATCCTCAATAAAGGTCTTATTAAAAACCGATTCTATAGTAATAATTAATTCATTGTTCTGCAGTTCTTTAGCCTCTGTCTGGGTGAATATTGAGTCGAATACGATCTTATCGTCACTGTTTTCTCCATAGCGATTGAGGGTTTCTGTCCAGAACTGCTTTAAGTTGTCCATATATTCACCTTCCTTTGCACCCCTCATTATAAAAGAAAATGTGACTAATGACTAGTGAATATTGATTATTCACTGCATGGATGTGCACAAAAAATAGTGAATAAGTAGTTGTTCATAGGTTATTCAGATAGTTTTTCACGAGATATTCACATTTTTATTGTGAACTTAACACTATTTTTTGAATTCTTCACACTTATTCACAAATATTAAGAATATCTAAAAATTATCTTTGCTCGAGTAAAATTGTGAATATATGTGCAGTATTTCCTCTATTCACTACTTATTCATAATATTGTGCACATAAAAAAATATGTTATATAGAAGAAAAATGAATGTTATACACAATATGTGAATGAATGAATTCCAATGGGGAATGAAGTGTGGAAAATAGTTGTGAAGAAGCAAAAAATGTTGAATATAAGCCAAAATTTCTTATAAATAATATTGACTTAAAATAGTATTTCCCATATAATGACACTGCATATGTTATGTAGTATAAAAAAAGTAGCTACATATTGGAGGTGTAAAAAAGATGAAAAGAACATATCAGCCAAATAAAAGAAAAAGAGCTAAGACTCATGGCTTCAGAGCTAGAATGGCAACTGTAGGTGGACGTAAAGTTATCGCTAGACGTCGTAAAAAAGGAAGAAAAGTATTATCTGCCTAAAAAAAATCCACTTTAATGTGGTTTTTTTTCTAAAAGAAATATGAAAAAAGAATTACGTGTAAAGAAAAGTACTGAATTTGAAACCATTATAAAGAAAAGAAAAAGCGTAGCGAATAGAGAGTTTGTATTATATTGGAATCCTAATGATCTAGAGCATATGCGTATTGGTTTATCAGTCGGTAAGAAAATAGGGAATGCCGTTGCCAGAAACAAGACTAAGAGACAAGTGAGAATGATGGTTCATGAATTGTTCACAAAAGAAGACCATAATGATTACATTCTGATTGTTAGAAAACCCTATTCTCAGAATGATTTTGAACAGAACAAGAAATCTCTTCAAAATCTATATTTAAAAATGAAAAAAAGAATGGAGAAGTAAAAATGGTATTAGATCCTCGTACAAAGAAGTACATAAAGATCTTTGCGGTGATTGCTTTAGTGTTCATTTTTACAGGGTGTACAAGTAATGTTGACAAGAACGGTCATTTATTAGCAAGCCGTGCTATCACTGAATCAACACCATGGTCACTAAAAGCAGGATTTTTTGATTTTATTCTTACAATTCCTATCGCAAAGGGAATCCTATTAATCACTTCATGGACAGGTAATGTCTTATGGGGTGTCATCTTAATGACTATTCTTATCAACTTGATTATTTTACCAGTTATGATCAAGTCTACTATTTCTACACAGAAGATGCAGATGCTTCAGCCAGAAATGGAAAGAATCCAGAACAAGTATCGTGGTAAGAATGATCAGACTAGTCAGATGCGTATGCAGAATGAAATTATGAACTTATACAAGAAAAATAACGTTTCTATGTTTGGTTCATTATGGACTTTCTTAACATTACCTATCATGTTCGCAATGTATGGTGCTGTTCAGAGAATCCAGATCTTGTATACATCACAGGCATTTGGTATGAATTTAGGTTTAACACCTTTATCTCAGATTACTAGTGGTAAATTCATTTATATTGCCGTTATTTTAGTTATGGCTTTATCTCAGTTCTTCGCTATCGAAATCAACAACTTAATGTTGAAGAGAAACAAGAAGTATAAACCTTCTGCTCAGCAGAACCAGATGAAGACTATGAATATCGTAATGACATTAATGATCATCTACTTTGGTTTAATCATGCCAACAGCTATGTCATTCTATTGGATTACAACTAACTTAATTACTGTAGTTAGAACAGTATTTATTCAGATTCAGTATATTGAAAAGCAAGAAAATCAGAAAGACACTCATGTAATTAGGTAATCATTATGAATACTTATGAAGCTAAAACAGAAGAAGAAGCATTAAATTGTGCTTGTCAGGACTTAGGTATTACACCAGAAGAATTCCATTATGAAATTGTTGAAGTTCATAAGGGATTATTCAGTAAGAAAGTTGTTATTGCTGGATGGTGTGAATCTATGGTTGAAGAATATGTAGGTCAGTTCGTGGAAAGAACATTAAGTTCTTTAGGTTTCGAAACACAGACTACTGTCTTCAAACAGGATGATCGTATCTACTGTAATGTAGAAACAAGTAATAACTCAGTTGTGATTGGTAAGAATGGTGTTATTTTAAGAGCATTAAACTTCATTACTAAGAGTGCTGTGAATACTCAGTTCAAACAGCGTATTGAAATCTCTGTAGATATCAATGGTTATAAAGAACAGAGATACCAGAAGGTTGCTGCAATGGCTAAACGTTTTGGTAAGAAAGTACAACATTCTAAGATCAATATGAAGTTAGATCCTCTACCAGCTGATGAAAGAAAAGTAATTCATCAGGTGATTGCGGAAATGCCACATCTTGCAACACAGTCACACGGTGAAGGTAAAAACCGTTACTTAGAAATTTATTATGTTGATTAAAGAGAAGGCTCTGCCTTCTTTTTTTTACATTCTTTTGATAGAATGGATAGGAAGGGAGAAGTACATGAAAAAATTGAATTTATTAGAAGGACGTATCGTTCCTCTTCTTATAAAATTAACACTACCTATTATTGGTACATCATTTCTAGAAATGGCCTATGCACTGATTGATATGCTTTGGATTGGAAAGCTTGGTGCTTCCTCTATTGCGGCAGTTGGTGTAGCAGGTATGTTTAGCTGGTTATCGCAGGGACTCGCAATGATTGCGACACAGGGTGGACAAGTCAAAACAGGACATTCATTAGGTGCAGGTAATCAAGACGCAGCTACAGATTATGCTTCAACTGCGATTCAGTTAGGGATTATATTCGCACTATTATTCTCTTTCTGTACAGTTGT
Organism: Catenibacterium sp. co_0103; assembly: GCF_004168205.1. Lineage (GTDB taxonomy): Bacteria > Bacillota_I > Bacilli_A > Erysipelotrichales > Coprobacillaceae > Catenibacterium > Catenibacterium mitsuoka_A. Next base: position 13,541 of record NZ_RCYB01000025.1, on the reverse strand, counting down.
ATTTTCAAGTTTCTTTATTGGATTATTTGGCTTATCATCACAAGCCACTATTAATCAGGCTATTAACTATTTACGTATTACATGTGGTTTGATTATCTTTAACTTCTTAAATATTATTATGACGGGTATCTTAAATGCCTCTGGTGATAGTCAGACACCATTCCAGTGTAATAGTGTTGGTTTGTTATTGAATATTGTTTTAGACCCATTTTTTATCTTTGTATGTGATCTAGGTGTTGTAGGTGCAGCACTTGCCACAGTATTAGCTCAAGTTTCTGTATTCCTATTATTTATGAGACATAACTTTAAGAAGAATACATTACTTAAACATATTTCATTGAAGAAGGTTTATTCAAAGTTTTATTATAGGAATATACTTAGAATTGGTTTTCCATTAGGGTTACAGAGTATGTTATTTTCTGTATGTTCAATGGTAGTCGCTGCTTTTGTAGCTGAGTTTGGAGATGCAGCTGTTGCAGCACAGAAGGTAGGTACACAGGTAGAAAATATTTCTTGGTGTATGGCGACTGGATTCCAGACATCTATTAATGCGTTTATTAGTCAGAACTATGGAGCTGGTAAGTATGATCGTGTAGAGAAAGGATATCATACAATGCTCGTATTCTCTATACTATGGGGTATTGTATGTACAAGCTTGATGGTCTTCTTCCCTCATGTGATTTATGGCTTCTTTACTGATGATTTAATGGTAACTCAAATTGGAGAAAACTATCTACGTATTGTAGGTCTATCTGAAACATTTATGATTCTAGAATTAATGATTTCTGGAGCCTTTAGTGGATTAGGAGAAACAATTCCTCCTTCTATCACCAGCATTATATTCACTTTAGGACGTATTCCTGCTATTTTATTAATCTTAAATACATTCCATTTAAATGGTATCTGGTGGGTTATTTCTTTCTCAGGTATTATTAAAGGTCTGGTTAATTTTATTTGGTTCTATAAGTATAAGAAAAGAACACTTAAGGAGGTATGATTATGAATGATGATATTATTTGTGCTATTGCGACATCTCGTTTAGAAGCCGCTATTTCTATTATTCGTATATCAGGTAAAGGGTGTATTGATTTTGTTCAGAGCTTTTTTACAGGTAATCTAAATAAGAAGTCTCAAACTATTTCTTATGGCTATATTGTAGATGGTGAAGAGAAAGTAGATGAAGTACTTATTTCTATCTATCGTGGAAAGCATACATTTACTGGTGAAGAAATGGTAGAAATCAACTGTCATGGTGGTGTTTTTATTACGAATAAAGTTCTCTCTTTATGTTTAAAGAAAGGAGCGAGAATGGCTGAGCATGGAGAATTCTCTAAGCGTGCATTCTTAAATGGACGTATTGATTTATCCCAGGCAGAAGCGATTAGTGATTTAATTACAGCTAATAATGATCAGGCAGCCAAACTAGCATTAAAAGGAATACAGGGGAATATCACAAACTTCATTAAAGACTTAAAAGAAGATTTAATTAAAATTATTACTCAGATTGAAGTAAATATCGATTATCCAGAATATGAAGATATAGAAGAACTAACAGCTGAAAAGCTGTTACCTGGTTCTGTATCTTTAAGAAAGAAGATGGATGATATTCTTGATCGTTCTAAAAATATGCATTTAATAAAGGATGGTATTTCTACTGTCATTGTAGGTAAACCTAATGTAGGTAAGTCTAGTTTATTGAATGCATTATTAGAAGAAGATAAAGCCATCGTAACCGATATTGCAGGAACGACTAGAGATGTAGTAGAAGGTTCTATTCGATTAAATGATATTGTATTGAATATGATTGATACAGCAGGTATTAGAGAAACAGAAGATAAGATTGAACATATGGGTGTTAAGAAGTCTTTATCTTTGATTGATCAGGCTGATTTAGTGCTAGTGGTATTAGATGGTTCTAGACCAATAGAGGCAGAAGATAAGGAACTATTAGAACGTACTGAAGGATTGAATAGAATTGTATTAATCAATAAGTCTGATAAGGGTTGTGTGATTGATACAGAAGGTATTCATATTAGTGCTAAAGAGAATCATATAGATGAATTGATTCAACATATTAAAGATGAGTTTGACTTTAGTGCTATTACTAATTCTCAGGCACAGGTACTTGCGAATCAAAGACAGGTACAGTTATTAGAGAAAGCTTCACAGTCATTAAATGTTGCGATTCAGGCAATGGAGGATGGTATTCCTACAGACTTGATTGTGACTGATTTATATGATAGCTGGGAGAACTTAAAAGAGATTTTAGGTGAACAGGCTAAAGAAGATTTATTGGATGAGTTGTTCAAGAGATTTTGTATAGGGAAATAGAAAATCCTCTAGGTATGACCTAGAGGATTTTTCTATTGAAAATAAAAGGAAGGTTTTCTCCCTTCCATACTTTAATGCCCTACCTTTATGTCGGTAGGAGCCGTACTGATAAGATATTTCTACCTTCGATAAAATTATATAATAGTATGAATTTTTATCAAGAATTCAGCTATTTTTATTAAAGGTTTATTAAAGCAGATGAATGGAATGAGTATAATTAGATTGTCTCATAGGTCTATGGTAAGTACAAATGAAGCAAGTTTTTTTTCCTCCTTTAATTTAACGTTTAACCTTCCAATAACCCTTTTTCCTTGAACCAACTCTTTCTAAAAGTCCTTTTTTCTTTAATATAACAATATTTCTTGTAATTTTTCTATTACTAATACCTGACAATATTACTGTTAATTGATTAATTGTAATGTCTGGTTTATTTTTCATTATTTCTAGTATTTTTATTTCTTCCATAGTTAGTTCTATCTCATCTTTCACATCACTTTGATTATTTATTGTGTTATCAGTACCATCTTGAATATTTATTTTGTGATTGGTGCCATCTTGATCATTTATTATGTCACTAGCACCATTTTGAACATTTAATGTGTCATTTATTATGTCATCAGCTATTTTTATTAATGATGATGAATGGAACAGATATAATGCAATTGCATCACAGGTCTATGATAAGTACAAATGAAAAAGGGAACCACAGGTTCCCTTTGATGTTATCTTAATGCTGTACCGAAATGTAATGCTATATAAGCCAATTCATCTTCATTAAATGATTTATGATAATGTTCCTTTACAACATCATTTAAAATCATTGCACATTTATATTCTGTTTCATTTTCAGTTTTAATCTTGCCAGCTAATACATTATCATGGAGCTGTTCATCATTCTTTAAACGCTGAATTGCAGGATAGAAATGCATTGATAATCCCTGATAGAAATCATCATTCTTCTTTAAATTTAATCCTAAACGGTTATTGATTTCCTGTACGGCTTCTAAAGTAATGCTTTCAGTTTCCTGATCAATAATATCGCATTCACTAAAGAAGTCTAAATCTAATAATGTCATGTTTGATAAATACATCGCACAATAACAAATATCGTCTTCAGAAATTTTTACATCATATTTCTTAGATAAATCATAGACGATTAACTGTGAAATCTGATAAGTGTTGGCTTGTTTTAATTGTTCAATCTGAGATGAACTCATTTCGATATAAGATCCAGATAATTCTCTTGTAATTGATAAAGCAAGATGAATAGATAAGTTGTCTATTACTGTATCTGAGATATCCATGTTTGCTTCAGTCACATACGTCTTGATTGTCGCAAAGATTTCTGCTTTGCGTAATTTAAATTTTTCTTCTAATTCCATGACCATTTTTTTCACTACCTCTTTGTGCCCTTATCATATAGGAAAGAAAGCGGTTTGTCTATCTTTATTTTTAGATTTGTACACCAAAAGAGGTTAATTTTCGCGAATTTATGAATCCGTTTACATATTTTGTGTAAAAAGGTGTATTTCTTGTAAAACTATTTTCTCATGGTGAGATAAATAGTATCATATTCGCATTGTGTCCCAAGTCTAAATGGGAATCCCCATGAACCATATCCAGCAGATACAAGAAGATAATGGTTCTTATAATGGGATAAACCATATGAATTCTGATAGTAATAATGAAGAATAATATTACCTGGGAAAATCTGTCCATTATGTGTATGACCAGATAATTGAAGATCAGTGAAATATGTATGTTGATCAAATCTTTCAGGATTATGGTCTAGTGTAATAGTAGGTAAAGAGGTATCCATCCCTTCTATTACTTTATTGATTTCATAGTGATCATGAGATGTTTTATCTGTAAAGCCAACAATATTAAAAGTATTGTCTACAGTTTCATAGGTGTTCTTTAGAAAGTGTATGTTGTATTTTTCAAAGACAGTAAAGTCTGTATGTTTACCATAGTATTCATGATTACCAGATATCCAGTATGTTCCATAAGTACTCTTCATATTCTTGAATTCTTGTAAAGAACGATTCATTAATGCATCCGGTGTGTTTTCATCAAATACATCTCCTGCAAAACATACAAGATCATAATGTTTATCATTCACTGTTTTTACAAGTTTTCTCACCTGTCTCATATAAGTACCAGAACTCAAATGTAGATCACTGACTAAACAGATCTTTAACTTAGATACTGAAGATGTCTTAGGAACAGTGACATGATAGATGACTTCTTTCTTATTATAGTGAGAATGGAAACCAGAAATTGTAAGAGTAATCGCAATCATAGTTGCTACGATATTTCCAAAACGATATGGTCTTCGTTTCACAAATTTAAAGGAGAAGCGATACAGATATACGCATATAAAAAGAATATAAATATACATAGTGAGAAATTGACACACTAGTATGAACATGGTAAAGATATGATTATAAGGTTTAAAGTTAAATTTAAGTAATATACCGATTGTAGAAAGAATAGCCATGACAACCACAAATGTTTTAAAAATTAGGTGTTCATGTTTTAATAGCCATATAAAATACAATGCTGGTATAAGAATGAATATGATATATAATGCGATGTTTAGGATTTTAACCATTTTGATAACCCTCCTATATATATTGTATATCTTTTTTAGAGGAATAGTTATGAATAATTACCCTTTCGCTTTTGATGAAATATTTGATATAGATTTGACAGGTAAGTTTGTGGTCACTGGTTTATTTACTTCTATGAGAAGAAGTGATGTAGTTCACTATATTTACAGTCATGGAGGTACTGTATTAAGTGCCCCTACACGTGCTACTGATTATTTAATTGTTGGTGGAGAAAAAAGTAAAACATGGAAGTATGGTCAGTATGGTACTAAGATTAGAAAAGGTTTAGACTTAAGAGAGAAGGATGAAAAGATTTTGATTATCTCAGAAGAAGACTTCATGAGATGCATAGGAGGATAGAAAGATGTCTATTGATGTATGTATTAAACAGAAGGGTTTATTTAAAAAGACTATTCCATTAGATGTCATAGTCGGTGATGAATTGGCTTTTGGAATCAATGATGGTATGAGAATGGTGGGTGATGACCAGGAAGGTAATATGATCTTCTATAATCCAAATTCTATTGGTAGAGGTTTTAATATTTCATGGGATGAAGAAGAAAAGAATGAATTAAACTTACGTTTACTCAATCCTACTACTACAGATGAAATGCGTTCTTTCTTTAACTGTCTAAGAAGAATTACTAGTTACTGGAAATGCAGTGTCACTATTGATGGTATAGAAGAAGATATAGATGACTACTTATCACAGGAAGATGATCTTATTGCCTTCAATCATCGCGTTATTAAAGAAGTATCAGAAAAGATTGTGAATGGTGAAACAGATTCTCTTACTTTAATGAGTACAATGTGGCCATTAGTGATTGGTAAGGATGAAGCAGAACAGTTTATTCTTAATCCACATCTATTCTCTTCGTGGATGCATGAACTTCAAAGTCATGACTATTATTATGCAAAACCTCAATTCTTTAAGACAGATCAGGGTATTAAAGGCATCTATGCATTAACTGAAGACTGCCCTACTTTACTCCCTAATAAACCATGGGTCCCTGTAGGGTATCAGAATCCTGAAACAGGTGAGAAGCTAGAATGTAATTATTATGAAATAGCTCTTTATTCTACAACAGAAGAAAGATCATTGGGTACGATTCCTTTTGAACGTATATTTACACTAGGTCCAGATTACATCAACTACTATGATGGTAATACTGTACTCGTGAATAATCTCCCCTTAGAGGTCATGAAAAGACTAGAACACAGTCTGGATTAGAAACATATAAGTCATTGTACCTAGAAGAATAGAAAGTAATGTACTATGTTTCCATTTATGGATACATACAACTACTATAAGTGCTATGAGCTCTGGAATACCATAAGGGGCTTTTAGAACTGATACACTCTTTAAACAATACACCACTAACATTGGTATGATCGCATAAGGTAGTACTTTACCTAAATAGAGAATACTATCAGGTGTATGTTTACTAAATACAATAAATGGAAGAGCACGGATAAGAAGTGTGACTATTGCGGCAGTAAGAATAATAAGTATGGCATGCATTAGAAATCACTCCTTTCTAAGCTCTTTTTTTCTATGAATAGTGCAATTGTAATAAGAATCATAGAAGGAATCAGGAACTGATTTGGTCCAAAGAGTAATAAACAGAATATCGAAATAATAAATCCTGTAAAGGCAAGAAGATGCTGTTTTGATTTCTCTAGTTGTTCTAATAGGATGATGACAAATAATGCAGTCATCGCAAAATCTATGCCTGTTGTATCAAAAGGAATAATATTCCCGAGTACTGAACCTATAATACTCCCTGCTATCCAGGATAACTGATTGACAAGAGAAACGATAAAGAAATAGTCTTTACGATTTATATCATCAGGAAGATCAGGAGAGCAGATTAAGGAATAGGTTTCATCTGTTAATGAGAAGATCAAATAAGGCTTTCTCCACCCTGCTTCACTATATTTCTCTAACATAGTAATCCCATAAAAGAGATGTCTTATATTGACCATAAGAGTCATAATAGCAGTTGTAATGATAGAAGCACCTGTTGATAGTAGATTAATTGTCACAAACTGCATAGAACCAGCATATATACCTGTACTCATTAAAACTGCCCAGCACCATCCATAACCTTTATCTTGAAGTAATAAGCCAAAACCAATACTTAATACAAGATAACCAGTCATAACAGGGAGTGCAGATTTAATAGAAAAAATAATTGTTTTCTTATTCATGCATTACCTACCTCATTAGTTGGTTTATACTATAATAACTATATATCATTCACGATGTCAATGATATAATAGTAACAGGAGGTGTTGTTATGAGATTAGACACAGTACATCATATTGCAATCATTACAAAAGATTATGATCAAACAATTGACTTCTATGTCAATAAATTAGGTTTTAAGATTATTAGAGAAAATAAGAGAGAGGATAAGCAGGATATCAAGTTAGATCTTCAACTTGGAGATATGGAGTTAGAAATATTTATTAAACCAGATGCCCCACTACATCCTTTCCCTGAAACTGCAGGACTAAGACATCTGGCTTTTAAGGTAGAAGATGTAGAAGAAACAGTCAAAGAATTAAATGCATTAGGTATTGAAACAGAACCAATCCGTTTTGACACATTTACAGGCAAGAAAATGACATTTTTTAAAGATCCTGATCAATTGCCTTTAGAAATCCATGAATAAGAGAGAAGAGTTATTACAAGATTACATTCGTTTATCAAGAATCTCATTTCATAATAATGTAGCCTTTGCGTATACGAAATATGAAGTTGATTGGAAAAAGACAGCTTTCACAATGTGGTTAGGTCATGTACATGGTAAACCAGTGCATTTTTATATGATGAGTTTTGATTACGATGGTATTACTTTCATGTGTTATGAGAATTTAAAGTTTATAGAAGAAGTTTATTTCTTTGATTATCAATCTGTGACAGACTTTAAAACAAAGAAGAAAGGTGCAGAGCTAAAGATGAGTTTTATGTATAATGGAAATAAAATAGAATTCATGCTTCAGCGATATGCGGTAGATAGTCCCTGGATCAAAGAATATATGCACTATTTAGAAGAAAATCACTTTTTTTATGATTGATAATATGTTATTATGTTGGCAAATAGAGGTGCATGCGTTAAGAATTCGTTATTAATGGATACAGCCAGATAATGAAGGGGGAGCAAATGCCGAAGAGACAGGGAACTGTATATGAACTGTTATCTGGGGGATAAGAGAAGATCTTATTCACTGTCACAAAATATTTGTGGTGCGCTATTGAATATAATGAAGACTACTAATTATATTGCAATGGCCCCATTGCAATATTTTTTTATAGAAAAATGGAGATGATGAAGATGAACAGTGTGATTACAAGATTAGAGATTGAAGAAGACATTATTCAAGTGAAGTTAATGAATGTTGAAAAGAATCCTCTCTTTGTGGCTGATGTGTTTGAAACAATTAGCCGTGAAGGTGTGAACATCGATATGATCTCATCAGTCATGCTAGAAGATGAAATGCGTATTGATTTCACATGTGATGCAAAAGCACAGAGTGCTTTAAACAAGGCTATTGAAGAAGTTAAGAAGAATCACCCCCGTATTGGTGTATTTGCATCTAAGAATGTAGGTAAGCTTGTTGTAGAAGGTCATATGGAAAATGAAGTCGGTTTTGCAAGTAAGTTATTCAAAGTTCTAGGTGATAACCAAATCCCATTTGCTCAGGTGACAACAAGTGAAGTATCTATTTCATATGTTATAGAAAAGAAATATTTAAAGAAAGCATTAGAAAAAATTCAGGAGGAATTAGCATAAAATGGAACCAATTTTTGAAGGTACAGGTGTTGCATTGGTATTACCAATGTTTGAAGATGGAAGTATTGATTACGAAGGTTATAAAAGACAGGTTCAGAGAATGATTGATGGTGGTGTAAAAGCATTGCTTGTCAACGGAACTACTGGTGAACCTGCAACTATTGATATTGAAGATGAATTTGAACTCACTAAGATTACAGTAGAAATGGCTAAGGGTACAGGTGTAAAGGTTATTGTAGGTGCAGGTTCTAACTATACTGCACAGGCTATTAGAAAGGCTAAGTTCAATGCTGAAGCAGGTGCTGACGCAAACTTAGTTGTAACACCTTACTATAATAAGACTTCTCAGAGAGGTTTAATTGAACATTATAAGGCTGTTGCTGCTGCTAGTGATTTACCACTTATTATGTATAATGTACCAGGTAGAACTGGTATGAAGATCAGTGTAGATACAGTAGTAGAACTTGCAAAGGTTCCTAATATTGTTGCTATGAAAGATGCAACAGATGATATTGCGTATGCAATGGAAGTATTAACACGTACTAAGGATATGGACTTTGATTTATATTCTGGATGTGACGATAATATTCTTCCATTTATCGCAGCAGGAGGTAAAGGTGTTATTTCAGTATTATCTAACCTTTATCCAAGAGAAACAGAGATGTTTGCCCAGGCTGCATTAAAGGGTGATTTAGAACTAGCTAGAAAGATGGCTTATGATTTAAATGATGTTTCTAAATATTTATTTATTGATGTTAACCCAATCATGCCTAAGGCTGCTTTAAAGCATATGGGTGTTATTGAAAGTGATATGCTTCGTCAGCCTCTTATTCCAACTACAGAAGAAAATAAAAAGTTATTATTTGATGCAATGAAAGAATTCGAAAGCAAGGGTTATTAAGATGAAAGTATTAGTATATGGTTATGGTTTAATGGGTAAGAAAGTAGCCCATGCAGTGATGAATGATGCAGATTTAGAATTAGCTGGTGTTGTATCTCCTGTGTTTGATGTACAGCCAGAAGTACCTGCATATAAGTCATTAGATGAAGTACAGGATGATATTGATGCCATTATTGATTTCTCACATCCTGCCAATCTAGATAGTATTCTATCTTATGCATTAAAGAATAAGTGTAAAGTTGTATTCGCAACTACTGGCTTTAGTGCAGAAGACTTAAAGAAGATTGAAGAAGCATCTCATGAGATTGCCCTCTTCCAGTCTTATAACACTTCTTATGGTGTGGCTATGATGAATAAGATGGTGAGTGAATTTGCGAAAGAATTCTTTGAACATCATTTTGATATTGAAATCATGGAAAAACATCATAATCAGAAGATTGATTCACCATCAGGTACTGCAGTGATGTTATATGATGGTATTAATAATGCTTTAGATGATTCATTAGAACCTACTTATGATCGTCATTCTATTCATCGTAAGAGAGAAAGAAATGAAGTAGGTATTTCATCTATAAGAGGCGGGACAATCTTTGGTGAACATACAGTAATGTTTGCAGGACAGGATGAAATCGTAGAAGTAAAGCATACAGCTCTTTCTAAAGAAGTATTTGCGAATGGTGCTGTTGCTGCATTAAAGGCATTAATGAATAAAGACAAAGGTTTATTTGATTTAAAAACATTATATTAAGGGGAATGGTATGGTATTACAGACACAGTTTGCTGATATAAAAGGCAATGATTTATATATAGATGGTATTAAAGCATCTGATCTCGCAAAACAGTATGGCACACCACTTTATGTTATGAGTGAAGGTCATATCAGACATCAGATGAATGAATTAAAGACAAAGTTCATGGATAAGTATGAAAAGGCGCTTCCATTATTTGCATCTAAGTCTTTTAGCTGTCTTGCAATCTATAAGCTTGCAAATGAATATGGTATTGGAATTGACTGCGTATCTGCAGGAGAAATCAGTATCGCATTACGTGCTGGATTTGATCCAGATAAGATCTACTTCCATGGAAACAATAAGCTTCCTTCAGAAATTGAATATGCATTAAGTCATGATGTGACTCATTTCGTAGTAGATAACTTCTATGAAATTGAAAACTGTGAAAAGATTGCAGGTAAACTAGGTAAGAAAGTAAAGGCAACTTTAAGAATTGTCCCTGGTATTAAAGCTGGTGGTCATAACTATATTATGACTGGTCATAAGGATACTAAGTTTGGCTTTAGTTCTCATTATGGTATCTATTTAAAAGCTATTCAGAAAATCTTAGAGTCTGATAATATCGAATATGAAGGAATTCATTGTCATATCGGTTCTCAGGTATTTGATTTATTCGCTTATGTGAATGCAATGCTTCAGTTCATGAAGTTCGTAAATGAAATCTATAATACATTTGGTGTTGTAACAAGTAAGATTAATGCCGGTGGTGGTTATGGTATTGCTTATACTAAACAGGATGAACCACTTGCTTTTGAATCTATTACATCAGAAATCATGAAAGTTATTTATAATGAATATGATAGTCATGGTTGGGAACGTCCAGCTGTTATGATTGAACCAGGACGTTATGTTGTAGGTAATGCAGGTATTACTCTTTATACAGTAGGATGTATTAAAGAAATTCCTGATGTACGTACTTATGTCTCTATTGATGGTGGTATGTCTGATAATATCCGTACACCTTTATATGATGCAAAATATGATGGTATTGTTGCAAATAAAGCAGGAGAAACAAAGACTAAGACTGTAACAGTTGTAGGTAAGATCTGTGAAAGTGCTGATATGATTACTAAGGATCTACCAGTTACAGCTAATATTATGCCAGGAGATATTTTTGCAGTATTCTCTACAGGTGCATATAACTACTCTATGTCTTCTAACTACAACCAGTTGCCTAAACCAGCTGTAGTATTCACTTATGAAGGTGAATCAAGAGTCGTAGTAAGAAGACAGACATTTGATGATTTAGTTTTATTTGATGAAGAATAGTCATGAGGAGATAGCGGATGCTATCCCCTTTTTTTATACGTAAATAAATATAATATAATTACCGTTACTTCGAAGAAAGTACTATTTTAGGCTAAAAAAAGATTGAAGAAAGTCACATTTTTGACAAATATAAGATTGAAGAAAGTTATATTTTGGCAGATAATAAGATTGAAGAAAGTTATATATATTTAAAAAGTGAGGAGATATTCTATGTTTTTTAAGAGAAAAGCGTATGATAAGCTACTTGAATGGAAGCATAACTATTCAGATCGATATGCAGTTCTATTAGAGGGAGCAAGACGTGTTGGTAAGTCAACTATTGCGGAAAATTTTGCGAAGAATGAGTATAAGTCATATATTTTGATAGACTTTTCAAAGATAACAAATAATATTCTTGAATGTTTTGATGATATAGGTAATCTAAATATATTTTTTCTAAGATTGCAGGCTGAAACAGGAATAACATTATATGAACATGAGTCTCTTATTATTTTTGATGAAGTACAGTTATTTCCTAAAGCAAGACAAGCAATTAAACATCTTGTTGCAGATGGTAGATATAGTTATCTAGAAACAGGATCTTTGATATCAATTAAGAAGAATGTAAAGGATATTCTTATTCCTTCTGAGGAAATGAAGATTCAGATTTACCCAATGGACTATGAAGAGTTCTGTACTGCCACAGGTAGTAATTATGGATTGTTGAAAGATATATATAATATGGGTAAAGCCATTGGTCAGGCTACAAATCGTAAGTTAATGAGAGATTTGAGAATATATATGGCTGTTGGAGGAATGCCACAAGCTGTAGAAGCCTATGTAAATGGTAAAAACTTTTAAGAAATAGATATGGTCAAAAGACAGATTATTAATCTGTATGAAGAAGATTTTAAGAAGATTGATGCTTCTGGTAGATTATCAGCTATGTATCATTCAATTCCTGCTCAGCTCGCAAAAGATACAAAAAAATATCGCATAACAACTGCGATAGGTAAGAAGAATAATGTAAGAAGTGAAGAATTATTATATGAGTTGATTGATTCAAAGACAGTGCTACCATGTTTTAATACAACTGACCCTAAAGTGAGTTTGGCAGATACAAAAGATTTTGATAGTTATAAGCTCTATATTGCGGATACTGGTTTGTTTGTCACACTTATGTTTATTGATTGCCCAGCAACAGAAAACGAAATATATGCAAAACTATTATCTGATAAGTTTCCTATTAATCTTGGTTATTTGTATGAAAATCTAATGGCTCAGATGATTGCTGCATCAGGAAGAGAATTGTATTATCATACTTGGAACAAAAAAGGAAGTACGCATTATTATGAGGTTGATTTTCTAGTATCTGAGGGAAGTAAGATTAATGTATTTGAGGTGAAATCTTCAGGTATTGGAAAACATGAATCAATCAATGAATTCTGCAAGAAATATTCCAATATTGTGAATAAACCATATTTGATTTCACAAAAAGATATAGGCAAAGAGAATAGTTTATTGTTTAGACCATTTTATCTTGTTCCTTTTGTATTATAGAACTAAAAAGTGATATCACATCACTGAAGAGAAGTTATTCATTATGACTTGAGACATTCATAAGGTAAGCTCGTGAATAACGATTAATAGTTATGACTATTAATGTGTTGTTCTTCTCTTCATTAAATAAACATGCAGACTAGAGGTTACTTATATTTAACTTCTAGTCTTTTATTTTGTAGGTATACATTATAATAGACTTAAGAAAGCATATTATGAGTTAAAATGGTACCCATAAGGAGGACAACAACCTGACAGTTGTGATACCCACCTTGTGGGTATCTTTTTTTCATTTCGT
>NZ_RCYB01000024.1 GCF_004168205.1 Catenibacterium sp. co_0103 | reverse complement strand
CCCGTACGTACGGTGCAACGGGAGGCACAGAAATAATAATTAATCTCAGTATTGATATTATTTCCTGTCTACCCTATTTTCATATTATTCAAGTTCTTTCAACATTTTTGCATATTCTATACATATTGTATCTGCAATCGCTGTGAGTGAATAAGGGTGAGTTGCATAATCACCTCTGCTATCATAGCGTATATATTGATCTATAAAAGGATAATCTAATTCTTTATTAGATGTAATTAAACAGATCTTAGGTTTCTTGCTTTGGTGTTTAAAAGGTTTTGCACGTGGGAAAATACGATCAAAATAAGTGCCAGAATCAGAGAACAAGATAATTAAAGTCTTCTCATCTGCGTTTGTAATATATTCAGCCTGGTTAGCTACTTTAATGGCAGTAAATACGGGTTTAGCACTTGTCTGCAAATCATATTGCAAGTTCAATGCAACGTTTTCAGAATGCATATAACCAAATGCCGCTACCTTTTGATACTCATAAATATCATTGACTAATTTTTTGATATCATCTTCAATAGAACTCTTTTCTAACATCTCTAGATTCTCAATCACACTTCTTACATAAGAAGTGAAAATGGAATCTTCGTTTCGTCCTTCATAGTTGAACTTATTAGAAAGTTTCGTTTTTTCTACCGAAAACTTCGCAATTTGATTTTTTAACTGATTAAAATCCCTTAAACCTATATCCCTGCAGAATCTAGAAATACTAGAATTAGACACATAACACGCTTTCGCAAGTTCAGTTAGAGTATAGTCTTCTAAATCACGAATGTTCTCTATCATGAATTTCGCAATCTTATAATTATTAGAACCTTTAGGTTCACCATTTAATGTAGATAATAAAATAATAACTAAGTTAAACATGTACTCACCGTCCTAGGTATAATATGCCTTATTATACCATAGGACAGTTATTTATAGTTTAATAACTTCAGTATGTGAAACTAAATCATGAAAACAACGTGTATCTTTTTGGAAATAAGCATATCCAATAGAAACAAGTGTCAATGCATAAGCAACATAAGTCAAAGGATTCACAATAGAAGTGAATTGTAAAAGAGAGGCAATCTTTCTTAAATAAGAAGGAATAATAGTAATACCACCTTCAAGAAGAGTTGCACCGAGTAATTCTCTTAACATCATGTTTTTCATAGTGACATCTTTATGATCATAATCAATAACTTTGATTTTACAAATCTTCTTACCTGGAGTCTGACCTTTCCAGATATAAAGAGGAATGAATACATAATAAAGTATCCCGATAGTAATCGCAATTAAACATACAATAAGAGCTGTATTGAAACCATAAGCATTTAATTCAAACATCTCTGGTTTAAATTGACTATCTTTTCTTAAAAAGAATGTGATAGGAATAGAAGCCAGCATATTAGTAATATACCAGTCAATTATCAATGCGACTGTTCTTCTTAATCTTAACTCTACAATATCCATCTTACTCATAAATAGTACCTCCTGTTTATTCAAGTATATCAATTCACAAATGATCAGTAATCTCGTTTCCAATTCTTGGAAAACCTTTCCGGAATATAAAAAAAGAAAGTTCCGAAGAACTTTCTATAAAGACTTATAGTCTTTTGTAATCGTCCATGTTTAATTCAGAAGCTGCATCTTTATCACAGATCAATGTCATATTAGGATGAAGCTTTAAAACAGTAGATGGTAATTCATCTGTAATAGGTGAATCAAGAACCTGTTTTAAGATACCTGCTTTTTCCTTACCATTTACAATCATCACTAAGTGTTTAACCTTCATTAAGCTCTTAGGACCCATTGTAAGAGTGATTGGAAGATGTTCTCTCTTTGGATAATCAGGGTTTGCTTTATTCTTAGTAGCACGATCCATTGCATAAGAATATGAATCCATTGGTGTACATCTAGGACAGTTGCTGCAGAAATGACCATCATAGCCAAGACCAATAACCATGACATCAATACCACCTGCACGGCTGATTTCTTCATCATATGTTTCCCAGTTTTCCATAGTCATATCATGAATTCTTTCTTCTGGAATATTTGCTTCTTCGAAGAATAATTTCTGCATTTCTTCCCAGTTAGGACCATAAGGCTTACCATCCATGTATGGTGCTTCATCGAATAAATAATATTCGATATCCTTGAACTTTTCCTGATCTCTTACTTCTGGAGCTAACATCTTGTAAAGTTCAATAGGACTTCTGCCTGATGTAAGAGAAATATTCACTCTCTTATCCTGCATCATAGCACCAAGTAAGATGTGCAATGCACTTTCACTCATTTTCTGAGTGTTTTCTTCAACGATTAATTTCATAACAAATTCCTCCTGTATTTCACAAGAAGATAAAACTCACACACTTCACATTATAAGCATCAAACTCTTTCTGTCAACCTATAAAAAATTAAAATTATATTGTATATATCGGTGTAATTTGGCGCGCATTATACTTATATAGAGCCGCTTTTGCAAGTGATTTCCACGATTTGGAAAGTTCTTCTATCATATGGAAAGGTGTTTTATATATTGGAAAATACGAGATTTTTTAGGCTTTTCCAAGATATAATGTATCCAACGAGAAGGGAGGACTCGACATGAACTTCATGGAAAAATTCAATGAACTAGCAAATCGCACACTAGTTCCCATTGCAGACAAGTTAGCTAACCAAAGACATCTTGCTGCAATTCGTGATGGAATGGTTGTTGCTATTCCACTATCAATCCTTGGAGGTGCTTGCTTAATCGTATCAACACCACCATTCAAACCTGAAACTCTACCAAACTGGGGTTTCATCACTACCATGCTTACAGGATGGTACAACTGGGCTCAGGCTAATAAAGCCGCATTATTATTACCATATAATATGACAATGGCTTTAATGGGACTATTTATCGCTTTCTCTATTTCTTATCATTTAGCTAAGAAATACGAAATGCCAAGCTTAAATGCAGCTGTTGTTTCTACTGCAGTATTCTTAATCGTATCTGCACCAACTACTTCTGCTGTCCCAGCTAATCTCATTACTGATGGTAAATCAGCCACTGATCTACTTGCACTTGCAGGAAGTTATATACCAACAACTTACCTGGATGCAAAGGGTATCTTTACAGCTATTATTGTTTCTATCGGATGTGTAGAAGTCATGAACTTCTTATTTAAGAAGAACGTTCGTATTAAGATGCCTGAAGGTGTTCCACCTGCAATCAGTTCATCATTCGATGCAATCTTACCACTCTTTATCTGTGTTATCATATTCTATGCACTATCATTATTTATACAGAATATCAGTGGTCAGTTATTACCAAGTATGATTATGACAGTGCTTGCACCTGCGGTATCTGGTCTAGACTCATTAGTAGGTATCTGTTTAATTACTATCATTGCTCAGACATTCTGGTTCTTTGGTTTACATGGTGCAAGTATTACTCAGCCAATTAGATTACCATTCATGCAGATGTATTTAATTACTAATATCGCAGCATATAGTGCTGGTAAACCATTAGTACACTTCTTCACTCAGCCATTCTGGTCATATATTATCGCATTAGGTGGCGGAGGTGCTACTTTAGGATTATGTATTCTATTACTTAGAGCAAAATCAGTTGAATTACGTACTTTAGGTAAGCTTTCAATTGGTCCAGCTATCTTCAATATCAATGAACCAATCATCTTCGGTTTACCAATGGTATTAAACCCAATTATGATGATTCCATTTATCTTTGTGCCAGTTGTAAACTCAATTATTGCCTATACTTGTATGGCATTACACATCGTTGGAAAGGGTGTAATTGAAACACCGTGGACAACACCAGCTCCACTTGGTGCTGCATTAGGATGTATGGATATTAAAGCCGGTATCATGGTTGTAGGGCTAATCCTTCTAGATATGGCACTTTACTATCCATTCGTTAAATTATTAGATAAACAAAAGTTAGAAGAAGAAAATTCAAAATAATTAAAACAAGAAATAAAACTCACACACACATAAAATTGAATAACCTTAAATATTTTGTATATGACTGCTACCCCACAGCAGTCTTTTTAATTTGTGATAAACCTTGTATACTGTAAACAAGGAGAATCATATGAGAAAAGAAGAACTAATAAACTTATTGAAGAAGGATGTAGTTCCTGCATTAGGATGTACAGAACCAGTTTGTGTCGCATTATGTGCAGCTTATGCATCTAAACAGTTAAATAATCCAATAAATAAAATAGAGTTAGATGTTAATAAAGGAATATATAAGAATGGAATGTCTGCAGGTATACCACATTGTGAGTATGTAGGTTTAGAGTATGCCGTTTCTATTGGGGCATTATTAAAGAACCCAGAAAAACAGCTGACTCTATTTGAAGATATAGAACCAGATACAATCACTTATGCTGAATTATTAGGGTCCCATGTTTCTATCACGATTAATGATTCAGCATCTATTCATGTAAAATGTACTCTTTATACATCTAACGATACAGTGACATGTATGATCAAAGAGGCACATACAAATATAGTTTATCTAGAAAAGAATGGAATTGTATTAGAAGAGAAAACAACTCAAGAAACAAACAATACACCCACTGTGATTGATGAACTCAAAGAAATGAAAATATCAGACATATGTTCTTTGGTAGACTCAATGACAGTGTATAAACTTGAATTCTTATTAGATGGTATAGAAATGAATAACCGATTATCACAATATAAAGGAACAACACATTTGAGTGATTCATTTAACCGTTCATTATTTTCTGAAGACTTGTTAACTAGAATAATAAGGAAAGTTACTGCAGCTGCTGAAAATAGACTAGATGGCTGTCCACTTCCTGCAATGAGCAGTTCAGGTGCAGGTACAAAAGGACTCGTTGTTTCTATACCAGTGAATGAAGTGGCAGAAGAACTACACATATCACTAGAAAAGAAACTCAAAGCACTTGCGCTTACACATCTAGTAAATAGATATATTAATGCACATATAGGTAAATTATCGCCTATGTGTACATGTGTCATGGCGTCTTCTACATCTGCTTCTGTAGGTATCGCTTATCTCTTAGATGCATCAGATGATCAGATAGGGTATTGTATACGTAATATGACAGGAACTGTAACTGGTATGATTTGTGATGGAGGAAAAGTAGGATGTGCATTAAAGGTATCTACAGGATCTACGGCTGCACTTATGTGTGCAATGACTGCAGTCAATAATGCAGGATTAAGAGAAAGTGATGGAATTTGTGCATCAACACCTGAACAATGTATTCAAAATATGGCCCATATTGGGAAAAATGGAATGAATAAAGTAGATGAAGAAATCATCTCAATTATGAAAAGTAAAGAGTGTCAATAGGAAGAAGGTGGTCCAAGGATCATCTTCTTTTTGCGTATAATGGTACATTTTAATAATTAAAGTGAATAAAGTATGAAGTGTTAGTTAATTGAAATAACCTTGTATATATCATAATAAATTGAATTGTATAAACATAATATTACTATTCTAAAACATCATAATGGAACGTTTCCCTTATCTTTGACACCTATTCCAAGAGTTTGTGCCACGTCCCAGAAGGGGCCTGAAATATTGAAAGTGTTTGCATTGTTGGGTAAACTAGGACTCGTCAAAACAAATGAAAGCAATTTCAAGGAGGAAAAGAAAAATGAGTTTAGTATTAGCAAGAATCGACCAGAGATTAATTCATGGTATTGTTGTTACACAATGGGCAGGTGCAACACAGGCAAAAAGATTAATGGTAGTCGATGATGAAGTAAGTAAGGATGAAGTTCAAAAATCAGCAATGAGAATGAGTAAGCCAGTGGGGACTGGTATGTCAATCATTGATACAGAAACAGCTATTAAGAACTTCAACGCAGGAAAGTATGATAGCCATAATGTATTCATGATTGTAAGAGAACCATCTACATTAGTTAAGTTAGCTGAAAGTGGCGTTAAGATTCCTAAAGTAAATATTGGTATTATCTTCGATGGGGAAGGTAAGACAACAGTGAAGAAGATGGTTTCAGTCAATGAAGAAGAAGTGAATGATTTAAAGAAATTGCAGTCTATGGGTATTCCAGTGACATTCCACTTCGTACCAAGCGAAGCAGAAGAACCACTAGAAACATATATTAAATAATCAAGGGAGATAAGAAGTATGCAGGTTATTCAAGGAGTATTAATCGTATTATTATCAATGTGGATGGTCTTAGACCAGCAGGGGATTGTTATTACAACATGGTTCCCAATCATGGTTGCATTTTTTGCAGGATTGATTATGGGGGATATGAAGACTGCCATGATTATTGGTGGTACATTCCAGTTAATGAACTTAGGTGTTGCCAACATTGGTGGTTCATCAGTGCCTAACTGGGGTCTTGCAACAGTAGTTGGTATTTATGTTGCATGTAGAACTACAAATGATGTGGCTCAGGCAAAAGCAGTTGCCTTAGCAGTAGGTGTACCAGTTGGTATGCTTGGTATTCAGTTAGATGTATTCGCAAAGTTATTAAACACTTATGTAACACATGCAGCACAGAAAGCATGTAATGAAAAGAAGTTTAGTAAGATGAACAGAATTCTTTGGATTGGTCCTATGATCTTTGCTTTATCTACAGGTTTACCAACAGCTTTATGTGTATTATTTGGTGATGCAATCGTTAATGTTATCTTAAAATCAGTTCCAGTATGGTTCACAAATGGTCTATCTATCGCAGGAAATATGTTACCAGTTGTAGGTATCGCGTTATTGTTACAGGTTATGCCTGCTAAGAAGTACTTATCAATGTTGATGATTGGTTTTGTCTTCTCAGCTTACTTAAATGTACCAATGTTAGGTGTATCTATTATTGGTTTAGCTATTGCTTACTATTTCTTTACAACACAGGTCAATAAAGCACCAGCAGTCGCAACAGAAGGTGCAGTAATCGAAGAAGGAGATGATTGGGATGAATAAAGAAACACAGACAACAGAAGTTGTTACAAAGAAAGATCTTACAAAAGCCGCAGTACGTTACATGTTTATGGCATGTAATACATATAACTATGAAAACCATCAGGGCCCAGCAGTTGTATTTGGATTAGAGAAGGTTTTAAGAAAGATTCATAAGAATAATGATGATGACTATGTTGCATCATTAAATAACCACTTTAAATATTTCAATACTACAACTTGGATGGCTAATATCTTACTTGGTGCAAGTGTTGCTATGGAAGAAAAAGATGGCATAGAAGCATTAGATACAGTACAGAACTTTAAGACAGGTATGATGGGTCCTCTTGCAGGTATCGGGGATACTTTAATCTGGGTACTATATCCAACAATCATGGGTTCTATTGCAGCTTATATGGGACTTGAAGGTAACCCTACAGGTGCACTCATCTGGATGTTACTTAACGTGATTTTCTTCTTCTTTAGAATTAAGTTATTCCATTTAGGATATGATTCAGGTTTAAAGCTTATTACTACATTAGGTGATAAGTTATCAGTCTTCACTGAAGCAGCATCTATCATGGGTCTAACAGTTATTGGGGCATTAATTCCTTCAGTTGTTAAGATGTCATTAGGTCTTGTCTTTAAGTCAGGTAAAGTAAAACTTGCTATTCAGACAGGTGTCTTAGATAAGATCATGCCTGCTTTATTACCAGTTGCACTTACATTTATCGTTTATAAATTACTTGCATCTAAGAAACTTACTGTTATTCAGGTCATCTTCTTAATTATCATTCTTGCATTAGTTTGCTCATTCTTTGGAATTCTAGCTCTCTAATCAAAGTTTTCGGGGGGAAAAAGTCTATGAGAAAAATCGTTCTAGCCAGCCATCATTTACTCGCTGATGGTTTAAAAGATACAATCCAGTATCTTATGCCAACTTTAACTGATATCCAGTCAGTGAGTGCTTATATGGATAATATACCTGTTGAAAAGAAGTTAAAAGAAGCACTAGGAGAAATCAATGAAGGTGATGAATACATCATCTTCACTGATATGCTTGGGGGTAGTGTGAATCAGGAAGCAGTCAAATACTTACAGTATCCTAATGTATATGTGATTACAGGAATGAATTTACCTATTGTATTAAGTGTCTGTTTATCATTAGCAAGCTGTGAAAAAGTGAATGAAGATGTCATTAGAAATGCGATTGATGATGCAAAGTCACAGATTGTTTATGTCAACGATGTTATGAAAAATATGGGGGTCGATGAGGATGATGAATAAAGATTGGTGGAAAAGCAGCGTTGTTTATCAGGTTTATCCACAAAGTTTTAATGATACCAACAATGATGGGGTTGGTGATTTAAAAGGTATTACTGAAAAGCTTCCTTATTTATCTAAATTAGGTATTGATGTCATCTGGTTAAACCCAATCTATGAATCACCATTAGTAGATAATGGTTATGATATTGCGAACTATCGCAAGATCAATCCGATGTATGGCACAATGGAAGACTTTGATGAACTATTAGAAACAGCACATAGTATGAATATTAAGATTATTATGGACTTAGTAGTGAATCATACAAGTGACCAGCATGAATGGTTCTTAAAGTCTAAATCTTCTAAGGATAATGAATATTCTGATTTCTATATCTGGAAGGATCCTAAAGAAGATGGCAGTGAACCAACAAACTGGGGTGCTACTTTTGGTGGATCTGCATGGACTTATGTACCTGAAAGAAAACAGTATTATCTTCATTGTTTTGCGCCAGGACAGCCTGACTTAAACTGGGAAAATCCTAAGGTAAGAGAAGCAGTTTATAATGAAATGCGCTTCTGGTTAGATAAGGGTATTGATGGTTATAGAATGGATGTTATCTCTTTATTAAGTAAGAGACAGAATTTTCCAGACGCCTTACCAGGAGAATATGATTATGCAAAATCATATTATAAAGGAGCTTCTAATGGACCTCGTATTCATGAATTCCTACAGGAAATGAATAGAGAAGTCTTATCACACTATGATGTGATGACAGTAGGAGAAACAGCCAATACCAATGTTCAGCAGGGTAAACTTTATACAGATCCTTCTAGACACGAATTAAACATGGTATTCCAGTTTGATCATATGCATTTAGATTATGGTAAGTACGGTAAATTCTCTGATGTGAAGTTTAAACTCAGTGATTTAAAGAAGAGCTTATCAACTTGGATCAATGATTTAGGTGAGGGATGGAATTCACTTTATTGGGATAACCATGACCAGCCTAGAAATGTGACTCGTTTTGGTGATGATGGAGTATATCGTGTGGAATCAGCTAAAATGTTAGCTACTCTATTGCATATGATGAAGGGAACACCTTATGTTTTCCAGGGGGATGAATTAGGTATGAAAGATGTACCTTTTACATCACTTGATCAATATAAAGATATTGAAACGGTCTTTATGTGTCAGAAAATGAAGGATGAAGGTGAAAATGAAGAAACAATCAAGAAATATGCTTATTTAAGTTCAAGAGACAATGCGAGAACACCATTCCCTTGGAATGGAGAAGAAGGTTCTGGTTTTTCTGATGCAAAGCCTTGGATTGATTATTCACCTGATAACAAGTTCATCAATGCAGAAGATGAATTAAAAGATCCAAATTCAGTATTCTATTATTATCAGAAATTAATTCGTTTAAGAAAAGAAAATCCTATAATTGTTCATGGATCTTATAAACTATTAGACGAAAATGATTCAGATATCTTCTCATATGAAAGAGAATATGAAGGTAAGAAATTACTTGTAGTATGTTCTTTCGCAAAAGAGAAGGTAAAATATACATTGCCAGATGATTATAAGGATGCTGAAATTCTTATTGGAAATTATGAGAATGTATTGAAAACAGATGATAAAAATATTATTCTAAATCCATATCAAGCAGTAGTTTATCTAACAAAGGGGTAATGAGATATGGACTTTGACACACAAGCAGGACTTATTTATTCAACACTAAGTGATAATGAAAAAGACATGATTCAATATATCAGAAATCATAAATCTGATGTTGTAGGCATGCCTATTAATGAACTTGCGAAGGTTCTGCTTTCGTCAAAGAGTTCTGTATTACGTTTGGCACAGAAGCTAGGCTATACAGGTTATTCAGAATTAAAGTATTCTTTAAAGAAGGATATAGTGAAGAAAGCAGTTGTTCCTACAGATTTGGTTGAAAAATTTAGAAAAGAGATTGATAAAACATTTGAATATGCATCGCAGGTAAACTTTGCAACATTGATTTCCGAAATCCATAAAGCACGACAAGTCATTTTGTATGCGACGGGTTTTACTCAGAACAACTACACAAAACAGTTCTCCAGTGAGCTATTCGTGGCAGGGCGTTCAAATTATATTGTATCTGGTGAAACTAATTTTGAAGTCATCTCACACTCCCTAACTAGTGATGATTTTGTCATTATTATTTCATTGTCAGGTAATACACCAGGTATCAGAACAACAGTAAATGCACTGAATATGAAGAATATACCTATTCTTTCTATAACTGAGCTAGGAAAGAATTTCCTTGTAGAAAATTCAGATTATCATCTTTACTATAATACAACAGAATTTCCTCTTGAGGATGAACATATCATTTCTATGAATGCAGTAGGAATTGTTCTTACTATTCTTGCAAGAAAATATCAAGAATTCGCATTCTTTGATGAGTAAAGTCAGACTTAATGGTCTGGCTTTTTTGCGTGTTATAGACTTTACGAATATATATGTTAAATCAAGGTTGAATCTTATTCCGAAAAATTGAAAATAATTCATTTTTTCGGAATAAGAAGGTATAATATATGTGGGTGAATGAAATGAAACTTTTAGAAAGAAACTATTTAACAAAAATTATTAATGTAATTGGAACTCCTGATATTAAAGTGATTACGGGTATTAGAAGATCTGGAAAATCATGTCTGTTACTACAATTTATGGAATATATAAATCAAACTGATAAAGACGCGAATATTATTTTTGTTGATTTCAATTCTTTAAGTGCAGAGCCGTATTTAGAGTACCATGCATTAAATAATTATATAGAAGGTCAATATAAATCTAACAAGAATAATTATGTATAGATGAAGTTCAAATGTGCAGTGGCTTTGAGGAAGTCATAAATAGTCTACATAGTAGTATGAAATATGATATTTATATTACTGGTTCGAATGCATTTCTATTAAGTAGTGATTTGGCTACTTTATTTACCGGTAGAACGTATGAAATAGAAATATTTCCTTTTTCTTATAAAGAATGTCTAAAATATTATGCTGGGCAGTATTCACTTGATAGATACGTGAGAGAAGGTGGAATGCCTGGAACTTTGCTTTATCGTGAACAAGATGATAAGTATAAATACATACGAGATGTTTTTGAGACGCTTATTATAAGGTACATAACTAATAAATATTCGATGAGAAACAAAGAAGTTATTCATGATTTAGCGTACTTTATGATGGATAACATTAGTTCTTTGACATCAGCTAATAATATATCTAAATCATTAGCAAATGCTAATATTAAAATAACAGATAAGACTATAAAATTGTATATGCAATATTTGAAAGATTCATACTTGTTTTACAAAGTTAGAAGGTATGATATAAAAGGGAAAAAATATTTGGCAACAAATGATAAGTATTACTTGTCTGACCATTCTTTCAGATATGCTATTATAGGAACAAAAAACATGGACTATGGCAGAGTATATGAAAATATCGTTGCGATTGAATTGCTTAGAAGAGGGTATGAAGTTTATGTTGGTAAACTTTATAAAAAAGAAGTTGATTTTGTGGCTATAAAACAAAATGAGAAGATTTATTTTCAAGTAAGTGATGATATTTCGAATCAGAAAACTTTCGATAGAGAAGTTACTTCACTATTAGAAATACAAGATGCATATCCTAAAATCTTATTGGCTAACACACATCATGATGAATATCAGTATGAAGGTGTAAAAATAATTGATATTGAAGAATGGTTAAAATTGTAAATATAAATGATTTGAATGCATATAAGATAATAAATAAATGTTTTACTTTATTCTTGTGAATCCTTCTAGCCTATGAGAGGCTGTAACGGGTAAATAACTAATTATAGTTTCAGAAACAGTAAAAGGCGGATCGAAGTCCTGCTGGTCATGAGTTTGAGGTGGATAAGGTAACTACTGATATAAGGGGCGAATATGCACGTAATAATATAAAACTAATAAATCATCACTGTGAGGGCTGTCCATTCAGATCAAGATGCACTAAATCCAGAATTGGAAGAAGCATAAACTACTGCAAGGAACTTGATGAGTTTCATAAGGAAGTAAGAAAAAATGTCACAAGCGAAGAAGGCAAGAAACTCATGTTCAAGAGAGATAATGAAGCAGAAGGAACTTTTGGTGATCTTAAGGAGAATATGGGTTATGACAGACTCTATAGAAGAGGACATGACAATGTTCAGATGGAGATCTACCTTGTTTCAATGGGACATAATACCAGAAACTGAAGAAGAGAATCAAGGAAACAGAAGAAAACCAGATGAAACAGGTCAAGGAGATGCTCAGATTGTTTATCTGCTGATAAAATTTTTTAGGAAATGGGCAGGTTCTTTTTAAGTGCGTCTGAAATATGAAAAGGTTATTCACCATGCAGTAGTGAATAACCTTTTTGGGTTGAGATATATGAAAAAGAGCTATAACGCTCAAGGTAGTAGTAAATACTATCTATTCGTTACAGCCTCTTTATTCATTTCTTTTACACTTTGTCTTTTACGTATTGTGAATGGCACAATTGAGCGTGTCGCAAACATGGTAGGTGTTTCTATATGTTTAATAAGTTGGACTACTGCTTCCATGCCTAACTGATTTGGGCTTACATCAATAGAAGTCAGTGGTGGTTCTGAGAAACGTGCAAAGATAGAATTATTAAAGCTCACAATAGAAATATCATCAGGTACTTTCTTTCCTACTTCAGTAATTAGTCTCACCATAATGACTGCATAAATATCATCACATACCACAAAGGCACTCGGACAGTCATCACTTCTTAATAATTCAAGTATTTCATTGGGGTTATAGGAATAGCTTGAAGAAAGATTCTTAATATAGTCTTCTTTTATTTCATAGCCTGCTTCTGATAAAGCTTGTATATAGCCAAGACGTCGATCTATAGAATACTGCACATCTTTTTTCTCACCAATATAACCAATCTTTTGATGTCCTTTTTTTAATAAGTATTTCACTGCCTCATAGCCTGCCTGGATATTATCTGTATCTACACTGACTGATGTAATGGAATTCATTGGTGGTTTACCAATCATAATATAAGGAATCATACGTTCTCTTAAATAATCTGTCACAGAAGATTCAATTTTCGTATTTAGGAAGATATATCCTTCACAATTCGCAATTTCCATACTTGTTTTCATCTCTCTCGTATCGGCACCAGTAATAATATGAAGACTATAACGCCCTTTATTACATATATAACTAATACCTCTTACTATTTCTAGATAGAATGGATTCTCATAGACATCTACCATAGAACGTGGAAAGACGACACCAACATCATGTTTCTTAATATGTGATTTATCATATACATAACCGAGTTCATCCATTACTTTACGTACTTTTTCTTTCGTTTCTTCACTAATTGAATAATGATTATTAATTGTACGAGATACAGTAGATGGAGATACCCCTGCTTTTTTCGCAATATCTTTAATTGTGATACTCATTTAAATCACCTCTCTTTTATTATACTCATTATTGTTTGGTTGCGCTATAGTTGTGCAAATATTTGCATAATATATGCGTAAATACCCTGCTTTGTTGCATAATTCCTATTGTGTAAGTGTTTACAATCATTAAAATAGAATTTGTAAGAAAAAGGGAGTAAGACATAACCTTATTAGAAGGAGGAAAGAATATGAGTAAGGGAAAAGTTTTATGTATGCCCCTCAAGGGTAAAGTAGTACCAATTACTGATGTCCCAGATTCTGTATTTTCAGAAAAGATGATGGGAGACGGATGTGCTATCATTCCAGAAGATGGAAAAGTATATGCACCAGACAACTGTGTAGTAAAAATGGTTGCACCTACTAAACATGCAGTTGGTCTTGTGACAGATGATGGTATTGAAATCTTAATTCACTTTGGATTAGATACAGTTCAGTATCAGGGTGAAGGTTTTACTTGGCATGTAAAAGAAGGACAGACAGTTGAAAAAGGAGATTTATTGTTTGAAGGAGATTTAGATTTCTTTAAATCTAAAGGTGTCAATACAATGACTCCATTCGTATTTACTAAAGAAGATGATCTTAAAGGTAAGAAGATTGTCTTAAAGAAAGGTGCTCATAATGTGAAGGATGAGATGCTTGTTCTTGAAGATGTAGCAGCTCCTAAAGCAGCACCTGAAAAGAAGAAGAAAAAAGGAATTAACTTCGACTTCTTACAGAAGTTAGGTAAAGCCTTAATGACAGTTATCGCAGTAATGCCTGCTGCTGGTTTAATGATTTCATTAGGTAAAGTATTCCAGATGTTTGGTGCAGATGTTGCATTTGTTATGACTGTTGGTTCTGTAATGGAACAGATTGGTTGGGCAGTTATCAACAACCTACATATCTTATTCGCAGCTGCCATTGGTGGTAACTGGGCTAAAGATCGTGCTGGAGGTGCATTTGCTGCCGTTATCGCATTTATCTTAATCAATAACATCACAGGTACAATCTTTGGTGTTACAGCCGATATGGTTAATAGTAGTAAAGTCATTTATACACATACATTATTTGGTGCAAAGATTCCAGTTGCCAACTATTTCACAACAGTTCTAGGATCTGCAGCACTTAATATGGGTGTCTTTGTAGGTATTATTGCTGGTTTCGTTGGTGGTATTGTTTACAACAAATACTATAACTTCCGTAAATTACCTGATTGCTTATCATTCTTCAATGGTAAACGTTTCGTTCCATTAATGGTTATTGTTCATTCAGTTGTTATCGCAGTTGTAATGTCAATTGTATGGCCATTTGTTCAGGGTGGTATCAATAGCTTTGGTGTTTGGCTTGCAAACTCTAGTAAAACAGCGCCAATCATTGCCCCATTCTTATATGGTATGTTAGAACGTCTATTATTACCATTTGGTTTACATCATATGTTAACTATTCCAGTTAACTACACTTCATTTGGTGGTACATATACTATCATGACTGGTTTACAGAAGGGTACAAAAGTATTCGGTCAGGATCCATTATGGTTAGCTTGGGTTACAGATTTAATTAACTTAAAGAAAGCTGGAAACATGACAGCTTACACTCACTTATTAACAACAGTTACACCTGCTCGTTTCAAAGTAGGTCAGATGATTGGTGCAACTGGTCTATTAGCTGGTTTCGCTTATGCAATGTATAAGAATGTCGATAAAGATAAACAGCTTAAATATAAATCAATGTTTATTTCTACATTCATTGCAACTTTCTTAACAGGTGTTACTGAACCTCTAGAATTCATGTTTATGTTCGCAGCAGTTCCACTATATGGTGTTTATGCAGTACTTCAAGGTTTAGCTTTCGCAGCAGCTGATATTGTTCATTTAAGAGTTCATTCATTTGGTAATATCGAATTCTTAACTCGTGTTCCTATGGCAGTTCAAGCAGGATTACTTGGTGATGTTATTAATTTCGTTATTGCATGTGTAGTATTCGCAGTAGTTGGTTATTTCGTTGCAAACTTCATGATCAAGAAGTTTAACTTTGCGACACCAGGTAGACTTGGTAACTATGATGATATGGAAAGTGATGAAGCTTCTACAGCACATGAAGGTAGTGCTCAGGTTGAAGCAATCATCAACTTACTTGGTGGTAGAGATAATATTCAGTTAGTTGATGCATGTATGACTCGTTTAAGAGTTACAGTTAATGATGTCAATAAAGTTGCTGATGTTGATGCTTGGAAGAAGGAAGGCGCAAAGGGTCTCCTTAAGAAGGATAACGGTGTTCAGGCAGTTTATGGACCTAAAGCCGATGTTCTTAAGTCAGATATCAATGATGCCTTAGGTAAATAAATATGAAGCTCATGACACTTAACACACATTCACTCAGTGAATGTGATGAAAAGAATAAGCTCCAGACAATTGCGAATTTTATTCTGAATCATGATGTTGATGTCATTTGTTTACAAGAAGTCAATCAAAGTATGACTGCAAAAAGTGTCTCTACCGACAAATCTTATGTCGGTAGAGACATTATTAAAGAAGACAATTATGCACTTGGATTAAGCCAATTACTTGGTGATCAATACTATTGGAACTATATACCAGTTAAAGTAGGTTATGGCAAGTTTGATGAAGGTGTAGCTATCTTCTCTAAGTACCCAATTGTGAATAGTGAAAATACTTTATTGACGCAAACCAATGATTATACGTTCTGGAAGAAACGTAATTCTCTTGGAGTAGAAATAGTAAAAGAAAACACACATTTTTGGGTTTATACAGCCCATTTAGGATGGTGGAATGATAATGAGGAACCTTTCATCAACCAATGGCATAAGCTCAATGTTGTGGCGAATAAAGAAGTCCCTGTTTACTTAGCAGGAGATTTCAATGCACCTGATCTTATTCCAAACCAAAGTTATGAGACTATTAAAGAAGATGGGTGGTTTGATACACGTGACGAGGCTGATGATGTCCAAGGTCGTTTTACTGCTCAGGGTAAAATAGACGGATGGGATGAAGCAGTAGATGGTATGCGTATTGATTATATCTGGTGTAATAAAAAAGAACATGTAAAAAGCCATCATGTTGTATTTGATGGTACACATGAAGATGTAGTTTCTGATCATTTTGGATTATTTATGGAGGATAGTTTATGAGAAAAAGTGGTGTGTTATTATCCGTATCATCTTTACCTAGTAAGTATGGTATTGGTTGTTTTGATGAAGCTGCTTATAAGTTTGTAGATGATCTCGTAGAAGCTAAACAAACATATTGGCAGATTCTCCCTTTAGGTATTACTGGTTATGGTGATTCACCTTATCAGTCATTCTCTACTTTTGCAGGTAACCCATATTTTATTTCTTTAGATGAGTTTGTGAAATGTGGTTATTTAAAGGAAGAAGATTTACCAGAGGCAGATATAAACAGTGATTATGTTGATTATTCTTATCTTTATGAAAATAGATATGCATTATTAAAGAAAGCTTATGAGAATTCACATATTACTGATAATGAAGATTTTAAAGCTTACTGTAAGGACAATGCATGGTGGCTAGAAGATTATGCATTATTTATGGCAATAAAAGCATCTTATGATAATCAAAGCTGGGAAAATTGGCCTTTAGAATTACGTTTAAGAAATGATGCGTTTCTTACTGAAAAACGTAACGAACTAAGTGATGACATTAATTACCATAAGTTCTTACAGTACTATGTATGGAAACAATGGTATGCATTAAAGGATTATGCGAATAGTAAAGGGATAGAAATCATTGGTGATATTCCTATCTATGTCGCATATGATTCATCTGATGTATGGGGACAGCCAGAATTATTCCAGCTAGATCATGAAGTAAAACCAACTGCAGTTGCAGGTGTACCACCTGATGGTTTCTCTGCTGATGGACAGCTTTGGGGTAATCCACTTTATGATTGGAAGAAACATAAAGAAACAGGTTATGCATGGTGGATTCAGAGAATTGCATATTGTAAGAAAGCTTACGATGTTGTACGTATTGACCATTTTAGAGGTTTTGATGAATATTTCTCAATTCCTTATGGTGATACAACTGCAAGAAATGGACATTGGGAAAAAGGTCCAGGCTATGACTTATTTAAGACAGTTGAAGAGTCTTTAGGAAAACTCAATGTAATTGCAGAAGACTTAGGTTATTTGACTGATACAGTTAAACAGATGGTCGCTGATTGTGGTTATCCAGGTATGAAGGTCTTTGAATTCGCATTTGATTCACGTGATTCTTCTGGTACAAGCAACTACCTCCCTCATAACTATACAGAAAATTCAGTTGTTTATACTGGAACTCATGACAATGAAACAATGTTCGGATGGCTTAAGAATATTCTGCCTGAAGAAAGACAGATGTTGAAGGACTATCTACACTATGATGGTGATGATGACACTGTATTAGTGGATATGAGTATTGATTGTATTATGGCAAGTGTAAGTGATAAGTGCATTGTACCAATGCAGGATTACTTAAAACTTGATAATACAGCACGTATGAATAAACCTAATACTTTAGGTAATAACTGGATGTGGCGTTTAGATAAGAATGCCTTTAATGATTCATTAAAGGAACGAATGCGTAACATTACAGTAAAAACAAACCGTATTTAAAGGAGATTTTAAGAATGGATGTTAAGACGTTAATTAATACAAGAGTTCAGGAGTTATTTAATTTATCATTAAAAGATTGTTCTAATGAACAAGCTTATATCGCATTATTAAGTGTTGTAAAAGACTTGCTTGATGATAAAAAGACAATTGAAGGTGATCGTAAGGTTTATTATTTCTCTGCTGAATTCTTAATTGGTAAACTCATGAGTAATAACTTAATCAACTTAGGTATTCGTAAGGAAGTAAAGGAATTATTCAAAGAAAACGGAAAGAGTTTAGAAGAAATTGAAGAAATAGAAGCTGAACCTTCACTCGGTAATGGTGGGTTAGGTCGATTAGCTGCTTGTTTCTTAGATTCAATCGCAACTTTAGACCTATCTGGTGATGGTGTTGGTCTTAATTATCATTTAGGTTTATTCAAACAGGTATTTGAATACAACAAACAGTGCGAAACACCAAACCCTTGGATTAATGATCACTCTTGGCTCATTCCTACAAACAAACATTATACTGTAGAATTTAAGGACTTTTCTTTAAAGTCTCAATTATATGATTTAGACGTATTAGGCTATAAAGGAAATAAGAATAAATTACACTTATTTGATATTGCATCTGTTGATGAATCAATGGTACATGATGGTATTTCATTTGATAAATCAAATATTGTGCGTAACTTAACTTTATTCCTCTATCCAGATGATAGTGATGAAGCAGGTCGTAAATTACGTATTTACCAGCAGTATTTCATGGTATCTAATGGGGCACAGATGATTCTTGAAGATATCAAGAGTAAAGGAATCAGCTTTACTGATTTAGATAAGCATGTATGTATCCAGATCAATGATACACATCCATCAATGGTTATTCCTGAATTGATTCGTCTTCTTATGAAAGAAGGACTTACAATGAAGCAGGCTATTGATATTACATCTAAAACATGTGCTTATACAAACCATACTATTCTTGCAGAAGCACTTGAAAAATGGCCATTGTCTTATCTAGAAGAAATCGTGCCTCAATTAGTACCTATTATTGAAGCATTAGATGCTGTTGCGAAAGAAAGATCTACAAATGAAAAAGTCGCAATCATTGATAATAATAAATTAGTTCATATGGCACATATGGATATCCACTTTGGTTTCTCTATCAATGGTGTGGCTTCTATTCATACAGATATTTTAAAGAATACTGAATTACATGACTTCTATGAACTTTACCCAACACATTTCAACAACAAAACAAACGGTATTACATTTAGAAGATGGTTATTATCATGTAATGAAGAATTAACTGATTTGATTGATAGCTTAATTGGTGAAGGCTACAAACAAGATGCAAGTGAATTAGAGAAATTACAGAAATATTTAGATGATGAAGTAGTTCTTAATAAACTACTTACAATCAAACAGGAAAAGAAAAAACAGCTTGCGAACGTAATCAAAGAAAAAGAAGGTATTGAGTTAGATCCTTCCTCTATCTTCGATGTTCAGGTTAAGAGATTACATGAATATAAACGTCAGCAGATGAATGTGTTATATATCATCTACCAGTACTTACAGATTAAAGTCGGTCATAAGCCTGCACATACTATTACATGTATCTTTGGCGCAAAAGCAGCTCCTGCTTATATCCTCGCAAAAGATATCGTCCATACACTCCTTTGTCTGCAGCAGCTTATTGACAATGATCCAGAAGTATCTCCTTACTTAAAAGTAGTCATGGTAGAAAACTATAATGTCACTTATGCAGAATCTATTATTCCTGCTGCTGATTTCTCTGAACAGATTTCCCTTGCTTCAAAAGAAGCATCTGGTACATCTAATATGAAATTCATGTTGAACGGTGCAGTCACATTAGGTACTGACGATGGTGCCAATGTCGAAATACATGAATTTGTAGGTGACGATAATATTTATATCTTTGGCGCAAAAGCTGATACAGTTATTGACCATTATGCGAAAGGTGATTATCATCCTCAGGATATCTTAAATAATGATCCTGAATTAAGAACACTTGTTGATTTTATTGTCAGTGATGAAATGAAATCAGTCGGTGATGTGGAATTACTTGAAAGATTACATAATGATATGTCATACAAGGATTGGTTTATGGCCTTACTTGATGCAAGAGACTATATTGAGACTAAAGTACGTGCTATCAACGATTATAAAGATAGAAAAGCATGGGCTAAGAAGATGTTAGTTAATATCTCTAAAGCTGGTTTCTTCTCTAGTGATAGAACTATTGCACAGTATAATGAAGATATCTGGAAATTAAAATAATCTCCTCAATCAGGGTTCTTAATGAACTCTGATTTTTTTGTTGATTTTATTTCATATATACTTTATTTTATTTACGAGGTGTAGAAAATGAAAAGAAATTATCCAAGTATTATTATTACTCCTGAAGGAGAAAAATGGCTCGATAAAGGGCAGATGTGGATGTATAAGAATAATCTAGGTAGTCTAGATGATTCTATTGAGAATGGTTCTTTAGTAGATATTATGACGACTCAAGGACGTTATTTAGGTACAGGTTTTCTTTCTAAAGAAAGTCATATTACAGTACGTATCTTAACTAAAAATCAAAATGAAGTGATTGATAGAGAATTCTTTAAAAAGAAAATTCAGTTTGCCTATGATTTTAGAAAGACAGTAGAAAAAGATAACTTAACTAATTGTCGTCTTGTATTTGGTGAAGCTGATGGCTTACCAGGCTTAACTGCAGACCGTTATAATGAAATCATTGTGACTCAGATTACATCTTATGGTTTAGATTTAATCAAGGATATGATTTATGAATTATTATTAGAAGTATTAAAAGAAGATGGTCAGAATGTATCTGCCATCTATGAAAGAAATGATGTTAAAGTACGTGCGAAGGAAGGTTTAGAACTCTATAAAGGATTCTGGAAACCAAGCACATTACCTACTACAACAGTTATTAATGAAAATGGTTTGAAACTTAATGTAGATGTAGAAAATGGTCAGAAGACTGGTTACTTCTTAGATCAGAAATCTAATAGAGTATTACTTAGAAACATGTCTGCAGGTAAGACAGTATTAGACTGTTTTAGTCATACAGGTGGTTTCGCATTAAATGCAGCTTTTGGAGGGGCTAAATATGTCACTGCTGTAGATGTTTCTCAGACAGCTTTAGATCAAGGTCTTGCGAATGCAAAGATGAACCACTTAGAAGAAAGAATGTCTTTTGTACAGGATGATGTCTTTGATTACTTAGATAAATGTCACCAGGGACAGTATGATATTATTGTCTTAGATCCACCTGCATTTACTAAATCAAGAAGAACTGTCAACCATGCTTATACTGGCTATAAAAATATTAATATGAAAGCTATGAAGCTTTTAAGACAGGGTGGATATTTAATTACATGCAGCTGTTCACGTTTTATGGAAACTGCACTCTTTGAACAGATGTTAAGAGAATCCGCAAAAGAATGTGGAGTGACTCTAAAACAAGTATCAGTGACTCAACAGAATGCCGATCATCCAATTCTTTGGACTATGGAAGAAACATCTTACTTAAAATTCTATATCTTCCAGATTATTTAGAAGTCTTCGGACTTCTTTTTTAATGCTTCATAAAATTTATTTTTATATTTATAGCTTAGCTTAAATATCTCTAGATTAAGATAGATATCTAATTGATTAATTTTAGTAATATAACGTGTATTTACACATGTATTCTTATTAATTTGTACAATCTGTTTAGAACCAATCTCTTTTAATATCACCTTTAAAGGTTTATAGAGATGATAGTTCTTTTCTTTTGTATATATTGTAGTGAGATGTTCATGTGTATGTATGTAGATAATATGATTAATAGGAATAGAAATATCCTGGTAATTATACTTGAAATGATAATAATCACGAGAATGAAAGAATGTGCATAATATGAAAGGAATATCTTTTTCTAGACTATTTTCAAATATATAGTAAAAAGGCTGATAGATGACAGTTTCAGGACCTAATGGGTGATTGGTAACTATCACAATAAAAGCCTTTTTATTTATATTTCTTATTCTTGGTATATCTTCAAGTGTATCAGTAAAACACAAATCTGCAGGAATAAGAGTGTTAGATATTGTATAAGGATGATGTAGATGATAATCAAGTATATTGGTTATTGTTTCTGTTATATGAGAATTTGAATGTACTATAGAAATAATCATGAGATCCCACCACCTATTAAATAAAAAAAGGACTACTAATAGTCCTTGAGCGTGTAAACACACTGTTATAGCTTCCGTGAACACAATACATGAATAACTCACTATATGACATAACATGTATCATGAAACGAAAAATAATGTCATGAAAGATAGTAAAATGAGAATTTTACGCTCATGAGCGCCATACGCTCATATTTATTTCTATGCTTAAGGCATAGAGGTAAATAGATATGTCAATGGGAGAAAGATTAAGAGAAGCAAGAAATAAAATAGGATATTCACAGGAAGAAGTGGCAAGACGTATTGATTTAGATCGTACAACTATAGGAAAGTATGAAAATGATGCATGTGTACCATCTTCAACTACTCTTGCAAGACTAGTAGAAATCTATTGTACAGATGCGAATTATATTTTATATGGTAAAGAGATGAAGGTGATGAATATATCGCGTGTACCAAAGAACTGTATGAGAGATATCTATATGTTGCTTTCAGAATATCTTATAGAAGATTATGCACATAATGAAAACATCCACGAGTAGTGGATGTTTTTAAATCTGTGGTTTGATTAATACTCTTCCTGTACCACGATAAACATTAACTAAACCTTCACCACTCATAGCTGAACCAATGAGTGTTTTACCGCTTCTTTCTACTGTAAAGTCAAGGTTTTCACTCCAAGCAATGGCGAATGAACCGTCAATCTTTAACGTATCGTTATGTAAATCTATTGTAATAAGTTCTTCTTGTGGTACATCACATTCTAAGACTACTTTACCAGAACCCTTAAGACATAGATTAAATAATCCTTCTTCACCAATAGTTTGTCCTGATACACTTTTAATCATAGATGAACTTAAGCTGACTTTGGTTTCAGATGCACAATATAAACCATCCTCTACACACATCGCTCCATTCCAATCATCTAGATCTTCAATAATATAATGTTTATAACTTGGTTCTGTGACTATTACACCTGTACCAACATATTGTGGCTTAATAGTGGATTCACCAGTGACCTGTGCATTAAAGAACTTTTTAATTGTATCTCCAATACCCTTTAAACCTGTTGTCTGATGTACATTACCCACATACCATTGCATTCCCCCTGGCTGTATATTGACACTTTCATCATTTAAAGTAATCATTAGTTGTCTTTTCTTTACATTCATCTGACTCATATAGAACTTAGTTTGTGCATCCTCTGCAGTACAGCTTAAATCCTTATCATATTGAATGACTTTAAAAATCCCTTTACGACTTACTACAGAAACATTACTATTATCTTCAAAATTAAAAATTTGGAATCCCATAAAAAAACCTCCTTGACACTATTATATACGAAAAAAAGGTCTTATGACCTTTTTAAATCTTAATAATACCATCTACAGCTTTTTTCTTTAATTCTTCAATAATAGAGACTCCTGCACTCGTACCAATACGTGTTGCTCCATTTTGAATCATTTTAATAAAAGTATTTGCATCTCTAATACCACCTGCAGCTTTTACTTCTACATCATCACCCACATATTTCTTCATTAATGCGACATCTTCAAATGTTGCACCACCTGTTCCAAAACCAGTAGAAGTTTTAATAAAATCAGGTTTAACTTCTTTCGCAATTTCACATAGCATAATTTTTTCTTCATCAGTAAGATAACAGTTTTCAAAGATTACTTTACAAGGAATATTGTGAGCATGACATGCAGCTACAATCTGTGTCATTTCATCTTTAATATAATCCCAGTTCTTATTCTTAACTTCTGTTTGATTAATCACATAATCAATCTCAGTTGCGCCTTCTTCAATCGCATTATTTGTATCAAATACCTTTGAGGCAATAGTAGTTTGTCCTAAAGGAAATGAGATGGCAGCTCCTACATGAATATCAGTACCCTTTAGTAGTTCTGCACATAAATGAGACTGTACCTGATTGATGGCAACCATTTTAAAATGATAATCCTTAGCCTCATTACATAGTTTTTCCATATCTTTACTAGAAGCATCAGTATGAAGATTAGTATGATCAATCATCTGTGCTAAATCATCAATAGTATATTCTTTCATAATCATCTCTCCTTTACATATATGCTAACATTATAACTTTATTATGTCAACATTATGTAAATATATCACTTGTGTTTTTTGTGTGATAAAATAGTATATATAGAGAGGAGGGACTCTTATGAGCGCTTTATATTTAGATGTAAAGAAAGACTTATTAGATAAAATTACATCGGGTGAATATTCAGAAGGAACTATTATTCCTACAGAACATGAACTTTCTGATTTATACAATGTGAGTCGTCCAACGATTAGAAAAGCTGTGCAAATCTTAGTAGATGCAGGTTATTTAGAAAAGAAAAAGAAACGTGGTACGATTGTATGTGCACCTAAAGTAATTCAAGATTTTACTCAATCAATATCAAGCTTTGATACACAGATGAAAAGACATGGTGTTGTATCTAAAACACAGGTGATTACATTTAAAATGGAAGAAGCATCTAAAGAGATTGCGAAATCTTTACAGATTCATGAAAAAGATTTAGTCTATAAGCTTGTTCGTTTACGTTATACAGATTATAATCCAAATGTCTTTATTACAACCTATATTCCTGTTTCTTTATTTCCGGGTTTACTCGATACTGACTTTACGCATATTAGGCTCTATGATGTTTTTGAGAAACAGGGGCATAGTATTAATACAATTGATCGTACATTAGAAATAGCTCTCGCAGATGATACTATTGCGGATATGTTAGATATAGATGAGGGAGACTCACTATTCTATTTCCGCTCTATTGGTTATGATACACAAAAGAATCCAATAGAATATTCTATTGCCCGTTATAGAGGAGATATTAATACGTTCACATTACATCTTAATCAGCACAAAGGAGATTAATATGACATATCGTTTAAAATACCATGTATGTCCTGAACATGGCTGGATCAATGATCCAAATGGTTTTTCTTATTTTCAGGGATATTATCACTTATTCTATCAATACTACCCAGATGAACCTATATGGGGACCTATGCATTGGGGCCATGTAAGAAGTAAGGATTTAGTTCACTGGGAGAACTTACCTATTGCCTTAATTCCAGGAGATAAAGAAGATCTTCATGGTTGTTTTTCAGGAAGTGCAGTAGAATACAACAATCGTTTATATTTGATTTATACAGGTAATATATATGATGATCCTGAACATATTACATTCCATCAGAATGTGAATATTGCCTGGAGTGAAGATGGTATTCATTTTTATAAATATGAAAATAATCCAGTGATTAGTGAACCACCTGTAGATAATACATATCATTTCCGTGATCCTAAAGTATGGCGAGAAGATGATCATTTTAAGATGATTATTGGTGGTCAGAAGGAAGATGGAAGAGGACATGTACTCATTTATCAATCAGATGATTTAATCAATTGGGATTATTTAGGTGAATATGGTCATGCTTCTACCATTGATCATGAAGGGAAGATGTGGGAATGTCCTGATTTATTTAGACTTAATGGAGTGAATGTATTACTTATGTCACCACAAGGTATTAAAGAAGATGGTGAAAAATACAGAAACTACCATCAAACAGGCTATAAGATCAAAGATACATTTATTGAATTAGATCATGGTCATGACTTCTATGCAGCGACTACAATGCTTGCACCAGATGGTAGACGTATACTCATGGCTTGGATGGATATGTGGCATAGTGAATTCCCTGAAAAAGAAGAAGGGTGGTCTGGGGCTATGACCTTCCCTAGAGAACTTACTATTCATGATAATCATCTCTATATGATGCCGGTAGAAGAACTTGCATTATTAAGATATGAATCTAAAAAAGTAGAAGTCACAGACTATCTACTTCCTTCTAGACAAGTAGAAATAGATTTAGATATTTGTGATGGTTTATCTCTCAATCTAAGTAATCTCTATACACTTACAGTAAATAATCATAAAGTAACTGTAATGAATCAGACAGAACGTGTAGGGACTATTAAAGAATATCAGTCTATGAAGCTATTGATTGATTCTAGTAGTGTAGAAGTATTTATAAATGGTGGGGAACTTGTCTTTACAGATAGAGTTTATTTTAAAGACACACCAGTGCTTTCACTTAATAAAAAGATGACTTGTAGAATCACAACATTAAGCGAATGATATTTCCAAGGGGGAAAAATATATATGAAAAAAATAGAATTTAAGTCTATGTTGGTGTCTATTATTCTTGTATTACTAATTTATTATTTTTATACACCAGCATTAAATATTCATGCGATAGAATTCTGGATATTTATTATTGTCGCATTATGTATTTATGGTGCTTCCACTTCTTATAGCACATTACTTAGTAAGAAATTTAAGCCTGAAAAGGTAGGTTATTTAGGTGCTGCAGTGGCATTGATTGTGGCAGGTGTTTTAGTGACTGATTTATTCACAAGTAAGATTTTCCACGCATCACGTTATGCAAGTCGTATAGAAGTAGAAAATGTAAAGTTTAATAATAAGACATTACATGAAGTAGACTTCTCTAAGACACCTATTATTGACCGTAAGAGTACTGTAAAGCTTGGAGACAAGGTCATGGGTGAGATTCCAGAATATGTGTCTCAGTTTGAAGTAAGTGATGATTATACACAGATTTCTTATAAGAATAGTGTTTATCGTGTCACTCCACTTGAATATGCAAGTTTCTTTAAATATCTTACTAATAGTAAGAATGGTATTCCTGCTTATATTACAGTGAATTCTACTAATGGTAAGGCAGAAATCGTTAAGTTAAAGGATTTAGGTTTAAATGGTATGAAATATGTACCTTCTGCCATTCTTAATCATAATTTAAATCGTAAACTACAATTATCTTACCCTACATCCATCTTTGGTTCTCCTTCATTTGAAGTAGATGAAAAAGGACATCCATGGTATGTATGTACAACATATACTTACTTTGGTGTAAGCAATAAGAAGAAGGTCACTGGTGCTGTCCTCTTTGATCCAATTACTGGTAAATCTAAGAAATATGATAAAGACAAAGTACCGAAATGGGTGGATCGTGTATATCCAGAAGAACTCATTATGACTGAAATAGATGAAAACGGAAGCTTACAGGATGGATTCTTTAACTCTGTCTTAGGACAGAAGAATGTCACTGTCACATCTAAAGGTTATAACTATTTAGAAAAAGATGGCGATATCTGGATCTATAGTGGTATTACTTCTGCAAATAAAGATTCATCTAACTTAGGCTTTGTATTATCTAACTTACGTACTCATCAAACTTTACGTTTCTCTTGTTCTGGGGCGAATGAAAAAGCTGCAATGAAATCTGCAGAAGGTGAAGTCAAGAACTATGGTTATGATGCCACATTCCCATTGTTAGTCAATGTAGGTGGTCACCCTGTTTATTTGATTTCACTTAAAGATAGTGGAGGACTTATTAAACAGTATGCGATGGTAGATGCGAAAGACTATCAGAAGGTCTCTGTTTATTCTGCAGATTCAGTTAAGAATCTAGAACTCCTTAAGAAGAGTTTCCTTTCTTCTCAAACAATTACAGAAGAGTCTGATGCAGAAACTAAGAAGAAGGATATCACAATCGCAAATGTACAAATTCTTAATGTAGATGGCAAATCTAAGCTATTTATCGTAGATGCAGAAGGTAAGAAATACAAAGCAGTCATTACATCAGAAAATGAAAACACACTGGCTTTCTTAAAAGCAGGTGAAACAATTCATATTCGTTATATTGAAATGAATGATGTAAATGTGATTAAGAGTGTAGGTGAATAAAATGAAAAGAATAATGAAGATTTTTACAGTTACTTTAGTATGTTTATCATTATGTGGATGTTCTTATTTCAAATCTAAGCTCAATGACATTAAAGGTAGTTTGATTGGGAATGGTTATACAATTGATACATATGATAATTATGGGAATAAAGTATTTGAAACAAAAGGTCAGAAGATCAAAATCACTGGTAATAAAGTAAAAGAATCATCATATAATTCTGATGGCAGTGTAAAAGAAACATATAGTCTTTCTTCAGTTGTTACTATCACAATTGATGGGAATGAAATAGAAAGCTGTGGAGATACATGTATCTTTGAACAGAAGGGATTAGATGCAGAAGTAGACTTTACTAAGAAGCATATCAATAGTACTGCAGACGGAATCACAGCCAATACAGCTATCGCAAATTACTTAAATAAGTATAAGAACTTGTTTGGTAAAAGAAGAGTTGTAGTCGTTAAGTCTCAATTAGGTCAGCCTATTAAGGCATATCAGGGTGATGATGTATATTGGGAAATTCCTGAAAACCTTCCTAAGATGACTAAACTCATGATTGATGGTAAAGCACTTTATATTCATCGTGCAAACTTCCAGATTATTGATTCAGATTGTTTAACAGGGTAATTTAAAATAACTAGGGGTTTCCTAAATTTTAATTATTACGCAGTAAGGGGTGAATCTCACCCCTTATTTCTT
>NZ_RCYB01000023.1 GCF_004168205.1 Catenibacterium sp. co_0103 | reverse complement strand
GTAGCGCATATGTCTGATATGCCGTATAATCTTGTTGGTGTATCATTGCAAACTAAATATACCACAAAAGACGGACCTCGGTCCGTCTTTTGCTTTTTATGAAACTATAATGAGTTATTTACCCGTTACAGCCTCTTATTATATCTCTTTGAACTCAACTAAAG
Source organism: Catenibacterium sp. co_0103 (assembly GCF_004168205.1). Taxonomy (GTDB): domain Bacteria; phylum Bacillota_I; class Bacilli_A; order Erysipelotrichales; family Coprobacillaceae; genus Catenibacterium; species Catenibacterium mitsuoka_A. The sequence goes on along the minus strand of NZ_RCYB01000023.1, from coordinate 29,214 downwards.
TGATATTTTTATTTTCTTTTGTTTTCTTTATATCAATAATTCTTTGATTAGAGGAACCTCTGAATTTGAGATTTGCATCTTTTAATTCATTCACAAATGGTCCATCTACTAATACATCAACATAATCAAGTAATGGCTGTTTCCATTCCATAATTTCTTCATAAAGGAATGAAGAATAGACCCAGATAGATTTAGTAGGGCATTCTTTTTTGATATGTTTGAGTAATTCTAAAATATCGTCTCTGTTTTCTTCTTCAAAAGGTTCTCCACCTAAAAGTGTGAATCCTGCAATATGGGGTTTATTAATAAGTTTAATTAATACATCTTCTAATTCAGATGTAAAAGCCTTTCCTCCTTTAAAATCCCATGTTTCCTGATTAAAACAGAATGGACAATGACGATGACATCCTTGAGTATAAAGAGATACTCTAATACCTGGTCCATTCGCAATATCTACTTCTCTTATTTGTGCATAACGCATCTTTTTCACCTCACAAAGTTTTATTATATACTCTTTTGTCTACTAAATGAAAGAGGAAGCTCTAAACCATTTTCTTCAAGAAGCTTTTTATTTGTTAAGATGTCTTGAGTTGGTCCATCTGCAACAAGTTTTCCATTAGATAGTAATAAAACACGATCACATGTATCATAAATAAAATCTAAATCATGGGACGCTATCAGCATTGTATAAGGGAGTTCGTTTAATACGTTGATTAGTCCACGGCGATGTCTAGGATCTAATGAAACAGAAGGTTCATCAAATAATAGAATATCTGGACGCATAGAAAGGACTGTCGCAATGGCAGCTCTTTTTTTCTCCCCACCAGATAAGCGATAAATCTTTTCATGCTTCTTTTCCTGCATATGTACAAGATCTAATGCTTTGTTGATACGTTCTTCTAATTCTTCTCCCTGTAATCCTTCATTCATTGGGCCAAAGGCTACATCCTCATATACAGAAGACATAAAGAGCTGATTATCTGAATCCTGGAAGACATAACCTATATGGGAACGAATAGATGCAAGGTTTTGATTGTTCATAGTTAAATCTGTAATTTTCAGTTCTCCCTGACCATTTTCTATTCCAATAATAGTTTTAAGAAGTGTAGATTTCCCTGCTCCATTACAGCCAATGAGTCCTACTTTTTCACCTTTTTGGATATGAAAATTCAAATTATCTAATATAATACGATTCTCTATATAAGAGAAAGAGAAATGATTCAGTTCAATCATAATGTCACCCCTTTTAAGAATAGTAATAGTATACACATAATACCAAATGTAAGTTTAGATAACTTATAATCATATTTTTGTGGTTGTAATGGCATTACACCTTTAAAACCTCTTAACATCATAGATTGATAGACATTCATAGCACGATCAATGGAACGAAGCATCATTGAACCAACTAACGTTCCCCATGTCTTTATAGAAATATCAATCTGACCTGGTGCACGTAAGCTATAGGCAAGCAAAGTTTTGTCTGTTTCTTTAAAGAAAAGAATGAGATATCTTTGGATTAACATGATGACAACAATAAGAGATTGAGGCACTTTTAGTTTAGATAATCCCATACAGAGTTCCTCCATAGATGTTGTGGTCATCAATATGTAAGAGAATAGTAAGGCAAATATTCCTTTTAATGCAAGCACAATAAAACAAGTGATTCCATATCCCTTAAAGAATAAGAAAGGTGTTCCCATAAAGAGTAATAAAGCCACTAATGGTTTGAGTTCTCCTAGACATTTGAATAAATTGATTTCTCCAAGCATTGAAAATAAGAGTAAAGGTAAAAACATCACTACAATATAAATATTATGGATGGAATAAGAAGCAGTGATTATCAAATAAAGTAATACAATCAAAATCTTATAAGTGGGATGAATGGCAGAAAGAATGGTTGTACGTTTAGAAAGTGCATCAATTTGATGCACTTTCTTAATGGCTTTCTGTATGTTTTTCATGATAACGATGAATGAGCATATAGAGTCCTATGACAACTAAGACTCCAACGATTCCTGCAAACATCCCACCTAAGATTGATTCATGTCCTGCAATATTATAGTCAGGTAATAATGCAGTGAATTCCTGAACACGCGAAGACATAGAATAAATAGCCCCTTTGTGTGGTAGTTCTGTAGAACCAGTTAACTGTAAAATAGACCATTCTAATCCATCAGGGAAAGCACTAGCGAATATTGATAAAATACCAGCCACTGCGACAGAGAGACCACCAAATAGTGCAAGAAGCTTCTTTTTAGATGTTTTTGCCAGTTTAGTTGTATGCCCCTGCCAGATGAGTTCTGGACGTGCTTCGTAAATAAATGATAGAACTAAACCTGTAATAATACCTTCTACTGCACCTATCGCAAGATGAATAGGCTGCATCACACCAATGAATAAGTTCCATGGGAGTGCTGTAATACCTGATAATTCTGTTTCTACAACTACTGAGAAGGCACCTAATTGTAAAGAGATGATAGAACCTAAGATAGAGGCAATCATCAAATTCTTCTTAGATAATTTTTTACTGATTATTGGCTTAAATATCAACATCGAAGAGATAAAGCATCCATAAAATGCCATATTCCATATATTACATCCTAGGGCAAGTAATCCACCATCCGCAAAAAGCAGACATTGTATTGCCAGTATACCTACCATCGTTAAGAAACCTGCATAAGGACCAAGTAGTGCTGTTAACATGAGTCCTCCTGTTAAGTGTCCTGAAGAACCTGTTCCTGGGATAGTGAAATTGATCATCTGGGCCGCAAAGACAAAGGCACCCATAACCCCCATCATTGGGAGTTTCTGTGGATCATTTTCTTCTTCTAGTTTTTTAATTGAATAAATAGTCATTGCACCTGATGCCAGATACATCGTTGTCGCAACAGCAGGTGAGACTAAGGCGTCAGCCATATGCATATTATTTTTCCTCCAGTTTAATATCTTGACTACCACTTCTAAATCCTTCTAGATCAAGAGTTACATAGTCATATCCTAATTCTTCAATAAATAAGACAATCTCTTGACGTTTATCCATACATTTCATAAAAGCATCTTGATCAATTTCTAAACGTACTATGTCATTATGTATTCTTGCACGTACATTGTAGAAACCATATGTATGAAGATAATCTTCAATCTTTTCTACTTTACGCATTTCCTCATAATTAAGTAATGTATGATAAGGAAATCTTGTCGCAAGACAAGGTGAAGATGGCTTATTAGCCGCTTTTAAACCATAAGTAGCAGCCAATTCTCTAATTTCTTTTTTAGTCATATTAGCCTCTAAGAGTGGACTATGTAATCCTGATTCCTTAATTGCTTTGATACCAGGACGATATTGTTTTAAATCATCGGCGTTTGTACCTTCAAGAATAGTAGAAATACCTAAACTGTGTGCGAGTTCCTTCACTTTAGTAAACATATACTTCTTACATAAATAACAACGATCTACAGGATTATTCTCTATTCCTGCACCTTCTAATTCATCTACATGAATCACTTTATGAATAGCCCCTAATTCTTCAGCTATTTGCTTGGCTTCATCTGCCTCCATCACAGGATGAAGCGCTGTTTGAATAGTAACAGCATAGACATGCGTATGATATCTCTTTGATGCTTCAACTGCCATTTTTAATAAGAGTGTACTGTCTACGCCACCAGAAAAAGCAATCATAACATCTTCATGTAGATACTGATCAATGATGGCGACTAAATTCATAATAACTCCTTTCCAGCAATTGATAAACATCAATAATAGATAAATTATGTTTTTCACTTAATAACTTCGCACTTTCATATTCAGGATACGCTCTTTTCTCTCCATCTATATCTACCACCTTAAATACAGCATCACCAAAAGGCGTAGAAATTGTTTCAAAGGTTCTAGTAAGAACTGTACGTTCCATGTAAGTACGTCTAATACCGATAGTGCTTGTTTCTTTGAAGATGATTGTTTCTAATTCTTTTCTTTTTTCTTCATCACATAATACATTGAGTAAGTAAGCAGGTCTGTTCTTTTTCATCATTACGGGAATATAATGAACATCTTTAGCACCATGAGACATTAATAACTCCATCACATGACCTAATACTTCTCCTGTACTATCATCAATATTTGTTTCTAGCTTACATACTTGATCAGTGCCTGGGATCTGTTTCAATCAACATTGCACGAAGTAAGCTTGGTCTTTCATAAGCACGCTTACCTGCCCCTATACCTGTCTTTTTAATTGTGAAGGTAGAAGGAAGTGTATGAGATGTCACAATAGACGCAGCAATGGCAGCACCTGTAGGAGTCACTAATTCTCCTTTGATAGTATCAATATGAATAGGTAAATGATGACTCGATACAATGTTGTTAACAGCTGGAACAGGAATAGGCAAAGTGCCATGAGCACAATTCACAGTACCTGTTCCTTCATAAATAACCGGAATATAGACTTCATCAATACCTAAATCATCAAAACATACCGCTGCAGAAATAATATCTACAATAGAATCCACAGCACCTACTTCATGAAAATGGACTTCTTCAATAGAAGTACCATGGGCTTTGGCTTCTGCTTCACCTAAAATAGTGAAGATCTTTTTAGCCAATTCTTTAGCATGATCTGTCATTTGTGCATGATCAATGATATGTAAAATATCATGCAAGTGACGATGTTCATGATGATGGTGATGTTCATGATGTGTATGTTCACCATATAAATAGTTCATATCGTGATCATGATTATCCTCATCCAAAATAACATTAAAATCACAGACATCAAGTCCTGATTTATTGACTCTTGTGATTTCAGTTTTAAAACCAGTAAGAGATAATGATGAAAGAACTTCTTCTAATACTTCTTTTGAAGCCCCTAAATCAAGTAAGCTTGCGACAAACATATCTCCACTTATTCCAGAATAACATTCTAAATATAATTGATTCATTTTGATTCTCCTGTTCTATTAATCTGTGTTGCGATATAACCTGCACCATAGCCATTATCAATATTCACTACCGCAATACCATTGGCACAGGAATTAATCATTGTAAGTAAAGCACTAACACCATGAAAGCTGGCTCCATAACCCACTGATGTAGGTACTGCAATAACAGGACAGTCTACTAAACCACCTATGACACTTGCAAGAGCTCCTTCCATTCCTGCCACCGCAATAATACATCGTGCTGATTGCAAGATATCTAGTTGAGATAATAAGCGATGAATACCACTCACACCTACATCATACAAACGTTCTACATGACTCCCAAAGAATTCAGCTGTCTGTGCTGCTTCTTCAGCCACATTAAGATCTGCTGTACCAGCACTACATACAACAATCTTCCCTTTATGTTCCTTTTCTTTTTCTATCTTAATAATATGTGATAATGGATCATATTCTAGTTCAGGAAATTCATCCCTTAAAAGTTCATATTGATGTATTGAGGCTCTTGTCCCAAATACTTCTCCCTGCACCTCATAAAGTCTTCTCACAATACCGACTAAGTGATCATCTGCTTTTCCCTGGCAATAAATCACTTCCTGAAATCCTGAACGTATTTCTCTATTTGTATCTAATTTTGCATAACCTAATTCTTCAAAAGCTGATTTCTTAAAGAACTGTTCGGCTTCTTCTACAGATAGTTCTCCAGTTTTAACCTTTTCTAGTATTTCCTTTGTTTCCATGCAATCACCACCTTTATTAGGGTAACATTAAACCCTAGTTTAGTGTCAAATGTTTTGTATATTCATTATACAATGAGAAAAAAATAGTTCACAAGAAAACTTGTAAACTATCACTTTTCTAATAATTATTTTAAAATGAATGAACTATTTCTTTCTACCTTCTATAGTCATTTTCACCATGCCAAGCACTGCAGCATATAATACTCCAGCCACCGGCCATATAATCCATGTGAACTTCCAGTTATTTGTCCAGAAACTCCATCCAAGATATATCGTGACTATCAAACACCAATAAGCACCTGAAAAAGAATCTGTCTTCTTTTTCAAATGTTTCTCTTCCTTTGTATATTCTCCTTCCTGCAATAGAGTATCATAGCTAGACTTGATCATACCTGCACGAATAAGAATATTGACACCTATAGAAACAATAATAAGTAATAGACCTACAGATATACCACTCATATAATCTTCTACTTCCATTACACCTGCCATTATAGTAGGAATGACAGAAAGAATACAAAGTACTACTCCTATCGCAATATTCCTTGTGAATGTTGGTTCATACTTATCTCTTCTTTCACGCACCATACCTGATACACCATATTCTGTCTCAAAGATTTCTTTTTCTAAATGCTGCATATAAGATTCTCGTAATCCATAATTCACAAATAGATAGACAGCTATTGCGACTAATACAAGAAGTAGTACTAAACTAAAACCTATAAGTATATGATCTTCTGTCATTGTACCTAATACTATAAGAGGTACAGAACTTAATATGCATAGACTTGTCGCATTGGCGACTATTCTTGAACCTTTACTTTTCATATCTAAATATTGATTGGCTTCTTCCATACTTACCTTGATTGTATTAGTTTCTGTATATTCATTGAGTGGTTCTTCTATTTCATCTTTCAATAAGTAGTCTGTAGTGACACCAAACAGTTCAGACATCTGAAGTATTCTTTTTAGGTCTGGTATAGATCCTGCACTTTCCCATTTTGAAACAGCCTGCCTAGATACACCTAACTTACTTGCAAGTTCTTCCTGTGACCAGCCATTCTTTTTTCTTTCTTCTATAATCTTATCAGCAAAAATCATAATCTTCTCCTCCTTACATACAAAATATACCAATTATGGTAACTTCCATCTACCAATTCAGGCTGAAAATATGTCAACCGGTGGTTGCAGGAGTTAAATATTTTATAAACTACAACATAATATGAGTCCAATTATACCTATTACAACAAATAGAAGACCTATACCTGCTGATTTCTTTCTTTTGCTTATCAGTGTTCTTTGATGTTCATCTATATTCTTTAATGGATATTTTCTTCTTCTAAGTAAATAGAATAATAATCCACTTGAGTTATTTCCATTTATTGCAAGTAAACCCCATAATCTAGGATGTTTAAGTCCTCACGCTGAAGCATCTAATACAATCAACTTATATATTTGATATGTTGTTTCCATAGTTCCTACAAGAGTAATTGCCATACATATCGCAAATAATATATTATTCATAGAATCCTCCTTATATACACTTAATAATTTGATACAACAATAATGATGAACTTACTACAGCTAAGCAGAATACAACAACTAGATAATACTTACTATCTGGCAAGAACATGCCTAATGTAATTAATAGAATCACAACAAATATATTCAATAATATTGCGCCTATCAGTTGTTTACTGCTTCTTACTATATTTGTGCTTTCTTCTAGATGTTCGATCATTCTTTCATCTCCCTTTATAAGTTCATCAAGAGTAATAGAATAGAGATTACTTAGTTCTATAATGTTTATAATATCAGGATAAGACTTCTCATTTTCCCAATTAGAGATTGTCTGTCTTGAAACATTTATTTTTTCTGACACCATTTCTTGGGTAAGATGAGATTTGATACGTGCTTCTTTTAATTGTTTGCCTATTTCCATATCTTTCCACTCCCTTTCGTGATTATCTTGTCATATAACTACTTATATGTCTATCAAATATATTTGACATAGATAATTTATAGTGATAAACACAAAAAAAGACAACCATTAAGTTGTCTTTCAGTGCGAGATTTTCTCAATCATCCTATTAATTTTGGGATTTAATTAAAGATTCATATACAGTTCCTTTACTGTCTTCTAAGGCTTTATTCTTATATTCCTTGCTTTTTGATTCATTACCCATATTCTTGTAGATAACTGATAATAAGAATTCAAGATAGGGAGTATCTTCATTGTTTTTAGTATATTCTACATCTTCTAGATCAGATTTTAATTCATCATAATACTTAATTCCACCACTAATCAAAGTATCATTAACCATATCCATCTGTCTATATAGGGCATGATCATTTGTCGTGCTAACCATTTCCAACAAACGATCAATCATAGATGCATTCTTCTTATCTACATATATATAGAATACTGATTTTGCAAGAGCAGACTTCTGCTTAGAATTCATAGGAACATGATCCATTATATTGTTTACTTGAGTATCTATTTGTTTGTTATCATTTACTTTTAGATAAGCATTTAAAAGTAAATATTCCCTATTAAATAGAGGAATACATATCTTAGCTAGTTGAGTTGCCATTAAGTCTTTTATTGCCTTGATATCATTGTTTTGGAGTAATGTTAGATAATTTTTTAGGAGTTTCTTTCTGATGATTACTGGAATAGTACCAATAATAGCAATCACTATAGCGACAATTAACATAGCATTCATACTTTTATGCCCCTTTCTCAATCAACTTTATAATATCATTTAATTCATCAATAATTATATCTGCCTGACTCTGATCTAAGCCAAACTTATCATCTTTTAAAGCCAATACCTTAATACCAGCTCTATTTGCAGCTAATATTCCTTTAGATGAATCCTCAATAATAATAGCTTCATCTTTATTCACATTCAATTCTTTGATTGTATATAAATATATTTCTGGATTTGGTTTACTTTCTTTGAATTGTTCACCACTTACTATAAGTGAAAAATACTTTTTTAAACCAGCCTGATCCAACGCATTATTAATACTATATAAACTAGAAGAGGACGCTAACGCTATTTTATAATGTTTACTTAAGTGTTCTAAAACAGGATAGATCTGAGGTCTAACTACCGCTTTATAATCACAATCAAATGAACGAAAATATTCTTGAAGCATATTTTTAAATGTCATGAAATCAGTTTTTTCATTCCACATTCTATATGCTTGCTCATAATATAATTTACTATCAATACCAATAAGAGGAATACAATCACTTACTTGTATTTCTATATCATGCTGTTTAAAAAATCTTATCAAATCATTTATATACATGGTTTCACTATCAAAGATCACACCATCCATATCAAAAATAACAGTTTTAATCGTCTCCATCATAATTCACAAAATTCTCCGTTTTAGCAGCTGCAATAGCCTTAAATTCTTTTAATAATGGATGTTGATAAATAGAGTGTAAGTCATTTGAAACAATAAAGCTTAATAATTGTACAAATGGTAGATATACAAGTGGACATAATTCACTTGATACAGTATCACTCAAACTTAAAACATGATCATCACTTGATAATTGAGGATTGTTTGAAATTAAATAAGCTCGATTAGTTACTTTTCGCGTAGCCTTATATACTTGTTCTACGCGTCGACTTGCACTATCGTTTCCATCAAAGAAAATCACATTGTATTGTGGCGTTAATTGAAGGTTTGGTCCATGAATATACTCTTCAATTTCATAGCAGCAACTTGGAATATGAATGGTTTCACCCATTTTTAATGCACTTTCAAGTGCTGTTCCATAATTGGCACCCGCTCCACAACTGTAAACCCAGGACATAGATGTGAAATTCTTATAATGTCGCTGAATAAAGTTTGTAGCCTGATCAATCATTTCTTCATTTAAATCAGCTGCTTTCTTTAATTCATCCAAATATTCAGTCTTTCCAGAATATGCAATTGCAAATAAATCTAAGAATAGCGCAAGTGAAGAAACACCTTTTGTGACATAGCCAACTAATTCTTCGCCCACACCGTATTCAATTACAACATCCGCAACATCTTTTACATCGCTGTTTTTATTTCCTGTTAAACAAATAGCTTTACATTCTTTTTTCTTAATGATTTTTAATGCTTCGATTGCATTTGTACTTAAACCACTCTGTGTAACCACTAAAACTAAGTCGTTCTCTTTAATATCATTTTCATAGTACGTAAATGTATATGGAGTAATGATTCTAACTTCTAAACCACTTACTTTTTCCACAAAACTTCTAGCACAATAACAAGCATTATGACTTGATCCAGAAGCAACAAGTAAAATACGTTTGATTTCTTTTTGTTGCACTTCCTTCATCAATGGATCAACTAGTGTAGTATACTGTTCAATATTTGTTCTTAATACGCCTGGTGTTTCTTTAACATAATCAAGCATTGTTAATTTATTCATAATATACCCCCAATTAAGGTATAAAAGGTGGAATAAATCCACCCTTTATATTTTAGTATTCTAATCTTCTGTAGTAACGACGGATTTCCATAGGGTGACGAGTTTCGATTTCCATATGAACATCAATTCTGTTGTTTACAGCATGCATTACATGGTGAGATAAGTGTTTACGATATTTTTCACTAATTCCCTTTAATTCGTAATCTTTAGTGTCAATGATTGTGTAGTTTGCACAAATTCTTGGAATAAAGTTAGCTACACGTTCAGATAATGGACGCTGAGCATCTTCACCAATATAGATAGTAACTGGAGTTTCTTTAGTTACGATTTCAAACATACCATGGAAGAATTCATTTGATGTGATTGATTTAGTTTTTAACCATAACTGTTCTTCCCAATAGCACATTGCATATGAGTAAGTAGCACCCCACTGGTTTCCAGCACCTACAAAGTAGTGCATTTCATCATTCCAGTGTTTTTTAGCGAATTCAATAGCGAATGGTTCAGCTTTCTTTTCAACTTCTACTAAATCTTCTGCTAAGTATTTGTCAAATTCAGCATACATATCATCGTAGTCTTCTAATTCACCATTGTTGAACATGAAACGGTCAGCAACCATGAAGAACTTTAACTGTTCGTTCATTGGGTAAGAGATCTTGTAGTCTCCTAAATCTAATAAGATAGCTTCTTTAGCATCAACAAATGAGATAACTGTAGCACCAACTTCAGCTTTGATTTTCTTGATAGCATCAACGACTTCTTTAGTGTTTCCAGATACAGATGAGATAATAACAACTGTATCTTTAGTAATACGTTTGTTTCCTGTAGTTAAGTATTCAGCAGCATTTTCTGCCCAAGTTTCAATAGCACTCATTTCTTTCATGTGTACTGTAGCCTGCATAGCACTTGCCCAAGTACCACCAACACCTAACCAGCAGATGTTTGAATATCCATGTTCGCAGATTTCATCAACGATTTCGTTGATCTGAGGGCGTAAAGCTAATGCGCCATTTACGCTATCGATTTTTTCCTGTTCATTAAATTTAATCATTTCCATTTTCTTTTCCTCCGTTTTTTTTAAAATTTATCATTTTTTTAAAATTTATTAACAACCTAAAATACCAAAGAATGCTCCGACTAATCCGATCACAACGCAGATTAACAATAATGTAGTTGTCTTAACATTTTTCTTTTTCAATAAGTAGTAAACTAGTAATGTGAATAATAATGGCATTAAACCAGGCATGATATTATTGAATACAGAATTCAATGTAGTTGCTTCATTACCAGAACCAAACTTCAATGGGAAACTGATTGATACGTTTTCAGCAGTCATACCACCAACAACCATCAATCCTAAAACACTTGCTGCATAAGTAAGTTTTGACATTAATCCATTCTGCTGGATCTTAGCCAAGAATCCACTACCTAATTTATAACCAGCATTCATTAAATAATAACGTAATCCCTGAGCTGGAAGGTTGAAGATTAATAAGAATAAGATAGGTCCTAAGATATTTCCTTGATTTGCTAGAGATAAACCAACACCAGTAGCGATAATACGTAATGTTCCCCAGATGAATGAATCACCAATACCTGCTAAAGGTCCCATTAATGAAACCTTTACATTGTTGATACTTTCTGTATCAAATTCAGGATCATTTGCGTTACTTTCTTCCATAGCAGCACTAATACCTAAGATTAATGTTGCCAATTGTGGAGTTGTGTTGAAGAATTCCAAGTGACGTTTCATAGCTGCAACTTGATCTTCTTTATTTGGATATAACTTTTTGATAACTGGTAACATACTATAGCAGTATGACATATTCATCTGTCTTTCATAGTTCCAAGACCATTCCAAACCGAATGAACGCCAGAATACTTGATTTAACTCTTTTTTAGTTAATTTATTAGAAGTCGTCATCTTCATCTACTCCTCCTTCTGTTGCTGTTTGAGTTGAATTACTACGTAACTGAGTTAATACGATAGCAATGATAACTCCAAAAATTGCGATTGCTGTTACTGGAATCTTTAAGTATACGCTTAGTGCGAATCCTAAGAAGAAGAAACATGCAACTTCTTTGTCCATAATCATCATTAATAATAAACCGAACCCAATTGCAGGTAATAATCCCATTGTGATCTGTAAACCATTTGAAATCCATTTAGGAATGACATTTAATAAAGCCTGTACAGCTGGTCCACCAGCATAGTAACCACATCCTACAATCACACCGATAATTAAGTTAACACCGAAGAATCCACCTAATAAGTGCATTCTAGCAACTCCAGCCATATTTCCTTCAGCCGCATATTTATCTGCTTTATGAACAAATGGAGGTAAGATGAATACCATTCCAACGTTCTTTGCAATTAAAACTAATGAAGCAACTGGTAAACCTACAGTCAATGCAGTTTCTGGCCCAGCTCCTGTTGTAATTGTGAAAGCTGTTCCTAATACAGTTCCTGAAATCATTTCAGGTGGAATACTAGCACCGATTGAGAAAGCTCCCATAAATGCTAATTCTAATGTTGCACCTAAAGTAACACCTGTTTGCACATCACCAAGTACAATACCTGTTAAAGTACCCATAACCAATGGTCTTGACAACAAACTTGTACCGAACAAATACTCAGCATTTCCAAGCATTGCTACCAAGCCAAGTAAAATTGCTTGTAGTAACATATTTCTCCTCCTATAAAACTTTTTCTACATTTACTGGATTATCTTCTGGAACCATCTGAATTGTTACATCCACGCCTGATTCACATAATCCTTTTAAAATTGTTTCTTCTGCTGGTGTAATATTCATTGCTTTTGAAATATTACGAGTTTCAGCAGTTGCCTTAGTACCACCAAGATTTAACTTTTTGATGTTGCATTCTTTACACAATCTTTCAGCATCCTTAATAGATTCAACTACAGTTAATAATTTATATTTGTCTGTAACACCACTGTTGATTGCTTTTACTGCATCATCCATACTTTTGATAACTAATTTAACACCACTTGGTTTTGCCATCTTGATTGAAGTTTTTCTTAAATCATCTTTCATAACTGCATCGCATGCAATTAAGATACAATCTGCTTCAACTGCATTTTTCCAAGAAAAAGCAACTTGACCATGTAACAATCTGTGATCCACTCTTAATAATTTAATCATTTTCTTCTCCTCCTATTAGAAATCTTCATCATCTTCGCTTGTTATTCCATTCATAACAGTCATTCCATCTTTAGCTGCTTCGATTAAATCGTTTGCTTCTGCTAATTCAAGTTTTCCGTTCAAGCCTTTCATTACTGCATCTAATACTAATCCCATGTTCATTCCTGAGAAGACCATTACATTATCTAATACTGCAAGTTTAGATAAAGCTGTGTGAACACTTCCACCTTTGATATCACACAAGATTAAGATTTGTTCATCACTCTCTTTTACTTCTTTCAAAACTTCTTGATAAAAGTCTTCAGGATTTTGTCCAGGAAGCAAGCTATATGTTTCTATATCCTTAGCTAAATCTCCAACAATCATAGAAACTGAATCTTTCATCCCTTTAGATAGTCCTCCGTGTGATGCAAGTATGATTTTTGCCATATTCTCTGCACTCCTTTCTTTTCGTTTTAGTTCATGCAAGCTTCGTGCCAGTTTGTAGATCAATTACGTTCAGTCTGTAGAACTAGCTTCCACTTATGCTTAAGCAAGCTTCGTGCCAGTTTACAGATCTTTACGCTTGATCTGCATAACCAGCTTCCACTTATACTCAAGCAAGCTTCGTGCCAGTTTATAGATTCTTACGCTCAATCTGTACAACTAACTTCCACTTATACTCAAGCAAGCTTCGTGCCAGTTTACAGATCTTTACGCTTGATCTGCATAACCAGCTTCCACTTATACTCAAGCAAGCTTCATGCCAGTTTATAGATTCTTACGCTCAATCTGTACAACTAACTTCCACTTATACTCAAGCAAGCTTCGTGCCAGTTTACAGATCTTTACGCTTGATCTGCATAACCAGCTTCCACTTATACTCAAGCAAGCTTCATGCCAGTTTATAGATTCTTACGCTCAATCTGTACAACTAACTTCCACTTTTAAACAAGCAAAAAGTGTGCCAATTAATAGCACACTAATCATTAATAATATAGTTGTATATATATTCTATTTCTTCATCTGGAATCTCAACATTGTAGTATGTTTTAACTTCTTTCATTGAGATATTTACTTGATCTATAAACTCTTGATGCTTTTCTTTAAAGTCTTGATCAGTAAAGTTTGAAATAGCTTGTCTTGTAACTAATCTTTCTACAAGACAACAGATATGAACATATAATCCAAAGCATGTTCTATTCTTAAATCTCTTATGTAAGATATTCTGTAGATGATCAATTGCTTTCGCTACATGTTCTAGTAGTTTATCTGGATTTAATATAGTTAAGTTATTCATAACATTGGATAATGTGAAATTACGTAAGATATTCTTTTCGAATACCTCCATCTGAGCTTGAGTCATATACTTTCCAAAATATACTTCTATCGCATTCTGACCCTCATTAATAATCAATTCCTGTATACCTATATATTTCATAGATTCAATATTTGGATCAAGTGTTCCAATGACACATACAACCTCATAATCATTCATTAACTGATCACAGACCTGTTTACGTATTAAAGCAGGATAATCATAAGTAATAATCTTTAAATTAGAATCTTCAGGTAAAGAATTGAATAAGATTTCTTTGATCTTATTCGCTGTACCAACTCCTGATGCACAAGAACAGATTACAATAGGGTCTTTCTTTTTCTTAAGTTCTATATGCGTTTTATAGATGTTTTCCTTAAGAATAGAATCAATTACTTCAGTCACTGTTTTATTGAGTTTAATTCCCTGTCCTATTTCTAACGCACATTTAGTATTAATATTGTTTACTAAGGCAATATCTGCATTACTTGTATCTAATCCCTGATATATTTCTTCAAGAGAACCCATATCAACTAATAAATAAAGTTTTGAGATATTTCCAACATGTGCAATGTAATCATTGATCTTTCTTGTAATAATTTGTACATCCACATCTAACGGCATATCAATCGCATCAAATATATAACTATTCAACATTCTATTGGCTGCTTCTGCAATAGAACTTGCAGTTGAATAACCATGCGCAATAATAACCGCAATTGTGAGATCTTCACCAGAATGTGCAAAATACTTAATCATACAAATACAGATAATACATTCTACAAACTCATCAATATCCTGATTCATATTATTCTTTAAGTAATGAGAAACTTCCTGTCCTATTTCATATTCACGATGAAATTCTAGTTTTAGATATTTCTTTAAGTTTTTTACTTCATCATAATTCTCATTGATCCAGTTATTTGTGAGATATGTATTCTTAGAGAATTCTGAGACATATGTCGCAAGTGCAATCAACTCATTATGTGAAGTCCTAAAGCCATAATGTTCAGTGATATTATTAAATATCTTTTCTAGATAGTTTGTAAGATAATCAATTGAATCTGCACGATTATCATTAAATATAAGCTTCTCAAAATATCTATCTACAGTATTCTGTGCATTTACTGCAAATGACTGATCTCTTTTAAGATTAATTAATGATTGATAAAAATCTTTAATGATCCCCTGATCTGATACAGGAAGAAGTGTGTTAAGAGACACAAGTTTATGCTTCTTCATAATCATAGAGGAAACATCTATACTATTTCTAATACTGTCAGGTAAATCATAAGCATGTATTTCTAACGTATCTGAATTACTTTTATATAATGCACTCACACAGCTTGCCTGAATAGTATTAGTCAGTTCACCAATATTACCTACAAATGTGTGATTCAGTAACAACTCATAAACGTTAGATGAAATAAGAATTGTTTTACCAACACGCTTCTCTTCGTTCTTCAAAAAGCTATACATGAGTTCTAGCTTTTCATTTTCTCCTCTTTGTGCAAGAGATGGAATTGTAAGAATAACTGGAATACGTCTGAGGAATGTTTTTAATAATGCTTTTTGTGGAACTTCTGTTGTCGCAAATATAATTCTACATTTAGATTTATACCACTTATTATTATCACCTACTAAGTGATAGATTCCCTGGTCCATATAAAGGAATAATTTTTCCTGACATTCAGCATTTAAACAATGCACTTCGTCTAAGAATAATACTCCACCATCCGCAAAATGTAATAAACCTAAGTTATCACTTTCTGCACCTGTAAAAGCACCTTTTTTATAGCCAAACAGATTCGCTGTGAGTAGTTCTGGGTTATTAGCATACTCTGAACAGTTCACCTGTACAAAATTCTTAGATGCATCAATTAAGCCTGTGTCTACACAATATTCATACGTAAGTTTAGCCATAAATGATTTACCTGTACCAGTTGGTCCATAAAACAACATAGGTAATCCTACTGGAGGGTAAGATACTGTTGCCTTAATCTTCTCTACAATCTGATACATGCTTTCATTAGACCCAATAAGCTTTTCGAAGTTCTTTAATTCTGTCTGATTGTTTAATTCAGCTTCCAATTCATCTAATGATTTGTATTCATCTGATGAGAGCTTCTTCTTATACTTACTTTCAAGAGAACCTCTTGAAAGATATAAAACAGGGCTTGTCTTGATTTTAATAAGCTTCTTGTCATTAAATAGTTCATTTAATAATCTAGTCACTTGATTTCTACTTAGTTTTAATTCTTTTGATAATTGGATGGATTGACATTCTTCATATGAATTTTGATCCATTCTTCCATTAATCAACAACATTATTTTTTCTTTCAATGAAATCACCTCATCGTTCATGATAAAACAAATAAAACTTGTGTGCAACAATCGTTATTCGTTATACTTTTCTATTAAATATCCATACATTAATTGGCACGGATTTTGCTATATAATAGTGAGGGGTGATGAATATGAAACAAAAAATGCAATATATTCAAACATTAAAACAAACATTAAAATTAAATCAAAAACTTTTAAAATCGTTAGATTTCCTTACTGACAACATTGATGATATCAATAAAGTTGTTCAACAAGTATTAGAAACAAATCCTTTTTTAGAACTAAAATCACCTAAAAACTATGATACTCAGCAATTTATTGAAAGTATTTCTAATAAACGTTCTTTAAAAGATGATCTCTATTTACAGTTAAGTGCATGTACTCGTCCATATAATGAAGATTTGATGGATTATTTGATTGAATCATTAGATGATAGTGGGTTCTTATCCTACCCTATTAATCAATATCTCACTGATTTAGATATAGACAGAGAAATGCTTGATGCTCATTTAGATATATTACGTTCTTTTGAACCAAATGGTGTTGGAGCTACTGATGCTATTGATTCAATTATCATTCAATTAAAAAATAATAATAAAACAAAAAGCTATACACTATTTAGAGATTATCAGGATGTTATCTTAACTCAGAACTATTCACTTATTAAACAGAAAACAGGATTAAAAAAAGAAGAGATAGACCATTTATTTTATGAAATACGTTCTTGTAATCCATTCCCATGTAATATGTATAGTTCATCCCAGGATGATTATATCTCCCCAGATATTTTAATAGAGGTAGAAGATTCTAATATTATGATTACTCCTATCAATCAACCTGAACTCATCGTAAATGATCTTCTTTATGAGAAGGTAAAGAATGATGAAAATATGAAATCTTATTTTAATGATGCACATTTCTTAATTGAAAATCTCACAAAGAGAAATCAAACAGTATTATTTGTCGCAAATGCTTTAGTTGATATCCAGAGTGGTTATTTCTTATACGATGATGAATTATATCCATGTACTTTATCACAACTTGCAAGTGAAACAGGATTCCATGAATCTACTATTTCACGTACATTAAATAATAAGTACTACAGCTTTAATGGTGAGGTTTATCCTCTTAAACAACTTCTTGTTTCTCAAACTGCTTCAGGAGATAGTAGCGATTCTATTAAAAAGGCTATTGTTGAATTAGTTGATAGTGAAGATAAAGAACATCCACTTTCGGATAACCAAATTCTAAAGAAACTAGAAGAGCTAGAACTACATTGTTCACGTCGAGTCATTGTCAAATATAGACAACAATTAAATATTCCTTCGTCTACAAAACGTAAGGTTCTTAAATAAGGCTGTGGTTTTCACAGTCTTTTAAATTAAAAAGAGATAACCAATCACGGTTATCTCTTAAACCCTTAATGACACAAGGCTTTCCTAGTTATTTTCCTGATATACTCTATTATCTAAATGTACAAAACGTTCTTTGATTTCCTGTGTACGTCCCTTATTCCAGAAGTTATCACCAAGATAACCACATGTTCTACGACATACATTTAATGTCTTATGGTTTCTATTACCACAGTTAGGACAATACCATTCATTGTTTTCATCTAATAAGATTTCTCCAGAGAAACCACATTCCTGACAATAGTCAGACTTAGTATTGATTTCAGCGTATTGAATTGTTTCATACATATAGTTAATTAATTCTTTCATGGCATCAAAGTTATTTGTCATATTAGTCACTTCTACATAACTAATAGCTCCTCCAGAAGAAATCTTCTGGAACTTTGCTTCAAAGCCTAATTTAGAGAATGCATCAATATGTTCTCTTACATTGACATGATAAGAGTTAGTAATATAGTCTTTATCTGTTACACCAGGCACGACTCCAAATCTCTTCTTTAATGCACGTGCTAATGTATAAGTAGTTGATTCTGCAGGAGTACCATATAAGGCAAATCCTAAACCTGTATCCTTCTTCCATTTATCACATGCATTTCTTAATTTCTGCATAATTTCAAGAGCTAATGCATCGCCTTCTTCAGTAGTATGAGACTGACCAATTAATGCCACTACACATTCATATAAACCAATATAACCTAATGATAATGTAGAATAACAAGTATCTAATAATGAATCAATCTTTTCTCCTGGTTTTAATCTTGCGATGGCACCATACTGCCAATGAATTGGAGAAATATCTGAAGGAGTACCCTTTAAGCTTTCATGTCTTAACATTAATGCTTCATAACATAAATCTAAACGTTCATCTAGAATCTTCCAGAATGAATCCATATTCTTGTTAGCTGATAAACCAACATCAGTTAAGTTAAGTGTAACTACACCCTGGTTAAAACGACCATACCACTGATATTCACCTTTTTCATTCTTCCATGGAGATAAGAATGAACGACATCCCATACAAGGGAATACTTGTCCTTCATAGTTTTCTCTCATGATCTTTGCGCTGATGAAATCAGGCATCATACGCTTAGATACACATTTAACCGCTAAATCTGTTAAATAACGATACTGTGAATCATCAGGCACATTATTATCATCCAATACATAAAGTAATTTAGGGAATGCTGGAGTGACATAAGCACCCACAGGATTCTTCATACCGATATATCTCTGTTTTAAGATTTCTTCAATTAATAAAGCTGTTTCTTCAATATAGTCTGGTTCTTCTCTTAAATACATGAAAATAGATAAGAATGGAGCCTGACCATTAGTTGTAGAGAATGTATTGATCTGATACTGGATAGTCTGTACACCTGCTTTGATTTCTTCATGAAGACGAGACTTTGCAATCTTTTCAATCTGTTCTTCTGTATAATCAATACCTACTTCTTTGCCTTCTTTTCTTACAGCCTTTAAATGTTTCTTATATGATACACGTACATAAGGTGCTAAATGAGAGATAGAGATTGTCTGTCCTCCATACTGACCATTAGCAACCTGCTGAACAATCTGAGTTGCAACAGTACATGCTGTCTGTAAAGACTTAGGTGTTTCAATCAATTTATCATTAATAACTGTGCCATTCGCAAACATATCCTTTAAGTTTACTAGATCGCAGTTATGCATCTTCTGGATATAGTAATCCATATCATGGAAATGAATAATACCATCATCATGTGCCTGTACAATCTTTGGTGGTAATAATAAACGGCGACAATAGTCTCTAGAGAATTCACCAGCAATTAAGTCTCTCTGAGTAGCTAATACAGTCGCATCTTTATTAGAGTTTTCATCCATTGCTTCTTTATTAGTCTGATTGACAATACCATAAATCGCATTATCAATTGTATTAGTTTCTCTCTGGAATTCTCTTACCCTACGATAGCCTTCATAAGCCTTGGCAGTAAGTACTTCTCCTTTTTCAATTAACTTTTCAAAAACCTGTCCTTCAATACGATAAATGCTGATAGATGCTGCTCCACTTGATTTATGCCAGTCTTCAATTTCATGTGAGATTTTAGATGCAATTTCAGGTTTCACAATACCGCTGCCATAGCGCATAGCCTTTAAAATCGCATTTTCAATCTTACTTCCATCAAAAGCTACCTTTGAGCCATCTCTCTTGATTACCTCCATGTTATTTACCCTCCTCATAAGAAAATCTATTAGGATGAAATACCTAATAGATTTTTTCTAATTCTATATTAGTCTAAATTAGTTGCACATGCAACTAATATGCTTGAGATAAAAAAATATCTCACAAATAATTTATTAACACGAAAAAATGTTGAATATATCAACGTTTTTTTAATTATTGATAAACATAAAGAATGTTTACCCTTAAACAGTATAAAAACCCATGAGCCTAATGTCAAGCATTTCTCATGGGTTTCTTTTTTTCGCAATGTTGAAAGCGAATTAACCTAAATCTTCACCATTGCTTGCAACAACTTTCTTATACCAGTTAAATGAATCTTTCTTACTTCTTTCTAGTGTACCGCTTCCATCGTTGTTACGATCTACATAGATAAAGCCATAACGTTTCTTCATTTCACCTGTAGTAAAAGAGACACAGTCAATGCAGCCCCATGGTGTATAACCCATTAAGTCTACACCATCAATTTCTACAGCTTTCTTCATCTGTTCAATATGTGCTCTTAAGTAATCTACACGATATGGGTCATGACAGCTGCCATCTTCTTCCTTCTTATCAATCGCACCAAAACCATTTTCTACAATAAATAATGGTTTTTCATATCTTTCATACATCTGATTCAAAGCATAACGCAAACCTTCTGGATCAATAGCCCATCCCCAGTCAGATACTTTAATAAATGGGTTAGCCACAGAATGTTCACTAGAACCATCTAAAGATTTAGAAACATCTTTATGTGCTGTAGAGTCTACAGTATTAGTCATGTAATAAGAGAATCCGATATAATCTACTGTACCTGCAGCTAAAGCTTCTTTATCTTCTTCAGTGATATCTAAGTTAAAGCCTTTGTTTTCAAACATCTTTAAGGCATAACGTGGATAATGACCACGGCACTGTACATCACAGAAGAACCATCTCTGATGCATCATTTCAGTAGATAATACCATATCTGCTGGACGGCAAGAGAATGGATAAATAGGAACCATTGCAATCATATTACCGATTAAGAAGTTAGGATTGATTTCATGACCAATCTTCACAGCCTTTGCACTGGCTACCAATTCATAATGACCACACTGATACATCGCTTCTTCTGGATTATCATAGTTTCCAAAATGAGCACCACTGTTAGTCCATCCAAAAATATCATTCTTATAGTTCATCTGGTTGTTGATTTCATTGAAAGTCATCCAGTATTTAACTTTATCTTTATATCTCTTGAAACATACTTCTGCGAACTTTACAAAGAAATCAATAGTCTTTCTGTTCATGAATCCGCCATATTCCTTGGCAAGATGATAAGGCATTTCAAAGTGAGATAATGTAATGACTGGTTCAATACCATATTTTAATAATTCATCAAATACATCATCATAGAACTGTAAACCTTCTTCATCAGGCTCTTCTTCATCACCTAATGGGAAGATTCTTGTCCAGGCAATAGATGTTCTAAAGCATTTAAAGCCCATTTCTGCGAATAGCTTGATATCTTCCTTGTAATGATGATAGAAATCAATGCCGATGTGGTTTGGATAATATAATCCTTCCTTTACTCCATCAGTAATCACACGTGGTGTTGATACGTTACCACCTGTCATTACATCAGCAACACTTAAACCTTTAGTAGTGTCTAATACACCACCTTCAAACTGGTGAGCTGCTAAAGCACCACCCCATAGGAAATCCTTTGGTAAACTCATACGCATCCTCCTTTAATATACTCTAGTGCGCATTTTTCTAACGCTCGATATTTCTTTAATATCTCTAGATCTTCTATTTTTATTTTATCAAAGCTTCTTTCAATATAGTGATTTTTTTCAATATATGATTTACTTTCATCAAAATAAAGATCAAATATAAAAGCAATATAAGAAATCCACATGTCTAAATGTGTTTTTCTTGTAGGAGCATAAATAAGTTGATGTTTACAGAACTGTTGATAGACTTCATCAGTTATAGATTCTTTTCCTGCTTCCTCATAAGTCACACCTAGTAAGACTGTATCCTTTTCTACATCTTTAACACGAAAATGATCTAATTTATCTGCATCTCTAATCATATGTATGTAAAAGAGTTCTTCGTCACTAAAGCCTTCTTCTACTTTGTATTTATTATGCTGTTCTATAGCATTTTTAATAATAGTGTCATATGTATCTTCTTCTATGAACTCTCTAATAAGTCCCTCCTCAAATAATACATGAGAAGAATACATTGCATGATCCACTGTTTCTCTATCTAGGAAAGAATGATATAAGCGAAACTGTTCAAAACGACCTATATCATGTAATAGGCCGATTAGCAGACATAACTCTTTTTCTTCAGTTTTTTCTTTCATATCACATAGTTCACCCATAACATCCATTACTTTATAAGAATGCACATATTTAAGATGTATATGTGGGATAGAGAAATCATAACGATTGACATAATTATCAAATGCCTTTTTCGCATGATCTAAATTAATCATGTAGAACCTCTAATACTTTCTTTAAATCATCAAGAGGAACCTGTCCTGGTGCACTCTCATCCTTGGCTGTCGCAAAGGTCATACATGAACCAAAGTATTCCCCCATCATACGTGACAACCGTCCTAGTTTACCCATAGACATAGTAATAATAGGTTTTCCTAAACGCTGACTTGAATAAAGAGTGGCTTCTAGAAGTGTTAATAGGTCTTCTTTACTTTCAGGCATAACAGCAAGTTTAGGTAAATCAGCCCCTAATATTTCCATCTTTTCTAGTGTTTCCTGCATATCTTCTCTTGATGGTGTTTCCTCAAAATGATGTTCACTCATAATAACATGAACACCTTTCTTATGAGCATACTGAACAAGTTCCATCACAGATTCATATCCCTGTGATAACTCAATATCTACTAGATCTACATGTGCATCACAGATTTCTTTAATACAATGTATATACTCTAGAGAAGTAAGTTCTCCTTCTCCTCCTTCACTCACAGTACGGATTGTACCTAATACAAGTTTATCTGTATGTTTCTTAATTTCTTCTAATGCATCTGTCAAATGTCCTTCTTTTAATCCTTCATAGAAATCAAGTCTAATTTCTACTACATCATAATCTAAATCCTTATAAGAATCTAAAGTATCAATAATATCTTCTTTAGTTGTATCTACAATAGGAAGACAAATCTTAGGTGTTCCATCTCCAAATACAACATTATTTATATCTAATACATTATGCTTCGTGATGACAGGCATATAAAAACCCCCTTATTTCTCTTAATGTTTTATCATATTGATCACCTAATAAGAAATGTGGTGAACCTTTAATCACCTTATGTACACAATAAGGCAATGATGACTGAATAAATGTGAAATCAGAATCCTTGATTACATCATGTTCACCAGATAGTAATAAAGCTGGAATCTTAAGTTCTGATAAGTAATCTGCAGTAAAATGTGGCTCTTTTGTCATAAACGAAATGAGCTTAAAACGTATTCTTGATCTCTTATCATATATACAGAATATTGGCAATAAGAGTAATGTCATATACATATGGAGACGATAATACCATTTAATGCCTTGAGGAGTGGCATTAGGTGAAAGAAGTGCCATATGTTTTAAACGGTCATCTTTACCTGCAAGTGTAAGTGCGATATTCGCACCATCACTAAAGCCAATGACATCATATTCTTCTAAATCTAGTTCATTTGCGACATCCATTACATCCTGAGCCATACGGTCTAGTGTTAAAGGCCCACTCTTAATAGATTTACCATGATAACGTGAATCCATTGCGATTAATTGATAATCGTTTTCTAAATCTTTGATTAATTGATCATATATTTTTCTATTTTCCTGATTACCATGTAATAAGATAATTGGGTAACCATTTCCATGTACTTCATAATATATTTTCATAGCATTACCTCGCTTTGACCACATTATAACACATATTGAATAACTATGAAAAAAGTGACTTGTTAATGTGTTTAACAGTTACTCTCATCAGCAATCAAAATAACATTGATATATACAATGTTTTTCTAATATCATACAGTGCAGGAAATGTGGTAATATATTATTTCTTCACTATCCATTTACCACTTCTATTAGAGCCTTCTCTTTCTACTAACCCATTTAAACGCAAGTATTGAATGATGTTTTGAATCTGTTTTCTGGTTAGATTGAATTCTTCCATTAGCTTAACCTGTGTTACAAAAGGATTTTCTCTCATTTTATCAAGTATCTCTAAACTTCTTTCAGTTCCTTTTTTTGCTCAACTTCGGCTGCCACTCGAAATGTGATTAAATATACTCACATCGAGATAATGTAAGTTCTCACGAACATTACTTACTATATCATCGTGTATGCTTTGGATTGACCGAAATCATATCTACTCACAGGTCCTAGTACACTCCATAGTCGTAAATTCCCGAAATAGCCTTCGGTACATACCTACGTTTGCGTTCATTTATGCAACTTCGTAGGTTGTAGCATCTCTCAGATTAAGTGCAGCATTGAAATCTCTGTCTTCGATATAGCCACAATCACATTTGAAAAGTCTATCTGAAAGCTTTAAATCTTTCTTGATATGTTTGCAGCAGTGACAAGTCTTAGATGATGGGAACCATCTATCTACAACTCGAAGTTCAATTCCGTTCTCCCTGCATTTAGCTTGAAGTTTTGTTCTAAATTCATAAAACTTCTGCGAAGCAACTGCCTTTGAAAGATGCTTGTTCTTCATCATTCCTGATACGTTTAGATCTTCAATCGTTATATAAGATGGCTTGGTTTTCACTATCTCTGCGATTATCTTATTGATGTAGTCAGTACGAATATTGTCAATTCTATGATGAAGTTTCTGTATCTTAAGCCTTTGTTTTTGTATATTTCTTTTTTGAGTGAACCCTCCTTTCTTCAGATTTTCATACTTTCGAGAAAGACTTCTCTGTTCTCGAATAAGCTTCTTTCCAAGCTTCCTTAATTTTTCAGATTTATTGATATTCTTATAAGTCTTTCTATTAGAAACAATCGCAAAGTCCTTTAATCCAAGGTCAATGCCAATTCCTTTACTGGAATGACTGGCTATCCTTTTATTCTTGATTTCTATAAGAACTGAAACATAGTATCTGTCAGCTTTTATTGAGACATGACCGCTTTTAATTACGTATCCATCCTTTGTAGTGGGAATATATCCTTTCTCTTTGATGCGGACCCAGCCAAGTGACGGAATCTTGAGTCTGTGTCTTTCGCAAAGGCAATCTTTTGGATTATTCCTTACAAAATACATTTTCACATCAGATTTGCCTTTCTTCTTAAATTTTGGAAAGGCGCTCTTGTGATCAAAGAATCTTTTAAATGCATTCTGTCCGTCATTTACTGCCTGTGTTACCAATTTTGAATAAGCCTCCTTGATCCATGAATATTCTGGATGGCTCGGAAGAAACTCATTGTTGAGCCATACCCTGAATTGGCTGCTGCTCATAAACTTTTCCCCATTTTCATGAAGCTCCTTATTATGAGCAAGATAGAAATTATAGATAAATCTGCAAGTACCTATTGTTTTACGAATCTTGACTTTCTGCTCATCTGTCGGATTTATTTCCGTCTTGAAGCTCTTCAGCAATTTCCTCATCCCTTTCTACAGTTTTTTATACTTACGATACCCATTGCAGCCTGCAGGAGAACACATGAGGTATTGAAACAATATCCTGCATGAGTTCTTCATCTGATTTCTAATCTAATTATAGAACAAATGGAAAATCTATGCATTAAGTTCATCTTCATGAACGCCGTTTATTAGGCGTTAATAAAATTTAATTTTCACTAACCTATGGTTTGTGGGTATTCAAATTATGCTTTTGATTTTAGTTTCATTACTTCATCTAATAAATCGTTACACAGTTTCCATATTCTTCAATACACTGCTCTACAAGAATTCCTCTTTTGTACATTACAAAACCGTCTTAAAAATGCAACTTGATTTATTAAATCATCTTTTTGATTCTTCGTAGACACTCTGACATAAATAACCACCTAATGTTTATCATTTTCAATATTTGTACATTTGAATTGAAGATACTGATCATATGTGTAATAACGCCTATTAGTTGGAGTTCAGTTCGCTTTTAAAGTTCCTTCTCTGCCCCAACGTTATAATGTCTTAACAGATACACCAAGAAGTTCAGCAAAATCTTTTGATTTATAATTTGTGATATTGATGTGTTCATTTTAACACTTCTTCCATGAGTATATTTAAACATAACAGTCAATATATTCAGTTACTTATAGTTTTCTCCTAATCATTTCTCTCCATCGTTTTCGGTGATGAATATGGTCTATTATCTCCACCTGGACACCATATAACGATAAAATACTTATCTTGATATTTTTCTACGCTGATTATAGGTGTATACGATGGTCTAAGAAGCTTACATTTCGCAAAAATACTTTTTTGAAAAGAATCCAGCTTTTCTGGTTGCACACCCTTTAAAGGATAAATGGGTCTTCCATTAACCTCTTGCACTCCAATAATATATCCACCGCCCCAATTATCAAGATCATTCGCAAATGCACATATAGTTTTCAAAGATGCTGCTGGATCCCAAGTTTGTTTTAATTCAATTCTTGCCCATTCAACAACATCGCCAGATAATAATGTTTTAATACTTGTTGGTATTGCCATATAGTCACATCCTCCATACTATTTAATACTCCAATATTTGAAGAATTGCTTATTTAAGAGAGACTATTTTCGAATCACCTACACACATTTCTGTACATTCTTTGTCACTACACACAACGTACTAACAATCACACCTCACTATTTATGCAATATTTATTCACAAATAAATAAGTTAAAACTAATTTCTTTTGTACAAGTGGTGTATTTTTAAGTCATTTCACAAATCTTGATTTACCTTTTTACAAATGTTTGCTATAATCAATGCATTAGAAGGAGTAGTGTAAGGGAGAGAAAGATAACATGACAAATATGCAGAAAAGAAATAAGATTATTGTAATTATTGTATCTGTACTCGTGATTCTTGGATTATCAGTATTCCTCTATATTCATCATATGAGTACAGCTTATAGTGATCGCTTCTTACCTTCTACTTATATTAATAATGTAAATGTAGGTAAGTTAAGTGTTGCAGATGCAGAAAAGAAGATTGCTGAAAATCAGTTAAACTACACTTTAGAAATGAAGTTTAGAAATAAGACTACCGAAACTATTTCAGCAAAAGAAATCAATATGAGTTATGTTCCTGATGGACAGGTTGAAGCGTTGTTGAAGAAACAGGATTCATTCACATGGTTCAAGAACTACTTATTTAATCATAAGGGAAATAAGAAAACTATTCAGACTAAAACTTCTTATGATGAAAATAAGTTAAAGACTGTTCTTTATGGAAAGAATCAGTTAAAGGATGAAAACCAGATAGCTCCTACAGATGCACGTATGAAGTATGAAAATGGTACTTTTACTGTAGAAAAGGAAAAAGCTGGAAATAGCTTAAATAAGGAAACTGTTTATGAAGCAGTGAATAAAGCTGTTGGTCTTCAGAAAACTAGTTTAAATGTTGCTAAAGTAAAGGATGCATATAAGGTTCCTGGAAAAACAACTGAAACTGTTAAAGCTGAAGCTGAAACATTAAAGAAATATTTAAAGACTTCTATTACTTATGAACTACCTAACAATCTGAGTGAAGTCTTAAATAGTGAAAAGATGTTAACATGGCTTGTTAAGAATGAAGATGGTACTTATAGCTATAACGAAGAAATCTGGAATAAACGTATGAAGAGCTTTGTTTATACACTTGCAGCTAAAGCCAATACTGTTGGTAAGACACATACATTTAATGCAACAGGTTTAGGTGTAAGAACTGTAGATGGTGGTACTTATGGTTATAAGATGAATCAGACAGAAGAAATCACAAAGATTAAAGAAGATTTAAATGCTGGTAAGGCTGTTAAGAGAGCTCCTGCTTATAGTGCTAAAGAACAGTCTACTGAGAATTATGGTCTTGGTGGTAACTATGTTGAAATTGACTTATCTCGTCAGCATCTATGGATTTATAAGAATGGTCAGTGTGTTCTTCAGTCAGATTGTGTATCAGGTAAGATGACAAAAGATCGTTATACTCCAGCTGGTACATATTATATTTATTCTAAAGAACGTAATAGAGTATTAAGAGGTACTAAGGATCCTGCTACAGGTAAGTATCCTTATGAATCTCCTGTAAGTTATTGGATGCCATTTAACAGAGGTATTGGTTTCCATGATGCAAACTGGAGATCTAGTTTTGGTGGCAATCTTTATGTGTCTAGTGGTTCTCATGGATGTGTTAACCTTCCAGTAAGTTTTGCAGGTACTATGTACAATACTATTACAACTGGTATGCCAGTAGTCGTTTACTACTCACAGGGCTATACATTAAATGGATAAAAACATGAGTCATACACAAATGTGTATGACTTTTTTTCTGCGCTTTTATTACCATATTTTAGACTGTTTTCAATTCATGTCTTTTTATATTAAGAATAGCAAGAGTAAATGGTGCATTAAATATCATGTATAAAAGTAGCGTTGTAGATGTACAATATTGCAAAAGTCAATATAAAAATGTAGGTTTAGGACAATATAAGAATGTAGGTTTTCCTACATTCTTATATTGTCTTTT
>NZ_RCYB01000022.1 GCF_004168205.1 Catenibacterium sp. co_0103 | reverse complement strand
GAAGAGCTGATGTTCAGCTCATCAATTAAATGTTTTCAAATAAATCTGACGTGTATCTGTTCAGTTTTCAATGTTCTGTCTCAGCCCGTCTCCCGGACTGCCTGTCTATAATACCCAATATCGCAGCGTTTGTAAAGCATTTTTTGAATTTTATTCAAAATTTATTTCTAAATAGAGTTTTTTGCCCTTCTGCGCTACATAATTTTATTTTAATTAATTTTAGTATTATTTCTCTAACGCTCTTTATAGCTCAAATACAGCAAAAAAAAGAAGCATTTACTCCTCTAATATATACTTCTCTATAACCTCTGCACATCCATCATGATCATTATCAGATACAATTACATCACTGATTTCTTTAATACTCTCTTTCGCATTACCCATTGCAACTGCAAGACCTGCAGTTTCTAATGCTTCCTTATCATTATCTGCATCACCTACTACTATAGTCTCTTCAATAGAGATACCTAAATGATGGCATAACTGTTTTAATCCAGTTCCTTTATCTACACCTTTCGCATTCATTTCTAAACCTGTTGCTTCTGAATCCTTCATCTCTAATTCAAGTCCTGCTTCTTTAATAGCTTTTCTTGTATGATCTCTTGCAGCTTTTGAATGATGATAAATGTTAAGTTTATGTACTGAATAAGGATTGCCTACATAATAGTCATTGATGTTATCTACTTTAATAGTGACTTCTTCATACATTGGCTGGTAAACACCCATATAATAATCATTCATATGTGGTACTTTGTCTTTTTCTACGACAGATGTAATACCCATTAAATGAACCATTTCATCTGTTTCTTTACCAATTTGAATCAATGTTTTGACTTCTTCTTCACTTAATGGTGATTCATAGATGCTTCTTTCTTCTTCATAATCATAGACAAGTGCACCGCTGACACAATTCACATAGCGTAGTCTTGGCAGCACTTCTCTATACTCCTTAAGTTCTGCAGGACATCGTCCTGTATTAAGTATTACAATCTTACCTGCCTCTATTGCCTTATTAATAGCTTCTACTGTTTTATCTGAAATCTTCTTTTCACTATTAAGAAGTGTACCATCCATATCAAATGCGATTAATTTATACATGTGTAATTTCCCCTTTTATATGTATCATATTCTATCACAATATAGCCTACAAATATGAGCAGTTTCATAATATCAAAAAGAGGAACAATCTAGTTTCCCTGTTGTCCTAACCATTCCCACGCATTAAGATCCCCATCATAACATTCATTATTATCCCAGTAGATCCAAGAACAATGTCCATTATAAATATATGGTAAGCCATCTTCATTCTTATAGAGTCCAGTTGTATCACGAACACCATCAAATACAGAAACATGAACATTAGAAGCACCTGCTGCAAGTAGTCTTTTCACTGTAGGTTCAGTACATAGTGTATAATCAATCACATGATCCGTTTTCGCATATGTAAACCAGATAGGCATATGTTTAATCATATCAATTTGATCGTCAGTGATATATTCATCATGATACGCTTCGCAAATTGGAAATGCAGCTGCAAAGTAATGTGGATAATGGAGAAGCATTTCCATAGTCATATACCCACCATTAGAACATCCTCCAATATATATTCTATTTGTATCAATATCTCTATTCTCTTTAACATAAGAATCAATGAGTTCAAATAAACTCTTTGTATAAATAGAATCCTTTGTATCACTCTTATATTCACCTTTACCATCATCCATCCACATAGTAGGACATTGAGGCACAAGTACATAAGCTTGATTCATACACTTCTGAAATGGAACATCTGCCAATACAGTGACCTTATTTGCCAATAAATCAATAGAAGGATCTGTTCCTCCTTCCCCCAATCCATGTAACCAGATGACTAAAGGATGTTTCTTATCATCACTACTAGGTCTATATTCACCATAAGCATACTTTATTCCATCTACCGCCTTATATGAATTCATAATCCACTTATCTAATTGTGGGCATAATTTACCATCACCCTCTACATCAATATCCGGATTAACATCCATACCATATATATATATATATATATTCTATAAGGATTACACCAATTGTTTAATTGAGTAGTAGCATGAAAGATAAACGGTGACCCAACACTAGGTGATATAGCCAACTCAATAGCCACATAACAAGATGCAGTATTCACTTTATTACCATATTCATCCGAAATATAAGCATTTATTATTTCTCTTTCTGTTCTTATTATTCCTTCTTCACCTGTTATTTCATCAAGTACACCATTCTTTTCTTCTATTACCTTTAAGTTATTCATATCTATCAAATCAATTACTTGATTGAGTTTAATAATAGTCTTCTTTACAGCTGGTCCAAAGTCTTCACCTGTGACTACTACTTTTTGAGTTCCTCTATGTTTCATATATATACTTTTTTCTCATTAAATACTAACAGCAATTGTTATAACACTAATCGATATACTAAAGTATAAAAAAGTTCAGAAATAGTTTGCACCATTTCTGAACACCTTTTAATATTCGATATTATTTTCTAAATCTTCCCCATTTGTCGCAATACACTTTTGGTACCAGTAAAATGATTTTTTCTTGTATCTATTTAAATCTTTTAAATCTTTAAAATCTCTATCAACATAAACAAATCCATATCTTTTTCTTATTTCTTTATGGCTGCTTAAAAAATCTATTGGTGACCATGCAAGATATCCCATTAAATCTACACCATCATGATCAACTGCTTTTTTAACAGCTGAAATATGTTTTTGATAATAATCAATTCTTACATCATCATAAACTTTACCATCAACTAGATGCTCATCAATTCCAATACCATTTTCCACAATAAACAACGGTTTATGATAACGCGAATAGAAATCTACAAGTGAATATCTTAACCCTTCTGCATCAATCTGCCATCCCCATTCATTGGCTGTATAGTATGGATTTTTCATATTTCTTTCATCAAATAGAATTTCATCTTCTAGTTCATTTGTATCTTCTATTCCTTCAAATGAAGATTGTACATTACTTCTATAATATGAAAAAGCAAGATAATCTAATTTCTGAGATGCTGCTTTAATTACTTCTTTTTCACTCTCATTAAAATCATACCTAATATTTCTATTTAATGCATACTGAATAAAATATTGAGGTAATTCACCAAAGCACATCGTATCAAATGCAAAGTAATTATGAAGTTTGTTTTTAAAATCAGCTGCCATAATATCTTCACTCTTACAAGTTAGTGGATAGAATGGCGCATGCCCAATCATTCCACCAACTTTTGCTTCAGGATCAATGCGTTTTATTACTTCTACAGCACGTGCATGAGCAATTTGAACATTAACACTAAGCTGCACATACATTTCACTTTTTTTCATACCTTCCGGAAGTATTGCACCAGCTACTAAATCCCCCATACCATATGCAAGATTAATCTCGTTGTAAGTAATCCAGTATTTAACTTTTCCTTTTAATCTTTGGACAACACTTTCTACATGTTTAGCATAGAATTCAATAACATCTTTATTTAGAAAACCATTATATTTCTTCAGTAAATGATCTGGCATATCAAAATGAACAAGAGAAACAACAGGTTCAATTCCTTTTTCATGAAGATAATCAATCATATCTTCATAATAAGCTAACCCTTTTTCATTTGGTTCATCTTCATCACCAAGCGGATTAATTCTTGACCATACAATAGAAAATCTATAAGCCTTAAACCCCATTTCCGCCATCAAATCAATATCTTCTTTATATCTGTGATAATGATCTACAGCAACACTTGTATCACAAAATAATGGTGCGATACCTGGTTCTGGTGTTACTTTCAACGTATCATAAACATTTAAACCCTTTCCATCTTCTAAATAAGCTCCTTCTGCTTGTACATTACTTAAAGCACCGCCCCATAGGAAATCTTTATTCATCACAAAATGCCTCCTTTATTTTGTTGTCATCATAATAATCATATTGCCATCGATCTCAATTTTACTATGCTGAGGAATTAAAAAATTATCTCCTATCTTTACATCAAACCCATCTACAACGCCGTCACCTTTTACAACAGTGGCTAATTGATAATTATCTGTTTCATAAATATTATTACCCTCAATAGCCAATTTAGTTACAGTAAATGAATCATTAGAAATAAATGTTGTTTTTAAACCATTATCCATTTTTTCTTCAACAGGCATAATATTATTTTTCATCATTTCCTGATCATATGATAAACAATCAATAGCTTGAGTTAAATGTAATTCTCTTTCATTTCCATACTTATCTTTACGATGATAATCATAAAATCTAAAAGTCACATCTGTAGATTGCTGAATTTCATAAACAATGCTACCTTTTTTTAATGCATGAAGAATGCCTGCAGGTAGATAAACAAAATCTCCAGTATGAACAGAAAGATGTTTGATCAATTCATCCCACTTATCATTATTAATATAATTATATAAATCTTTTTCATCTTTTGCATTATGTCCATATACAATAGATGCATTATTTTCACTTTTAATAAAATACCATGCTTCATTCTTACCTAATGTATAACCATATTTCTTTGCAGCTTGTGAATCAGGATGAACTTGAATACTCAAATCATCTTCAGGTGCTACTAAAGAAATAATAACTGGAAATTCCTCACCAGGATGCCCAAATAATTCCTGATGTTTTTCCCATAATTCTCTCAAAGTCATCCCTTTAAAAGGTTCAGACAAACATATAGTTGACGCATCTTTCTGTGCCGAAAAACTCCAAGACTGGCCAATTCCTTCAGGAAATTGCTTATATCCAAAATAATCTCTAACTAAAGTATGTCCCCAGATAGCAGGTCTAGGAATAGGATCAAAAAATAGTATACTCATTATTAATATCCTCCTATAAAAAAAGGCTTATGCCTAATATGTAAATAGAGCAAATAAGCCAATAACAGTAATAAATATTGATAAGAAACTTGTAAGAGAAACAACATTCTCTTTTAGTCTGACTCCATGCTTACTATAAATAAGATTGTTTACTTGTTTTGCTTTAGTAACATGATAATCTGCAAGTAACGCGAAACATACAACTGCAATTCTCATAGGGAGACTTGTACCTATTCCTTTAGAAATATAGTTCCATGGGAAGAATGCAAGAATAAAAGCAACAACAGAAGCAAATAAAGCTGCACTTATATATGGATTTTTTATATCGAGATGCTTCTGCAATTTATTCACTTTGTGACTCTTTTCCTTTGATTTTTTTTCATTATACTTTTCGGAATAACTTTTTTGTTTTACTTTGACAACCTCTGTACCACAATGGTCACAGAATTTCGAAGAATCGCTGATCTTCATTCCGCATTTTCTACAATACATAAATTTATACCTCTACTTCACCAAAATAGTTGCAATATTCGCAAGTGTAACAAACATACTAGCAAAAACTGAGATGTATGCATAATTCTTATTTCCAGTAGGCTGATAGCCTTTTTGTTCATCTTTCTTATCTAAATTAAGAGAGAGCGCACCACATATAATTGCTCCTACATATAATACTGTACTAATCATATATGGTATTTTAATATTTATACCAACTGTTTTAAAAATTGTTCCAAGAATAAAGTCAAAACCGAATAAAGCAATAAAGAAGAGGAGAAGACCTAACTTGGCAAAACTATTTTCATGTGGATTCTTTTTCAGTTTGATTGAAGAGTGCTTTTGCTTGTTACTTAGTTCTTTCCCACAATGATAGCAATAGATTGAGTCTTCAGGTATTTCTTTATGACAATATGGACATACCATGTTAAGTCCCTCCTTATAATTTATTATTCTTCAGTATTTAATTTAGCAACTTCAGATTTTTCATAAGCTTTCCAGAATGGATAGAAGATAACTAATCCAATTACAAAGTTAATGAATACTACTACGAAGCCACCAATAGATCCTCCAGCGCTTAGATATCCTAAAATTGGAGAAGGTGTTGCCCAAGGCAATGACATATACATTTTACCAACAAAACCAATTTTTGTTAGCCAATAAGTTAATGCAGCAGTTAAAGTATGAGTTAAGACAAATGGAATTAACAAGAAACCATTCATCACTACTGGTAAACCAAACATGATTGGTTCAATGATACAGAAAACTGCAGGTGGTAAGCAAATTAAACCTAATGGTTTTAAATGAGGTAATTTCTTACTAGACATAAACATATAAACTAAGATTGGCCAACAGCTTGATACCCACTGTGATAATCTACATAAGTTTGGAGTCCAAACATATGGAAGATCTTTGACAGCTGTATGAGCCATAAATACTGCATTGTTTTCTGCTAACCACTGATTCAAGAATACGTTTGTAACTGCACCAGTGATGTTATCACCATGTAAACCACAAATCCAAAGTAAAGCGGACATAAACTGCTGGAAGCTGTAAACAAATACATTATCAGCGTTTCCGATTAATGGCATTAAGATTTCACCAACTGCTGATGGAATATTAATACCTGCAAGAGTTCTGATACCCCAACACACGATTGTGATGAAGAAATAAGGAATGATAGCTGAGAAACTATCAGAGATTGCTGGTGGAACTGAATCAGGAAGCTTGATTACGATATTCTTTTTATAACAGAAATCAATAATGTTAACAGCGATAGCACCTGCAATCATTGTAGTAATAAGCCCTGCACCACCCCAATAAGTTGATTCAAATGCACTAGCTCCAGTTTTAGCTAACTGACCAACTGAATTGTAGTTCAATAACATGAATGCAAAGAATGCGCCAACAGCACCTGTTGTTTTATTGAACCCTTTGATTTCAGCATATTCAGCACCAAATGCGATAATAATGTAGATAGCCATAATCCCCATTGATAAACTATTTACTAAAGCAAGATCTGCTGCCCATGGTTTTAAAAATGGGATTAATGCATGCTGTGTTAATCCACCATCAGAACAGAATAGATTAACAACTAAGAAAATAGAACCAACCATAGTTACTGGCAATGCAGCAACCATACCATTGACGATAGCACGAACAAATGGAATTTGACCAAAACGTGTCATAGGTCCGGCAATAACGTCAACTTTTTCTAAAACTTTGTCCATGAAGGACTGTTTTTCAGTAGACATTTTAAATTTCCTCCCTTTAAATTGATTTGAGAATCGTTTGTGTGTAAACGTTTTCTCTTATGTCTAAGTTAATATTATACTGTCTTTTCATAGTTTTCTATATAATCAGATGGCACATATTATGCCATCCGACTAACAAAACATGAATTTGCCCTTTATATCATCACATTTTCACGTTATGTATTTTAATTATTTTATGAGTAAACGTTTTCACATTTGTATTTTTAATGATATAATTCAACTAAGGAGTATCAAAAAAATGAAAACAACAAACAACGAAATTAAGATTATTCAAATTTTATTAGCATCAAATGACTATATATCAACTTATGAAATAGCTACACTTATCGGTATATCAAGAAGATCAGTACGAGAGGAAATTAATAACGTCAAAAACATTTTGAAAGAATTAGAGATTCATTTTACCTCCAAGCCTAATAAAGGTTATATAATTGATGAAAAAACACCTGAAATCATTAATAAGTTACAGGAAATTATTAATAAAAATGAAAACGATGATGCATATGCACTAGTACCAAATATACCGCATGATCGAGTTAATTATATTCTTAAATTATTAGCACAATCAGATAAGTATATTAAAATGGATGACATTGCCGATGACCTTCTAGTAAGCCGTGCAACAATTGCAAATGACTTAATAAATGTAAAAAAAGAATTGTCTAGATATAATATACATATAATTCACAAACCAAATTACGGTATTAAGTTGAATATTAATGAGCTTGAAAGAAGAAGAATTATTGCTGACCTTGTATTTGCGAGTATGACTCAAAGAGAAGTATTCTACGATTTTCTTGATACATATTTAGATACTTCAGATCGTGAAATTATCGAAATTATAAAAAACAACAATCTATACATCAGTGATTTGAGTTTAGCGGATATTCTTATCAATTATTCCATTTCCATTGCTAGAAACATGGCTGGCCATCCACTTGACACAGTATTTGAAGATTTCGAAATATTCAAAAATACTAAAGAATATCATACTGTACTAGACTTATCTCGCGTTGCAAAAGAACATTTCGATGTGGATTTTAATGATTCTGAAAAGAGCTTTTTAACATTAATGTTAATCTGTAAAGGATCAACTCACGATAAGATTTATCAGGAAGACCAAATAACTTCTAAACTGACCCACACAATTCTTGATGATATTTATTCATCTACACTTATTTATATTGATAATCGTTATTATGACAGACTATCTCTTTATATCCAAACAGCTTTACTAAGGCAAAAATATCAAGAAAAAATAAGAAATCCTCTTTATGATCAAATTCAAGATGATATGCCATTTGCATATTATCTAACCAAAATAGTTAATAAAAGAATTAAAGAATATACTGATACTCCCTTATCACGAAGTGAAATCACATCTTTCACAATATTTTTCAACAATATCATAACTGATCATACTGATCATCGAAAAAAAGTACTACTTATTAATTGTATGGGAAATTTTGCTTCCAATTATAATACAAATATGCTAGAGAAAGATTTGTCTAACGACCTCATTATACAAAAATGTATTTCTTACCCTGAATTATTAAAAGAGGATTTAAGTAATTATGATTTGATTATATCCAATGCTCCTATCCACAAAAACTATGATATTCCTGTCATAAATACAAATTATATTATTACTATGGATGATATCATCTTCATCAAAAGCAAACTCACTTACTATTTCAACGAAGAAAATTTGGTATACTATTTCCATCCAGAACTATTTGAACATAGTGTATCTGCAAAGACAAAAAAAGGTATTTCTACAGTGCTTTATCAAACACTCTGCAAGATATACCCTCTTATGAAATCGTCTGTTAAAGCGAATTTTACAAACAAGAATAAATACTCACTTCATTCATTTAATAACAGTATAGGCTTGTTA
Source organism: Catenibacterium sp. co_0103 (assembly GCF_004168205.1). Classification (GTDB taxonomy): domain Bacteria; phylum Bacillota_I; class Bacilli_A; order Erysipelotrichales; family Coprobacillaceae; genus Catenibacterium; species Catenibacterium mitsuoka_A. The sequence goes on along the minus strand of NZ_RCYB01000022.1, from coordinate 20,737 downwards.
AAACTCAATACTCCTATTAACTCCAATACCAATAATATCATTCTCACCTTTAAAGAACCTGTCAATTATGATGACCAGGAATTCCAGGTTCTCATAGTATTCTCTAGTTATGATCAAAACAATATTATGTATGATACGCTTTATAATACTTTAAAGAAAATCAGTGAGGATAATACATTAATAGAATCGTTAATAAAATGTGAGAGCTACACAGAATTCTTATCAATACTCATCAACAATAAATAGCATAAATCAAAAAGAGAATCATAGCGTAACTCCCTCAAAAATTTAATAACCATAAGAACCCTAGAATAAATTTTCTAGGGTTCTTATTATTAGTCTAAGTCTTTTCCATCAGATTTTATTGCTTTTTGATACCAATAAAATGAATCTTTTTTACTTCGATGTAAATCTCCTTTACCTTCATCATTCATATCTACATAGATAAATCCATAACGTTTATCCATTTGTCCTGTAGTAAATGAAACCAAATCGATTGGAGCCCAAGAAGTATATCCAAAAATATTAACGCCTTCTTCTCTTGCTTTCATTAAGCTCTTAATATGACTTCTGTGATAATTAATACGATAATCATCATGAATAGAGCCATCTTCTTCTACTTTATCATAAGCTCCTAGACCATTTTCGACATCGAAAATAGGTACTTGATAACGATCATTTAAGACATGTAAAAAGTATTCATAGCCAGTTGGATCAATTTGCCATCCCCAATCAGATGCTGTTAAATATGGATTTTTTAAGTTTGCTGAAGTTCCTGCACCATCTAAAGCTTCTCCTGCATCTTTATGTGTTGTTACTACGTTAGACATATAATATGAATAAGCTAGGAAGTCAGATTTACCTTCTATCAAATCTTTTTTATCTTCTTCACTAATATCTAAAACAACATTATTCTGCTTCCAAATACGTTTGGCATAAGACGGATAATATCCTCTTACCATTGTATCTGCACAATAAGCAAATTTTTCTTGGAATTGTTTATAATTTTCAATTACATCTTCAGGATCACAAGTATATGGATAACTACAGAATCCTGCAATCATACATCCTACTGAAATATTTTTATCAATTTCATGTGCTACTTTAACAGCTTTAGCTGCCGCTACCATTTGATTATGTAATTCTTCAAAAGCAAATTGTTTTCCTTCTTTACCATCAAAATGTAATAAAATATTAATTTCATTAAAAGTTAACCATTTATCTACTAAACCTTTATATTCACCAAAACATAACCTTGCGAATTCAACAAATTGATGAATCATTTCTCTATTCGTCCAATCACCATATGTTTCTTCTAAATACACAGGTTCGTCATATTTATATAATGTAATGACAGGGTCAATGCCATATTTACGACATTCTTTAAATACATTACGATAGAATTCTACACCTTCTTGATTGACCCCTCCTTCTACTCCATGAGGATAAACTCTTGCCCATGAAATTGTTGTATTGAAAGTTGTAAAACCAAGCTCTGCAAATAATGCAATATCTTCTTTATAACGATGATAAAAATCAATACCAACATGATTTGTATAACGAATATCATCGAATAATTGATATTTAGCTCCTTTAGGTAAATGCTCAAATTGCCTCATTTTTCCTCTTGTTCCATCTGCATTTAAGTAATGAATCCAACGTATATCTGTTGTTGAACCCGAATCTCCAAAATCTACTTGAACAGGACTTCTTCCACCTTCGTCCCATCCACCTTCACATTGAGCAGCACTAATTGAACCACCCCATAAAAATTTATCAGGTATTGCCATTTTCTTTCCTCCTTATAAATATTTAATACGAATCATTTTGCCTTTTAAACCAGGATAATCTCCTGCTTGTACTTTTTCTACATTATCTTTATGTGCTATGAACCATTTATTCTTTTTCTTTAGGATTCCTCTTCTTTGACAACTATCCCCTGTTCCTCTTAATAATAAACAGATTGTTTTAAATGAATCTTTTACTGTTATTGGTGTATAGTGTAATGTTGTTGCATAGAGTTCTACGACTGTTCCTTTTGGTACATAGAAAAGTTCGCACTTATCTATGTCATAGTCATTTTCTTCCATATCTTGTCTTTTTCCAAGAGCAAGAATATAGTCTGTCACCGCAATGATTGTTTCACTGCATTGATGATATTCCAACCCATTTAATACTTCATTTTTACCAGTAACTACACCTGCCATGACATCTAAATAACCATAAATATCATTAATTAAATCTTGTATACAAGGCATTTCTTCTAATGCTTGAACACTTGTATCATAGGCATTTGTATTTTGATAAGTTGTAGCATAATTGATGGCTTCTTGCATATCTTGCTTGATGATTCGTCCATATTCTTTAAACGAATCATCAAGTTCATTAATTTGGTAATCTGGATTTAACGTTCTTATCTTTTCTAGCATTAGTCTAAATCTTCTCCATTTGAAGTGTAAACTTTTTTACAATATTCAAAAGAATCTTTTTTATAACGTTTATATGTTCCATTACCAAAATCATCAACATCTACATAAATAAATCCATAACGTTTTCTAATTTCTCCAGTACCTGCAGATACTAAATCAATACATCCCCACCAAGTGTATCCCATTAAGTCTACACCTTCATCAATACCTTCACTCATGGCTTTAACATGTTCTCTCATATAATCAATACGATATTGATCATGAACTGTTCCATCTTCTTCTAATGTATCAAAGGCACCTAAACCATTTTCACAGCTCATGATTGGGATTTGATATCTATCATAGATTTCATGCATAAAGTATTTTAATCCTTTTGGATCAATAGCCCATCCCCAATCTGACTGTTTTAAATATGGGTTTTTCTTTCCCATGAAATTTAAGTTTCCTGTTGCTTCTTCACCATCTAAATGTGTTGTTACACAGTTTGAGAAATAATAAGAGAATTCAAAGAAATCTACTGTACCATCCTTTAAAGCTTTCGTGTCTTCTTCAGTAATATCTAATGTGATATTTAATTCTTTCCATAAATGTTCAGCATAACTTGGATAATATCCTCTAACAAAGACATCCCCTGCATACCAAAAATTCTTATGCATTTCTTTTTGATTAGCAAGTTCATCATTTGGATCGCATGTTAATGCATGTGTAAAAATACCTGCTTGCATACATCCAATTTTTTTATTTGGATAATTATCATGTAAATATTTAACTACTTTTGCACTAGCTACTAATTGATTATGTAACACTTGATATTGTCTTTGGACTTCTTCTTGATTGTTTGAATCCAAGACAGAGAATTGAGCAGCATTGATTTCGTTGAATGTTGACCAATAAGTAACTTCTTGGAATTCATCAATAGATGCTTTCCCAAATTCAACAAATTCACCAATTAATACTCTATTTTTCCAGCCACCTAATTCTTCAATATAGAAAGCAGGCATATCATATTTATATAAGTGAACTAATGGTTCAATTCCATATTTCAAGCATTCTTTAAATACATTATGATAGAATTCTACCCCTTCTGGATTAATTCCTGCTTTAATTCCTTTAGGAAAAATTCTTGCCCATGATAATGTCATATTAAATGCTTTAAATCCTAATTCTGCAAACATAGCAATATCTTCTTTATAATGATGATAAAAATCTGTTGCTTTATGATTAGGATAAAATTCATCAGGATTGATTGCTAATTTAGCGCCATCTGGTAAATTACACTTTTCAATCATTGCAGGTGTTTTACCATAAGTTCCATCTGGCATGATATAAGTTGCCATACGTGGTTCATTCACATTACCTCCCGTATGATAGTCTGTCATATTTGGTGATTTTCCGCCTTCGTCCCAACCACCTTCACATTGGTTAGCACTGATATCTCCACCCCATAAAAATCCTTTTGGAAAACTCATTTTTCTTCCTCCTTTGTTTTTCACTATATCTTTTAATTTGTTTTTATCCAAAGCACTTATGATGTAAACGTTTTCCTGACTTCTGTTTATATACTATAATGATTTATTATCTTTTTCTAGTTAAAACCTTGTCACAATATGTGCCATTCTTTTATAGTTTTATAGCAGCTGATATAAAAACAAGCTCAATGAGCTTGTTTAATCTAAATCTTCACCATTAGAAGCAATTACTTTTTTATACCAATAGAATGAATCTTTTCTTGAACGATGTAAATCACCATTTCCTTGATCATCCATATCTACATAAATAAATCCATATTTTTTATCCATTTGTCCTGTTCCTGCTGAAACTAAGTCAATACATCCCCAAGTTGTATAACCAAATAGATTAACTCCTTCTTCAATAGCTTTTTTCATCTCTTTAATATGTTCACGGTGATATTCAATACGTGCTGGATCATGACATATACCATCTTCACCTTCAGTTTCAATTAAACCAATACCATTTTCCACATCAAACATCGGTGCATTATAACGGTCATTTATTAAATGCATTAAATGTCTAAACCCAACCGGATCAATTTGCCATCCCCATGCATTTGCTTTTAAATAAGGATTTTTTACTGTTCCTAAAACATTCCCTGCAATATGATCATTCTGTTCAACTTTATGTGTTGTTACAACACCTGAGGCATAATATGAAAAACCAATAAAATCAGATTTACCATTCTTTAAATCTTCTTTATCCTGTTCTGTGATTTCTGGTTTAATTCCATATCTCTCCCAAATTCTTTTAGCAAATGGTGGATAATATCCTCTCATTTGTGTATCAGCACTATAACAGAAGAAATCTTGGAAGTTTTCATAACGAGCAATAGCATCCAATGGATCTGGTGTTAATGGATAAGACATATTTCCACAAATCATGCATCCTACTTTAAGATTTGAATCAATTTCATGTGCAACAATAGTTGCTCTTGCAGCAGCAACTAATTGATTATGTAAATAAATTAAATTTCTTTGATTTTTTTCACTTTTTTGTCCATCTCTTGGCATAATGATATTGATTTCATTAAATGTCATCCATTTATTAACATAATCTTTATATTCTGTAAAACACACTCTCGCAAATTCAACAAATTCATCAATCATTGCACGATTACGCCATCCACCATGTTGTTCTAAAAGTGAAACGGGTTCGTCATATTTATATAATGTAATAACCGGATCCATCCCATATTCTTTAGCTATCTTAAAAACATCTCGATAAAATTCAACACCCTCTTGGTTGATACCACCTTTAATCCCATGTGGATAGATTCTAGCCCAAGAAATAGAAGTATTAAATGTTGTATATCCCATTTCTTTAAATAACGCTAAATCTTCTTTGTAACGATGATAAAAATCACTTGCCACATGATTTGTATAATGTAAATCATCAAAGAAAGCAAACTTACATCCTTCTTCTAATTCATCAACAGCTTCCCAATTACGGTGAACTCTTTTACCCTCTTTGTCTAAATACCAAATTTGTCTTCTTTCTTTTGTAGATCCTGCTGTACAATAATCTACCAATACTGGTGATTTCCCTCCTTCGTTCCATCCACCTTCAATTTGAGCAGCACTAATTGAACCACCCCATAAAAAACCTTTTGGAAATCCCATTTTTTACTCCTCCTTTACTATTGCTACTGCTTCTTTCACTGATGATACAACGAACGTTGTTTGTTGTTGGATATCTTGCGGTGATGTTTTAAATGTAAATGAATAATCAACGACTTTAAACATTTCTAAATCATTATAACTATCACCTATTCCTGCTGTTTCGTCACTGATTAATACTTCTAATTTTAAAATTCCTTGACCTTTACTACATCCTCTTTTAACAATATCAATTGCATTTACATTTTGAAAAGCATGCAATACAGGGTAATCATTATTAATTTCATCAGTTATTTCTTTAGCTCTTGTAGATTCAATTAATGAAAAACTATAAATTTTACGATTTTTAAATTCATCAATTGAATCAAATTGCTTAATATAACTAGGTGCGTCATTTGGAATATGTGCAAAATATAAAGAATCTTTATCTAAACAATGTGGTCCAGCAATTGATTCATTTTCATATTTTTGACAAACTTCTTTTACCAAATCAAAAGGAATCTCTTGTCCATAAATAACTTGATAATCCTTATCAAGAACAAGTCCTCCTGTACAAAGAACATAATAATCAGGATTAATTTTACCTTCTATTAAAGCAAGTACCCCACCTAGAGGTCTCCCTGTACACAAAGCAAACTTATTACCTTCTTCCTGAAAAGCTCGTATTGCCTCTATATCCTCCTGATGAAAACCATCCTCAAAAAAGAGAGTCCCATCAAAATCACTAAATAATATTTTACTCATGGGCTTCATCCGCTTTGAAATGAACACCTGCCGACATTCTAGCTTTTGTCGCAATGTCCATTGCAATAAGACTATTTTTCATCATTTCATCTGCTTTATCAAAATTCATTTCATTGAATATTTTAACAAATTCAAGAAATTCAAAATACATACGATGCTTATTATCCTGTAATGCATATGGAGTTGTTGTATTGTCATTTAGCAAGTGATCAAAACCTATTAATGTATTGGCAGGCGTATGAATAATAATTGATCCTTTATCGCCTTGAATCGAAGTCATAATAGGTGCTTTACAATCTTTTGCAGCAATAAGTGCAGCCTTAAATGATCCATAATCCAAAGTAATAATACCCGATGTATCAATATTCTTCTCAATATTTGCATCATAATGCACTTTCTTTGGTTTCCCAAATAAAACAACAGCTAAATGAATATTATAAATATTCAAATCCATTAGAGCACCTCCTGATTTTGTATTATCAAAGGCAGGAAGAATATTACCTTGTTTAAAAGCATCGTATCTTGATGAATATTGACTATAGTTCGCACTAAAAATCTTAATTTGACCTAACTCTGGAAGTAGTTCTTTAATTTTCAAAACATTAGGGAGATATTGCGTAGAAATAGCTTCTAACAACAATAATTTCTTACTCTTTGCAATATTATTAAGTTCTTCTAATTCTTCTACTCTTGATGTAAAAGGTTTTTCACAAATAACATGTTTACCATGTTCTAAAGCTTCTTTACACATAGAATAGTGTAAATGATTTGGTGATGCAATATACATAACCTCTATCTCATCGTCATCAAGAAGATGCTGATAATCTGGATAATATTTCTTAATTCCTTCATCTGCAGCCATCTTTTTAACTTTATCTATAGATTTAGGTGTAGAAGCAATAGCTTCAAGCTCTATTCCATCTACATCATGTATAAAGCGAAATAAATCTCTTACAATCATTCCTGATCCCGCAATACCAAGTCTCATACTAGACCTCCTTAGCAGCTTTAGTTGCTTCTTCTATAATATGAAGAACTTCTACAACCTCTTGATCTTTGACTACCTTTTCAGCATTATTAAAAATAACCTCATACAGATTATCATAGATCAATCCATAATCCTGAATTTCGGTAGGCACCTTCTTTGTAACATCATTACCTTCATCATCAATATAAGAAAGAGTTCCCCATTTATCTTCTGGTAATGGATCAAAGCTGATTTCTACTGGTCCTGGTTTTGCTTTTAAAGCACTTTGATGTCCTAATTGAGGCATTAAGAAACTTCCTTTACGACCATGCACAATAAATCTAGGATAATCTAATTTTACATAATAACTTGTTTTAACTATAGCTTTCATATTGTCATAAAAAAGATCAATATCATAATAATCATCACTTTCACCTGGATGATCAAAACTTCTGCAGTCATATACAACTTTCTTAGGAACACCAAATTGCCCAATCATCTGGTCAATAGGATGTACAGCCAAACCATAAAGAATACCCATTCCAACTCTATCTTTAATACTAGGACGATAGTAATCATAATGTGATTCAACTTCTAATATTTCACCTAATACGCCTGATTCAATTACTTTTCTGACAGTTCTCATATCTGCATCAAAACGTCTATTCTGGTTTGCCATAACAACGAGACCTTTATCTTTAGCATATGCAAATACTTCTTCTGCCTGTTTTGCTGTCATTGCAAATGGTTTTTCGCATAAAACATTTTTTCCATGCTCTAATGCTTGCATAGTATACTCAACATGAAACTGATCCGGTGTATTAACTACCACTAGATTAACTTCTGGATCACTCATTACCTGTTCAATATCACTTGTAAACGTAATACTTGGATACCATGTTTCTCTTTCTTCATCTCCAACTCTATCTACATCTCTACGATAAATGTATTTAACCTGAATTGTTTCTTTTCTTCTTTCCACATATGGCAAATGATATCTACAAACACTATTTCCGAATCCAATATAAGCAACTACTAGTTTATCCATATTATTCTCCTATCTCTTTGGGGTTGCCATTTTTTTCCATGTATAAGCTTTACCTTTTAATGTTACTGACATCTGATAGATGTTTTCTGGCCATGTTCCACCGCCAAAGCCACCATCACCAATTGCATGTACATCACAGCCTGTCTGTTTCATTAGCAAAGTAACTTCTCTTATTGTATCTACATCAGCTGCTTCTACATTACTATCTAAAAATACCATTGCGAGAGCACCCTTACGATGTGTATATTCAACTAATTCTCTGATGATTTCTACTGTGATACCATGTCTTGATCCTGGTGCAGGAAAATCGATAATATCTACTCCGGCATCAATTAGTTCATCAATCACTTCTTTCGCATTATAAGTAGCAAGCGGATCACCTAAGACTTTTTCCACAATTCCATCTTCCCACTTACCTGCAAAAATCAACATGTCATCACCACATACTTCGCGACATTCTTTACTCGCACGAATCACATCTTTGATAGAAGTTCCACTTCCTGGATTACCTCCAAGAATAATAAAATGCACACCCATTTTTTTTGCCTTTAATGCATGTTCTTTTGTATACATCATAGGTGCAACACTAGACACTCTAGGGTCATTCATATCTACGCCCTCTTTAGGACATCCCATATAAATACCTACTGGTCTATTGCCTACTAACTCTTCTATTCTTTCAAAAGACAACCCTTGCATACCTGGCAATTTTTCAGGATGATCAAAATCATATCCGTTTAGTAAAACCATATCTGTGCCAAATGCAAACATAAGTTCCGTACTTGTGCAATCAGGAATCAAAATAGGACTAGGAAGATATGTTTGACCCATAAGAACTCTTCCTTCTGATTTCAAGATAGATTCTTTTAACTGCCTTCCATTATAAGTAGCAATTTTACTCGGCTCTGCTGATATTAATCTTACTACGTTATAATCTAATTCCATATTTCATCTCTCCTTTCCATATTTTTCTTTATCTTCTTCAATATTTCCTTTAAACTGCAATGATTTATCTGTATACTGCATAATCTCAAACTTATTTCCATCCGGATCATGAATCCACATCTGCCATGTTTCTGACTGACCTTTATTAGGTTCTATATCAATATCTACACCAGCTTTAACTAATTCTTCTCTCGCTTCAAAAATATCATCTACCATGAGTGCAAAATGTGAATAACCTAAACGTGTATCAGGTGCTTCATGTTCCAATTGATGATCAGCTTTAGGAAATAACTCTAAATATTGTCCTGGAGCTAATTCAATAAAGATATATGCAATTCCTTTAGGGTCTGTTTCAGCTCTTTGAGCCCAAAAACCTCTTTCTTTTTTACCTTGATATGCTTCATATCGCATAATAATTTTTGCTTTTAAACCAAGCTTGTTTTCATAGAAATCTCTCATTTCATCCATGTGAGATGTATAAAAAGAAAGGTGCATTATTTCATTAAACTTCATTACTATCCATCTCCTTTCTAATAGCATTTGTGATAGATGCACATTTTATTGAATCATCCAATGTCATACGAGGACTCTCTATAAGTCCTTTTTTTAAGCATTTATGAACTTCTTCAATTTCAGTATAGAAGTCATCATAGATATATGGTTTTGTAATTGTGTAAGCATCTTCTCTATTAACCTTAATCTCGATACTTTCTGGACGATAAAATGGACAACATTTTATCGTTCCATGATTACCATTGATCAACATTATAGGCTCCTTCTTTTCGTTCATAGCTATTTCAAATGATGCTGATTGATAATCTCCAAAATATAGTCTTACATAATCATGGACATCTACACCGTGTTCATAGTGTGCTTCTACATTTATTTCTTTAAGAGGTACATGAATATAATCAATAATACTGCCTAACACATAACTACCTACATCATTCAAAATACCCCCCTGTTCAGGATCATAAAGATAACGTGTTTCTTTTGTGTTGCGAATGTCATAACAGAATCTGTTTTCTATAGTAAGTATTTTCCCAATGACCTCTTCATCTAACAGCCTCTTTAATTCCTGAATAACTGGAATAAATCTTGTTTTAATACCTTCCATAAAAAATGACTGATTCTCAATAGAAAGCTTCTTTAAATCAATCATTTCTTCTACACTAAGCGTCGCAGGTTTTTCACATAAAACTGCCTTCTTATTCAATAAAGCTTCTTTAGCCCACTTATAGTGGTCTTTATGTCTTAAAGCTATATATACAACATCTACATTTTTATCTTCTAGTATTTGCATGTAATCTGTATAAGTGCTAATTTCTGGATATTCTTCTTTAAATAAATCTAATTTTATATCAGTATGACTGGCAATAGCGTATAGTTTTCCTTGATCACTATGTATCAAACTTTTTGCGAATCTTTGAGCTATATGTCCTGCTCCAATAATTCCCCATTTAATCATAAGCACACCTCAAAAAAGCACCTTAATGGTGCTTTTGTCTTTCCTCAATTTCTTTTAGCATATCAATACGCACCTGATGACGACCGCCTTCATATTCACCACTTAACCATGCATCAACAATCATTTTAGCTAGTTCAATACCAACGACACGTGCACCAAATGCAAGCATATTTGTATTATTATGCTGTCTTGATAACAATGCAGAATATGGCTCACTACATGTTACACAACGAATACCATTTACTTTATTTGCAGCTAAAGAGATACCAACACCAGTACCACAAATAACAATTCCTTTATCTACTTCACCACTTACTACAGCATTTGCGACTGCTTCACCAGCTACTGGATAATTAAATCTTTCAGTACTATCTGTACCGAAATTCACTACTTCATAGCCATACTTTTCTTCAATATAAGACTTAATTTCATTCTTGTAGCTAACTGCTACATGGTCATTACCAATACCAATTTTCATTTACATATCCTCCTACACTTTTCTAAGTTCTGGTATAATTTCACTATAAGGACGTCCCTTATTAAATAACGCACTTGTACCTAAAATAAATCCTTTAACACCAATTTTAGATAAATCATGTATCTTTTCTGGTGAACAAGCACCATCAATCATAACATCATAACCACCATAGTTATTTGACTCATCGACAAACTTCTTAAACTTAGGTGTTACAAAATCTAAATATTTCTGACCAGCAAATCCTGGGTTAACAGACATTAGCATAACATAATCACATAGATGTAATAGTTCTTTGACTGTTTCAAAAGATGTTCCTGGGTTTACTGCAATTCCAGGATGCACACCTGCGTCTTTAATCTTCTGTAATGTACGACATGCATGTTTATCTGTTTCAGGATGAATATAGATGATTCTTACCCCCAATGAAGCAAACTTTTCTACATAATCCCCAGGATTAACAACCATAAGATGAACATCACATGGTTTCGTAGATTTTTTACAGATATATTCCACATCCTGTAATCCCATTCCAAAATTAGGCACAAAACTTCCATCCATAATATCTAGATGAAAGATATCAATTCCAGCATCCACTAACTCTTTTACTTCTGTTTCTAAATGGCCAAAATTAGCACACATCATAGATGGGCATAATAGTTTTTCCATAATAATCCCCTTTCTGGGTAAACGTTTACCTTTTACATATATATATCATATCATCATCAAACACGGTTTCCATATAAATGAATGGCACATATTATGCCATATTTATATGTAATGTATTATTTTTAAAAAGTCTGATGTAATTGAATTTCAATATACGAATTTATATAATTTAATTATGAAAGGGTTCAAAAAATTATGACTAAAAAAAATATATCCATCAAAGAAATCGCAAAGCTTGCGAATGTATCTGTTGCAACAGTGTCTCGAGTAATTAATAATAATGGAAGATTTTCTGAAGCAACAAAAGAGCGTGTTGAAAAAATAATAAAAGAATATGGTTATACAACGAATATTGCAGCCAAAAGTTTAAGAACATCTAAATCAAAAACAATAGGTTTAATTGTACCTCATATTAATAATGAATGGTTTTCACAACTTGCTTTGGAAATAGAAAATTATTTCTTTGATAAAAACTATTCTGTATTTATATGCAATACATCACATGATGAAAACAAAGAAATAGCGTATTTTAAATCTTTAGATAGTAAGTTAGTAGATGGTATTATTTGTATTTCTGGAATAGAACAGATTCCCACTAACAGTTTAAGTAGAAGTATACCGATAGTATGTATTGATAGAAAACCTAAAGATCACAGCAATGCTTATTATGTAGAATCTAATCATTATTTAGGAGGATATCTTGCAACAGAGGAACTAATTAAACAAGGATGCAAGAATATAGTGATATTATCTAGAAATAGATCTTTATCTGTGAATAAGCAAAGACGTAGTGGGTATTATCAAGCTTTAGAAGATTATCATCTAGAACATAGTACAGATTTAGAATTACTATTAGATATTGATACAGCAAACTATGAAGGCTCTAAAAAAGCAGTAAGTGAATTAATAGAGAAAGGAATTAAGTTTGACGGAATATTTGCGACTAATGACTGGCGTGCCTATGGTGCATTAACGGCTTTATTAGAGCATCATATAAAAGTACCTGAAGAAGTAAAAATTATAGGCTTTGATGATATTTTTATATCTAAAACATCACATCCTTCCCTATCTACTGTGAGACAGGATACTCCTGGACTTGCAAAAACAGCATGTAAGTTATTAATGAATTTAATGAATAATGAAGAAATAGAGAATAATAAACAAAGATATATACTTCCTGTTGAGGTAATTAGAAGAGAGTCAACGAGAAAAGGAACAGCCCACTAGAAGGTGTTCCTTTTACTGTGTTATTTCTTCTATGAGTAGTTTCATTCTGTGATCAAAGTCTTCTTTGATTTCACATTCCCATACTACTATCACTTTATAATCAAGTTGTTGGAGAAGATTATAATTCTTCACATCATTCTCTACATTCTTATTAATATGTTGAACCCAGTATTCAGTTCTTGATTGTGGATATTTTCCATACTTACAACCATAGTGGTGATGCCAAAAACAACCATTAATAAAAATAGCTGTTCTATATTTAGAAATTACAATATCAGGTGTACCTGGCAAACTCTTATCATTCTTACGATATCTAAATCCATGATGCCATAAGTACTTCCTCACCATCGTTTCAGGTTTATTATCTTTTCCTCGAATATGACTCATTACCTTTGAACGTTGTTCTTTTGTAAACACATCAGGCATAGTCTCACCTTCTTAATCTTTTAAAGGTAAATACTTATTCACTAATCCCAGTACATAATCATTGTTCAAGAAGAAACATTGTTTAGTCACAATAGTACCATCAGGTAATTCATCACCATCAGTTTGTATATTTCCTGAGCCAATTATTTTACCATCATTAAACACATAAATAGCTTTGCTAGCATGTGGTCTTACATGAACAATCAGATTATCCTTTTTAGCCGGAAGATTATTATGCACAATCAAGCCATTCTTGTTTTCACTTATTGTAAATTCTATTCCGTGTTTTGCTAGATATACTGTTCTTTCCCAAGCTTCACGCACTTTTCCATCTAAGTCACTTTCAGGCATTGCCCATAAGACAGTTCCCCTAAATCTATATTCATATTCAGAATCATCTATTTCATCAAATACACAGAACAAATACTTTTCATCAATGAACTTATTTCTTAATTCGGAATCTTCCCAATTCTCTTCTACAATCTCTTTAAACTTAAAAGCAGGGAAACTCATTGACTCCTTTATAGTTCCATCCTTCTTAATGCGAATTGTTTTAATTTTAATATTTGCCTTATAGAATTCATCATAATATTCGTCAATATCTTTACTCTTAGTTTCTGGTGAAGCATTCATCATTCTTGCAATATAGCTTCTCAAATAATTAAGAGATTTTCTATTTACAGGTGTTTCAATCATCTCATCAATCTCGGATAATGATTTACCATAATAAGATGAAAACAAATACTCTACCATCCTGTCAAATATATTATCTCTGCCAATAATTCCTGAGGTTTTCATCAAGCTTTCTTTTGTAATAGCATTGTCATTAAATACCTGTGACCTTAATAAAGCTGTCATATATTTAGGTTTCAATGAGAACGCTCTTCTTTTAGCTTTAACAGAGCTAAATGGTTGATCAACAAAAGAAGTAGCTGCACTAGCCCCTTTTGTACACGCGCTCAAATAATATGTATCTGATTCAGAAATATCTTCAGCATGTCCACTTTTAATCTTATCAATAATAATATTATAGTCGTTAATTATGATCTGCTTATCTTCTTCTGGTATGTCTTTAAACTCATACAGAAAAATCTTATCTATGCATAAATCATAATTCAACTTTTCAGGCTCATTAAAATAAAACATCAAAAGGACTTTATTGAGCTTATCTAAAACATGACTATCTTCAAAAGAAATATCATAATCCTTCATGTAGTTAATCATAGTTACAACAAGTCTCTCTTTTGCAGAAACCATATTCTTATCTTTCCCTACTCTATTCATTGGAGTGACTTTTAATTCTACTCCTAATTCCGGGAAGTCTGCTTCTTGTCGACTATCAATACCCTTATGGAATAATCCCTCTTCAATAACTTGTCCAATCTTTCCCTTATTACCGCCTTTTAAACGATTATTCACATCATACTCTTTAAAAGGAACACCAAGAGAAGACTGCGCTGTTTCCAGTAGTTCTTCTATGCTTTGATAAACTTTATTTTTTTCATCACTCATACTTACAATCCTCCTTGAAAAATGATAATATATAGATC
Organism: Catenibacterium sp. co_0103; assembly: GCF_004168205.1. Classification (GTDB taxonomy): domain Bacteria; phylum Bacillota_I; class Bacilli_A; order Erysipelotrichales; family Coprobacillaceae; genus Catenibacterium; species Catenibacterium mitsuoka_A. The sequence continues at coordinate 5,658 of NZ_RCYB01000022.1, read as the reverse complement.
ACTTTGCCTATTGATCGAAAATTCTATTTAATGTATAATAGATGTGCTATAGGTTAATACATAAAAATGTAATTATATTATAACATAAGACGGAGGAAGTATACATGGAACTAACAGTTGTAGAACTATTTGCCGGTGTAGGTGGATTTAGAGTAGGATTGAATGATATTAAATCATTTGATGAAAATGACAAAGCAATCGAAAATAGAAATTGGAAATTCGTTTGGGCGAATCAGTTTGAACCATCTACTAAAGCACAGCCTGCATATAACTGCTACTGTACAAGATTTGGTAAAGAACATACTTCCAATACAGATATCCAAGAAGAAGTAGCTCACCTAGACGAGGATACCGATTATATTCCTAATCATAGTCTTCTTGTCGGAGGTTTTCCTTGTCAGGACTACTCAGTCGCAAGATCTCTTAGCGGTGAAAAAGGGATTGAAGGTAAGAAAGGTGTTCTTTTCTGGTCAATTGCAAAGATTTTACATGCGAAAAAGCCACCTTTTGTATTATTAGAAAATGTAGATAGATTACTTAAATCACCTTCTAAACAGCGTGGCAGAGACTTTGGTATTATGCTTAGAACTTTCAATGATGAAGGTTATGATGTAGAATGGCGTGTTATCAATGCTGCTGAATATGGAGCAAGACAGAGAAGAAGAAGAACATTCATTTTTGCATGGAGAAAAGATACAAAGTATGCAGAAGTACTTTCTGATATGAAGATTGAGGATATTATTGTAAAGGAAGGATTGTTTGCAAGACAGTTCCCAATCAACTTGATTGATACTCCTATTAGAACTTATGATGTGACTTCTTATGAAGATACTGTAGAGATGACAGAAAAATTCCATGCAAACTTCGAAAATACAGGTTGCATGGTGAATGGAGAAATTGTAACTTTTAAGACAGAGCCTCAGTTCAAAGAACCGATTCCTTTAAAAGATACTCTACTTCATAACGTAGATAAGAAATTCTACTTGAATGATAAACAAAAAGAGAAATTCGAATATTTAAAAGGGTCTAAGCGAATCACAAGAACAAATGCAGAAGGTTTTACTTATAACTTCTCTGAAGGAAAGATTGCATATCCTGAAAATATTGATTTACCAAGTAGAACTATGTTAACTAGTGAAGGTACAGTAAACAGAAGTAGTCATGTTGTTGCAGATCTAGATACAGGAGAAAAGAGAATTATCACTCCAGTGGAAGCTGAAAGATTACAGCATTTTCCTGATAACTGGACAAATACAGGAATGACTGATAGACAGAGATATTTCATGATGGGTAATGCCTTAGTTACATTCATCATTAATACACTAGAGTCAAGATTAGAAGAGATTATAAAAGCAGAGTAGCCTAATGGTTACTCTGCTTTTGTATTTGTATTTTTATATTTTGAGTCTAAGAATTCAACAAGCGAATCATAATCCATCGTACTTATATCTACAATTTCCCATCCCGCTTTTTTGAAGACTTCATAAGTCATTGTTTTTTTATCGTTTATTTTATTAACATATCCTATTTTTTCGATATCATCTCTTGCAACCATAGTGAGCATATTTTTTTCAATCGTTTTTGTAAGTGTTTTTCTATGTCGAACACCTTCAAAATTAGGGTATTGTAATATAATGTCTCTTGCATTGTAAATTTCTATTCTATTTCCCATATATTTCATCATCTGTTCTTTTGTCATTTTACCAATACCTTTACCCCTTACAAATAAATGTAATAATGAAGATATACCAGTAAAACCTGCGAAAAAAGAAGCTAATAAAAGCATGGAATCGCTAGTATTAGTTCTCCCTGAAGAAAGATTACCTTTTTTATCATAGTATTTTCCATCTTCGTTTTGCAAAATTAATTCAAAAAAATAGATAAATGCTTCATAACTAATTTTATATTTATCAAAAAGAATAATACTTTCAATCCCAGAATCAAGTGACTTAAAACACTCTTCATCAAAATGAATGCGCCATAAATTCAAATCAACTAATTCCTCTTGTCCCTCACATGTAAGTTTCATTTTTTCATTCTTACATTCATAATCCATCATTCTACCCATTCTGAAAAATATTAATGATATGCATTTCATATATTTTTTAGCATTTTCATTAATACAATCCATTATTGACCACATATCTTCAAATGTTAAATCAGGTAATTCTTCACCATCTCTAGTAATGATTTTAGGGCGATAATCTTGTGGGTATGTTTTTGAATCTTTCCCCCTAGGCAAAGATTCTTTACCTGGAAATCTAATTGATATTTTTTCACCCTTGGATGTTTCATGAAATAGCAAATCAGCCTCTTTTTCTCCCGATTTCAAATTTTTCTTTTTAGTTTCACAATCTATAAAATCCCTTAAAACATTAATATTATGCAAACGTCTTTTATTACTTTGTTGTAAATATGAACTTAAACATTTTATTGTTAATTGTTTTTCAATATCTGCTGTTTCCATATAGTTTCATCTCCTTAATTTTGATTCTTTACTAATTTTCTTCCCATTCTTTTCTTTTACTATCAATAATGCTTAAATACTCATCTATATCCTCACTAGTAATAGAATTCACTCTAAGTATTCTTGCAATATCTGTCGCAATAACAACTAATATAGGATGACCATCTTCCACAACCTCTTGATAAGCTTGACTATCAATATAACTTGTTGTTATTAAAACTCCAAACTGTCTATATCTAATTCTAGATATAAGTCTAGACATTTGTTTTACACCTACACCACCATTTTCAGAATAGCACTTTGCTTTTAGTGCACATTCAATCTTTAGTGGGGCATTCACTTTACCACCACCGTTAATGGAATAGTATCCAATAACATCTCTTCCACCATCTCTCCATGGACGAGTAAGATTGAAATCAACAAAGTGATTATCCATCTTAATCAATAAATCCATTGCACATGATTCAAAACCATATGGATTATCCTTATAATGTTCCCTAATAACATCAACACACTTCTTACCTTCATCATCACACTGTAATTGGTCATACTTACTAGGGATATGAATAATCTTAGGTACCTTCAATGCTTCTATCCCATCTCTACCTTGAGAAATGAACTTCTTCCATACATCAGGTGCAATATCTATACTTGCCGAATGATTTTCGGATAAAGATTTAATCCAATCTCTAGAAATACCTTTCACCTTAGTATCTAGTATTGTAAAGTAAGCTTCATAATTCTGAAACTTTTGGCCATTCAATGAACACCATAATGCAACTAAGTCTCTACCTGGCGATATATTATTATTTCCAGGTGCAGCTAAACCTAAAAACTGGATATCTCTTCCATTTCCAGTTTTTTTAAACACAAAGAAAGGTGGCATATCTTCTAGATTATTACTATTAAGTAATTTAAATACCTCTTCCAATAAAAGGTTACCTTTCTTCTTTGTGTTTCTCATATCATTTCCAGGTTTTCTATTATCGCCATAATATCTGAATACGCCTGTCTCCTCATCGGGAAAGTCTAGCCATTCTAATTCTTCCATAGAAGTATATAAAAGGACATAAGTGGGTAATATACTGTAGCTGTCCTGAAATCACTCTTCTAAATCCACCAGCGTTTCCACACAGAAAAAGATGAGATAGAGGATCAGAACTAAGATTAGAAGCATTACTACCTTTATAAACACAATCTATTTGCAAATCATCATTTGTAAGTATTCATAAGCAACTTCTACCATTATTTCACTTGTATAATAATCTCTTATAAATATATTACACTATATTAATCTTACCTAACAACAGTGGCATGTACAAGAACGATTATTTTAACTCATACCTTCCCTTAATAATTATCAAGATTCATCTACACTACCAATTCGAATACAAATAAGCTTTTTTATGCGATAAATTAACAATATCCAAACAGAAATATGAAACATTATAAAAATTTCATATATAATAGCCATTTATCATGTATAATGCACCTAAAGGGGTACACATCATATGAACTTAAAAGAAAAAATCAGTATTTATTATACAAATCTCACACCAACAGAAAAAAGAATATGTACTCTCATAATGAAAGATCCTTCTATCATTATGGAACATAACATTATTGAAGCAGGTGAACTATGTCAAACTTCTAAATCTGCAATGCTTAGGTTTGCTAAAAAATTGGAGTATAGAGGATATTCAGAGTTTAAATATTCTGTTGAAGAGTATTATAAAAATGAAAATGTGGATAATGTTGAAAACACACAAAACACTATTCTTTCACGAATATCTAATAATTATGCACTCACTATTAATCAAATAGGTAACTCTCCCTATGATGGACAATTACAAGAGTTAGCACAGCTATTAGATGAATATCCTTATGTAAAATCTCTAGGTATTGGTAACTCTTCATTCTGTGCTAGTCAGCTCGTATATTCCTTGTATTCATACAATAAATTCTTCGAAGCTGTAACAGATCAACCTCAGTTCACATATCTTAAAAACTGTCTATCAAAAGATTATTTACTAATCATCTTTAGTGTTTCAGGTTCAAATACTTATCTAGACTTGCTTAAAGTAGCAAAACGAAAAGGTGCTTATACTGTACTCATTACAATGAACAATGACACTCCATTAAAGAATTATGCCAATATGGTTTATTATCTACCTTCTACTGTTGAACCTAGAAGTCAAACAACTGTTTTAAAACAATTCGATAATAGAACAACTCTTCACTTTTTCGCAGAAATCATTTCATACTATTACGGATTATATTCAGAAAGAAAATAAGCACCTCAATTTGAACCGCCCCTGTCAAGCAGACAGGTGAAATAATTAAAAACATGTACCTATGCCTGCCACGTAGTGGCAGGCATATTTTTATACATAATGTGCTGCCTTATATTTCTGTATCGCCTTGTTCTCAGGTATTGGATACTGAACTGGATTCTCATTGCATGATGCTTCACTTCTTACTTCATAAGGTGTTTTCACACCAAATCTTCTTTGATATCTTTCATGACTGTAATATCCTATCCATTCTTTTATTGCCGCTTCTAATTCCTCTCTTGTTTCATATTTCTTGCCATAATGATATATCTCACATTTAAGTATTCCCCAGAATCCTTCCATTGGTCCATTATCAATGCAGCAGTGAACTCTGGACATGCTCTGTTCCATGCCATTATCCTTAAGCATACGCACAAAGACTGGACTCGTATACTGGAAACCTCCATCACTATGAAATAACGGATGTGCTCCTGGATTAGCTTCTACAGCTGATCTGAATGTATTGAAGACAAGGTTATTATCATTATGGTCACTAATTGCATATCCTACTGGATATCTGTCATAAAGATCTAGTATCAGGCTTAGATATAGCTTATTTTCATTATTCTTTCCATATTTGAACTCAATGACATCTGTTACCCATTTCTCATTAGGTCTTGATGCATTAAAGTCTCTTTTAAGATTATTCTTGGCTGTATTGTTGCTTTTTCTGACTGTACAGCTTCTTCTTTTTGGTCTTATGATTGACTTGATGCCAAGTATTTTCATCACCTTGTAGACCTGCTTGTCATTATAGTTCTTGTTTTCATCTCTGTTTATTCTATCTGTCATCATTCTGTAGCCAAGCGTATGATTGAACTTCTCATCATACTTTCTTATAAAGTCTGCCAGTTCCTC
>NZ_RCYB01000021.1 GCF_004168205.1 Catenibacterium sp. co_0103 | reverse complement strand
TTTTGGGTTTGGATATACGAAAAAGAGCTGTAACGCTCAAGGTAGTAGTAAATACTACCTATTCGTTACAGCCCCTTTGTGGTACATTAATTCTACCATGAAAACATACCAACAAGATTATACGACATATCAGACATATGCGCTACTAGATTTTGAAAAAGATATACCTGCTGATAAAAATTTTTTTAAGAAATGGGCAGGTTCATTTTAAATGCGTCTGAAATATGAAAAGGTTATTCACCATGCAGTGGTGAATAACCTTTTTGGGTTTGGATATACGAAAAAGAGCTGTAACGCTCATGGTAGTAGTAAATACTATCTATTCGTCACAGCCCCTTTTAAATTCTAAGTCCTTCACCACTGTTCTGGTTTTCTGGACCTGTATAGTAATCCGAGAAACGAGAGTATTGTTTTTCAAATACAAGGCTGATATCGGCTGTTGCACCATTTCTGTGCTTAGCCACAACAATTTCTGTTAAGCCGTTTGTTTCTGCTTCTTTTTCTTTGTTCTGATAGTCTTCACGATGAAGGAAGGCTACAATATCGGCATCCTGTTCGATAGCTCCTGATTCTCTTAAGTCGGACAACATTGGTTTTCCTTTACGCTGTTCAACCTGACGAGAAAGCTGTGATAAGGCAATAACAGGACACTTTAATTCTCTTGCTAGTGCTTTTAACTGTCTAGAGATATCAGATACTTCCTGCTGTCTTGATTCTCTTGATGAAGATGGACCAGAGATTAACTGGAGGTAATCGATAATAACCATCTTTAATCCCTGTTCTCTTTGTAGTCTTCTGCATTTAGCTGCAATTTCACCAATCTTAACAGCTGGTGTATCATCAATATATAAATTACAACGTGTGACACGATCTGCTGCTGCATAATATTTATTCGCATTCTCTTTTAAAATCGCACCTGTTTTTAATTTATCGTTATCAATAGATCCTGCACAGCATATTAATCTGGTGACAAGCTGTTCAGCAGGCATTTCTAGTGAAAATATTGCGACAGCTTCTTCACTATTAAGTGATGAATTAAAACCAATATTCAAGGCAAAAGCTGTCTTACCTACAGAAGGTCTAGCTGCAAGAATAACTAAATCACCCGGCTGAAAGCCTGATGTTAATTTATCTAATTCTTTATAGCCTGTCTTTACACCAGAGACAACTCCACCATTTTTCTGAAGGAGATTCATTCTGGCTGTGACATTCTGTACAACACTTTCAATTGTCTTGAATTCCCCGGCATTTCTATCTCTAGTGACTTCTAAGACATCTTTTTCTACTGTATCAATAAAATCATTAATATCAGTAATTTCACCATAAGCATCTTGTACGATGTTTGTAGCTTCTTTAATAAGTCTTCTAAGTAATGACTTCTCATTTAATATCTGAAGATAATGTGTTGTATGAGCGACTGTCGGTACTGAATTCGCAAGTACCAATAAGTAGTCTACTCCACCTACTTTTTCTAATATCTTCTGGTTAATTAAATAATCAGTCACTGTAGTGGCATCAATTGGTTTATTACCGTCATGAAGGAACTTCATACCTGTAAAGATCAGTCGATGCGCATCAAGATAGAAATCCTGAGGTGTTGCCATGTTGATGACATCATTACATGCGTTCTTATCAATCAACATCGCCCCTAACAAAGCACGTTCTGCCTCTAAGTCATGAGGGAGTTCTCTTGTATCCATAAGTATTCACCTTATTTTTCAGATAGATGAACATTGATAGTCGCAATAACACCTTTATAAAGTTCAATCTTCAACTTAGTAGTTCCTAAAGCACCTACTGGATATGCATTGATGAACTTTCTCTTATCAATCTTAATACCATGTTCTTCTAATAATTTCTTTGCGATATGTTTTGTAGAAACATGATCAAAGCTCTTACCATCCTTACCAGTCTTTACTTTGAATTCTACCACAATAGTTTCAAGCTTCTTTGCAAGTTCCTGAGCTTCTTCTTTCTTCTTTAAGTCTTCCTGTTTCTTTTCTTCTTCCTGCTGAGCAACAATTTTCTTACCTGTTTCTGTTGCCATTAAAGCTTTACCATTCTTAATTAAGAAGTTCTGTCCATAACCGTCAGATACATTAACGATTTCACCCTTCTTACCAACTTTTTTCACATCTTCTAATAAAATAACTTTCATATTTATACACCCCTATCTTCCAAATATGCATCTATTGCATGTTCTAATCTCTCTTTTGCTTCTTCGATTGTCACATTTTCAATCTGACAGGCAGCCATAGAGAAATGACCACCACCATTTAGATCTTCCATAATCATCTGGACATTGATCTTTTTAGAACTACGTGCACTGATTGCCACCGTGTTCTTAGATATATATCCTATCGCAAATGCAGCATAAATGCCAGAAACATATACTAATTGGTTTGCAGCCTTTGCGAGAGTAGAACGACTCAGTTCGTCATCTTTGCCTGTCGCAATAAGGAATCTATCCTTATAACGATAAGCTGATTCTGTGATATCAAATATTTCTTTCATACATTCAAATGAATCTTCTAATAATTCATATGCAAGTGCTAAGTCAGCCTGTGCTTCTTTGAGTTTAGCTGCTGACTGGAATGTTCTTGTACCCACATGCTGTCTGAAATAGTTTGTATCTACTAGCATCCCCGTATACATAACTGTCGCATCAAGTGATGAAATTTCAATTTCATGTTGCTGGTAGTCAAATAGTTCTACAAGTAATTCTACTGTAGAGGATGCAGATGGTTCTAAGTATGTGAGAACCGGTGAAGAAATAAATTCTTCACTACGACGATGGTGGTCAATAATGACCTTGTTTTTTACTTTATCAAGTACTGAACGGCTAATAGCCAATGAATCCTTATGATTATCTACACAGATTAATAAAGTATCTTTATTAGTTTTTTCAAGTGCTTCTGAAATAGTCAACATTAAACCCTTATAATCAGGATTACTTCTCAACATTTCTACGACACCTTTTGTTTTTTCTTCAAGAGATTCATAGTCAATTACGATATTGGCTCTCTTACCTAAATTCTCTGCAATACGCGCAGCCGCAAGAGAAGCACCAAATGAATCCAAATCTGAGTTCTTATGTCCCATAACTAAGACATTACGTGAACGACTAATAAGACCGGCAAGAGACTGTGCCATAATACGGGAACGTACTTTAGAAGATGTTTCAAATGCATCTGTTTTACCACCAAAGTAACGTACATGATCTTTACCACTCTTAATCGCAATCTGGTCACCACCACGTGAATAAGCAAGGCTTAATGCTGAAGAAGCAAGTTCTTCTAATTCTCTTAATACCTTTGTACTTCTACCAATACCAATAGATAATGTCATAAGCACATCTAATTCTTCTATCGCATTCTTGAAATCATCCAAAATAGAGAATTTAGATTCAATAAGTTTCTTATAGATACGTTCATTAAAGAAGACAATGTATTTACCTGTCTGATAACGTCTAATGATCATACCATTCTTATATGCCCAATCAGTAATTAAGCTACGACATTGGTTTTGAATCTTTACCTTCTGTGATTCATCTACATTCGCAATAATTTCATCATAGTTATCCACAGTAATATAACCCATGCATACCTGCATATCTTCATAGTCCTGTGATAAAGAGACATATTGTGTCACATCCTTCATATAGATGAGTCTTGTATCCGCACTATTATATACTTCGAATTTCTTTCCTTTGACTTCTATTGTTTTGACATCTTCATCATCAAAAAGACTAGCAAGTGTAGGCTGCCATTCTAATAGCTTGATTCCTACAATATTGATATTTAATGCCTTTAAGAAGTCTGAAACCCATGTAATGTTTCTGTTTTCATCATATTGAATCAATCCTACGCCACCATAGATCAAAGCATTCTTTGCATCAATACCTAAAGCATCACTGACTGAATAGCTGTTTTGATCCATTAAGTAGCCCATATAGAATAGTAACGATATGTAGATTACATTCGTAATAACCGCAAATATCGCAAGACGAAGCATCCAAGCCTGATGAAATATACCAAAAGCCGCAAAGGTCGCAAAGGTAATAAATACGAGTAAAAGAACAAAGATATTTCTAAGTTGCGCAACTTTTCTCGTCATTGTAGAAGCCCTCCTTATTGATACTTATTATACAGTATTTGACGTATTTCAACAAATATATCAATAATTCCTAGAATCACTAATAGTGTCTGTAGGAACGGAATGAATACTAAAAATATAAGTAAGTTAGAATAACGTCCATGGTTTCTGATAATAAGATAGAAAGATAAGAAAGAAAGTCCATCCACCATAAATCCTAAGATACTAATAAAATAGATATATTGTACAATAACGACATTTCCAAAATATTGTCTAGCAATCATACTACCTGCAAGCATGATTGCGAGAATATATCCCATTTTAGGACTGAATCTAAATGTCGCAATATGAATACTCATATCAAAAGGTATTCTTAAGCGTTTAAAGAATAATGCACATAACATCATGACTAGATAACTCTGTAAGAATGACATAATGAGTATAGAGAGTGGAATGAGATTATAGAAGTCCTGAAAAGTAAAGGCATTAGTTATAGAAGGCACTGCCGCAATAATCTGGTTATACATTTCTTTTGCTTCAGTGAGTAAGTTAATACCTAGTACTCCTGAGAATACATAGAAATATAAAAAGTCAGATAAAAAGAAGAATGTAGCACCAAGCACCAACATTGTTTCTTTCTTAGCTTTATTTTTTAAACATAGCCCTACAACTGTTCCCATACCAAGTGATGAGAGGACAATTAATACATAACTGAGTGTTCCAAACAGGAAGGCAATGACCATGGAAGCAACGGAAGTCATTAAAGCTTCTTTAAGGCCTGTCTTATAGCTATAAATAGCCATAGGAATAGCCATTCCATAGCCAATTAAGCTATCAAACATCGTACCTGTCATTGTATTGAGTACTGCAAGGACACCAAAGAGTGATGCGATGAGTGCACCCTGCACGATTTTATTTGTTTTCATAATTCATTTCTCCTTGTGGTCATTATACAACAATCACATCGCTTGACGTATACCCCTATAGGGTATATGATTGGAACAGGAGGTGAAATAATGGATAAAAAAGATTGCTGCTGCAGTGAACGTCATAAGGATCGTAGTGAAGAAGAAAAGAAAAAACTCATGAACCGCCTCAAACGTATCGAAGGTCAGATTCGAGGAATTGAAGGCATGGTAGAAAAAGATGCTTATTGTCCTGATATTCTTGTTCAGGTTTCTGCAGTCAATGCAGCTTTGAATAGTTTTAATAAAGAATTACTTGCAAAGCATATTAAGACATGTGTTGTGGATGATATTAAAGAAGGTCATGATGAAACAATTGATGAATTAGTGAAAGTATTACAGAAGGTGATGAAATGAAACAATATAATATTACTGGTATGAGTTGTGCAGCGTGTGCCAATCGTATTGAAAAAACTGTAGCTCATATTAATGGTGTAGATAGCTGTTCTGTTTCTTTACTCACAAATTCTATGGGCGTAGAAGGAACAGCATCTTCTGAATCTATTATTCAGGCAATTGAGAATATTGGATATGGTGCAAGTGAAAAAGGTGTTAAAAAAGTAAAAGATGATTCTTTAGTCGATCATGAGACACCAAAATTAAAGAAGAGACTGATTACTTCTCTAGTATTCTTAATACTATTAATGTATTTATCTATGGGTCATATGATGTGGAAATGGCCTGTACCTTCGTTTTTGGAGAATCATGTATCTATTGCAGTAACAGAAATGTTATTGACTATTATTATTTTAGTCATTAATAAAGCATTCTTTGTTAATGGGTATAAGAGTTTATTTCAATTATCCCCTAACATGGATGCTTTGGTCGCATTAGGGTCTAGTGCTGCTTTTGGTTATAGCTTAGTTGTTTTATATTTAATGATTGATGCCATGAGCCAGGGACAGATGATGAAGGTGATGAGTTTAGGACATGATCTCTATTTTGAATCTGCAGCTATGATTCCTACTTTAATTACTGTTGGTAAGATGTTAGAGGCAATGTCTAAAGGACGTACTACAGATGCCTTAAAGAGTTTAATGGATCTTGCACCTCAGACTGCAGTCATTATTAAGGATAATAAAGAAGTCACTGTAAGTATTGATGAAGTGAATAAGGGTGATTTGTTTATTGTCAGACCAGGTGAAAATATTCCTGTTGATGGTGTGATTGTGGAAGGTTCTACAGCTATTGATGAATCTGCCTTAACAGGTGAAAGTATTCCTGTTGATAAAACAGTAAATGATACAGTATCTGGTGCAACACTTAATCAGTCAGGCTTTATTAAAGTACGTGCCACTCGTGTAGGTGAGGATACAACACTTTCACAGATTATTCAGATGGTGAGTGATGCAGCATCTACTAAAGCACCTATCGCAAAGAAAGCCGATCAAGTCTCTGGTATCTTTGTACCTGTGATTATCGGTATTGCGTTAGTCACATTTATTGTCTGGATGATTCTTGGAAAGAGTATTGGATTCTCTATTGCTCGCGCTATTTCCGTTTTAGTTATTTCATGTCCATGTGCATTAGGTCTTGCAACACCAGTGGCTATTATGGTAGGTAATGGTATGGGCGCAAAGCATGGTATCTTGTTTAAGACATCTGAATCATTAGAAGTGGCAGGATCTATTGATATTATTGCATTAGATAAGACAGGTACAATCACAAAAGGAACTCCTGTAGTGACTGATGTGGTCCCTTATAAGATAGAAAAAGAAGTACTATTAAATTATGCTTCTAGTCTAGAAAAAAAGAGTGAGCATCCTCTTGGTAAAGCTGTGACTGATTATTATCAAGGTAGTGAAGATGTTGAAGACTTCGAGATATTACCTGGTCATGGGTTAAGAGGGTTAATTCATGGTAAAGAAGTATTAGGTGGCAGTATCAAGATGATGGAAAAACATATTCCTGAAGACATGATGACACAGGCATCTGACAAGGCAATGGAAGGTAAGACACCTCTATTCTTTAGGTATGATGATACTTATCTTGGTATGATCTGTGTGGCTGATACAATGAAGGAAGATAGCCCTCAGGCTATTAAAGAAATGCAGAACATGGGTATTCAAGTTGTAATGTTGACAGGTGACAACAAGAAGACTGCAGATGCAATTGGTTCAAAAGCAGGTGTAGATGAGGTAATTGCAGGAGTATTGCCTGATGGTAAAGAGAGTGTTATTAAAGATTTACAAAAGCATGGTAAAGTAGCGATGGTGGGTGATGGAATCAATGATGCACCTGCCCTCACACGTGCGGATATTGGAATTGCGATTGGGGCAGGTACTGATATTGCGATAGATGCAGCGGATGTTGTCTTAATGAATAGTAAGCTGACAGATGTCACTGCCGCTATTAGACTCTCTCGTGCGACATTAAGAAATATCCATGAAAACTTATTCTGGGCATTTTTCTATAATGCGATTTGTATTCCTGTTGCTGCTGGTGTATTTATTCACTTAACAGGATGGCAGATGAGTCCTATGTTAGGGGCTGCTGCCATGAGTTTATCTAGTTTCTTTGTATGTATGAACGCGTTGAGACTCAATACTTTCTCTATGCATGATGCATCTAAAGATATAAAAAGAAAGAAAAAGGAGAAGAAAACAATGGAAAAGACTTTAGAAATTACTGGTATGATGTGTGGTCATTGTGAAATGGCTGTAAAGAAGGCATTAGAAGCTGTAGATGGTGTAGTAAGTGCTGATGTAAGTCATGAAAAAGGCACTGCAGTTGTCACTTTAAGTAAAGAAGTATCTAATGATGTCTTAAAGAAAGCTGTAGAAGATAAAGATTATACAGTTACATCTATTAAATAAAAAAAGAAGTCCTAAGACTTCTTGAGATCCTCAAATGCATAACTATGCATTTGGGGATTTTTTCTTTCAAACTCTTCTTTTTGGATTTTAGAACGAGAAATGACATCCTGAAGTAATTCTCTTGATGAGATACGTGTCGCCCCATGGCCTAATACAATTTTCTGTTCAAGATTATCACTTGTGGCTACCACAAGACGATATTGCCCTGCCATCTGTTTTGTGATGCTTTCAATATAAGCATCCGCTGTCTGTCCTTCTTTTGTATAAACGATTTCCATATCATGATACATCTGACTCTTGCCTTTATTCTGTGGAACCTTATAAGCATCAAAGACAAGGATCATATGACAGCCACGATACCCTTTATAGCTCATCAATATATCAATAAGCTTATCTCTTGCACTACCTAGGTTTTCTTTCGCAAGTTCTTTCAATTCATCCCAGGCAAAGATGACATTATATCCATCCACAATCAAATATTCATCTAATACCTGTACTGTATTAGAAGAAACATGATCTTGTTTTGGTTTATAGTAGTCACTTGAAAGTTTTGTGTTTATTGGACCATAGGTACGTTCATATACTCTTTTAAGTTCTTCATCACTAATATGTACAGGATTATGTGTATAAGTATGTTCCTGTTTCATCGCACTATAAAGAGGTAAATGCATCTTCTCTCTTACTTCATCATAAGGGACATAATATCCTGCACCATGTGAACAGAAAATAGAACCTGTAGGATTATCTAGATCTGATTCACTATCATAATCACATTTAGTTATCACTTCTTCCTGATTTTCTACTGGTGCATAGAATGTATCTAAGAAGAAAAGCTGTCCTTTTCCTTTTGTGGAAGTCAGAAGTTCTTTTTGGTAGTGAGTCAAGAATAAAACAGGTGCTTCTCCATGAAGTGTTGTAATATCATTATTCTCATTCACTACAGTAGGTGTTGGATAGTCTTCTAAAGCATAGTAAACCTTACTCAAAGCTTCTGTAGGAATGACTAATTCATATTTATAATATGGCTCTAAAATAACTGATTCAGTCATTTTTAACCCTTGTCTAATAGCACGATAAGTGGCTTCTCTGAAGTCTCCTCCTTCTGTATGTTTTAAGTGGGCTTTACCACCTAGAAGTGTGATTTTCATGTCTGTAATAGGAGACCCTGTGAGTACACCTAAGTGTTCTTTTTCCTGTAAGTGTGTCATGATGAGATTTTGATATCTCTCTTCTAAGTTATTCTGACATTGATTATCAAAGACAAGTCCTGAACCTTGAGGAAGTGGTTCTAAGTAAAGATGGACTTCACTATAGTGTCGTAATGGTTCAAAGTGTCCTACCCCTTCTATTGGTTCTTTGATTGTTTCTAGATAAGCGACATCTCCTTCATCCACTGTGATGTCCTCATTAAAACGATCTTTCATTAATTGTTTAAGAATATCTATCTGTACTTCACCCATTAAAGAAACCTGGGCATGATCATCAAAGAGTTTTAAATGAAGTAATGGTTCTTCTTCACCTAATACCTTTAAAGAAGAAAAGAAATGGTTGATATCTGCCTCTTTAGATGGTTGAATTTGATACAACATAGAAGGTCTCAGTGTTGAATGAATCACATGTCCTAATCCAATATAATCCCCTGCCTGAAGCTTCTTAATACCTGTTAAGGCTACAATATCATTCTGAGATGCTTCTTCTACTAAAGTATAGCGGTTCCCTTGATATAACCTAATTTGATGAATCTTTTCATCATGGATTGTATCACGTACATGAAGCCTGCCACCAGTGACCTTAATAAAGACAAGACGTTCTCCTCTTTCATCTCTCGTAATCTTAAAGACTTGTGCGGATAATTCTTTCTGTGGTTCTTTTTCTAAAGTATAACGGTCTAAGGCATCGAGTAGTTCATCTACACCTTGATTCTTAAGTGCACTACCAAAATAAAGTGGATAAAGATGTCTATTAGAAATCGCTTTTGCGATAGATGTATCCTTTAAAGACTCTGTTTCTAAATATTCTTCTATCATCTCTTCATCAAGTGCTGCAATATCTTCTTCAGAAGCACTCATATCCATAATATGAGGAGATAATTGTGATAAAGAGTCCAATAACTCTTCTTTTGTATAATGTGTTAAATCCATCTTATTCACAAAGATGAATGCTGGTACATGATAGTGTCTCAATAAGTTCCAGATTGTTTTAGTATGCGCCTGTACACCATCTAAACCATTGATAATCACTATTGCATAATCAAGAACACTTAATGCACGTTCCATTTCTCCACTAAAATCAGCATGTCCTGGTGTATCAATAAACGTGAAATGGTTATTCTTATAATCAAGAGCAGAAACCTTAGAAAAGATAGTAATGCCTCTTTCTCTTTCCTGTGTATTATAGTCAAGGAATGTATCTTTATGATCAACACGACCCTGATGTTTAATTGTCCCTGTCGTATAGAGTAATGACTCACTTAATGTGGTTTTACCTGCATCAACATGAGCCACCATTCCAAGTGTTAATTGTTTCATCAAATCACCTCTTGATTATTGTATCATAGATCAATCAAAAAACACCTTGGTTTTATCCAAGGTGGAAATACATAAAGTTTACTGCCTGTTTTAACTACAGTTCTATGAATTATGCATTCTTTAAGAACGCTTTATATGCCTGATATGTTTCGTATACGTCTACTTTAGATACGACTTCCATTGGTGCATGCATATTTAATACTGCAATACCTGCATCAATCACATCCATGTTGTAGTTTCCTAGGATATAAGCAATAGTGCCTCCTCCACCTAGGTCTACCTTACCAAGTTCAGCTGTCTGATAGTGGATATTTGATTCATCCATCACAGCACGAATTCTCGCAACATATTCTGCAGAAGCATCATTACTTCCACTCTTACCTCTTGCACCAGTATATTTATTAAATACAATACCATTACCTAAATAAGCAGCGTTCTTCTTATCATTCACACTTACAAATAGTGGATCTACACCAGCAGATACATCACTTGAAAGCATCTTTGATCTAGATAAACTAAGTCTTGTCTGCACAAAACTATCAATACCCATCTTCACTAACATTTCACCAACTGTATTTTCAAAGAATAAAGACTGCGCACCTGTAGCACCTACTGAACCGATTTCTTCTTTATCTACAAGAATAGTACAGCATGTATAGTCACATACATCCATATCAAGAATTGCAGTTAAAGATGTATAGGCACATACTCTATCATCATGACCATAACCAGCAATCATTGAACGATCTAAACCATAGTCTCTTGCTTTACCACTTGGTACAACTTCAATTTCAGCTGATACAAAATCTTCTTCTTCGATATCATATTTATCTTTTAATAGCTTTAAGATATTGGCCTTCACAGCATCTTTTTCTTCACCTACTAAAGGCATATTACCTAAAGTAACATCAAGGTTTTCACCTTCAATCACTTTAGCTGCTTTCTTATCTAACTGTTCTGCAGCTAAGTGAATAAGTAAATCAGAGATACCTACTACTGGATCATTATCATCTTCACCAATGACAACATCTACGACAGTACCATCTTTCTTTGCGACAACACCATATAATGATAGAGGGATAGTCACCCACTGGTATTTCTTTACACCACCATAATAGTGTGTATCAGCTAATACGAATCCTTCTGATTCATATATTGGATTCTGTTTTAAGTCCATTCTAGGAGAGTCAATATGAGCACCTAAGATTCTCATACCTTCTGTAAGTGGTTTATTACCAATCACAAATAATGCGATATTCTTATCTCTGTTGTTGACATAAACCTTGTCTCCTGGCTTAAGTGTTTCAAAAGAGTCTAATGGCTTGAATCCTTTTTCTTTGGCTAAACGAATAGAATCTTTAACACAAGCACGTTCTGTTTTGTTTTTTGAAATATACTCTTTATAACCTTCATTATATTCCATGACTTCATTGAGATTGTCCTTATACTTTTCCCATGTATTTTTTGCGTACATTTTCTAACCTCTTTTCTTTATATCTCTACAACAGTATACCATGATTATGTTTAAAAGATAGTGTTATAAAAAATATCGTTTCTTTCGTTTCGCTCTTTTTGCAACGAAAGTTTTTTCGTTGCAATTCGTTACAAACGATATATTCATTTTAATAAATAAAGTCCATAAACACTAGATTTTTTAGTATCTATGGACTTTATTTTTATATTCTAATTGAAATTATAAGATATAGTATTTCGTTGATCTACCTTTCCCAGATCTAGCAATAATATTTTTTTCTATTAATGAATTTATAGTTCTAATAATTTTTGCTTTTCCTAAGCCACTCTTGCTTTCTAAATCTGTTCTTGATAGTTTTATATTTCCTTGGAACAAACTCACAAGAAACTTTTCATCTTCTGTAAGATTTTGTGTCACTAATAATGTTGGTAGTTCTATGCATATTGAATTATCATATACTTTATATTTAGGTTTTGTTAT
This sequence comes from Catenibacterium sp. co_0103, assembly GCF_004168205.1. Classification (GTDB taxonomy): domain Bacteria; phylum Bacillota_I; class Bacilli_A; order Erysipelotrichales; family Coprobacillaceae; genus Catenibacterium; species Catenibacterium mitsuoka_A. The sequence goes on along the minus strand of NZ_RCYB01000021.1, from coordinate 18,107 downwards.
TGAGTCTATATATGATTTATTAATTCTCTTTATTCCTGTTCCAAACTTTTCAATATAACGTAATCTAAAAAATAAATTACCAATTATCGGATTTCTTAATAAAGATATTTGCCCATTTAAATATTCATCCTTCCCTAGTCCTGAAGGTAATCCTCCTGGTGATACAATTTCTATTCTATCTTCAAACATACTTACTTTTATAAAAGTGTTTACATCCCATACACGATGAATTAAAGCATTAGCAATAGCTTCACGAAAAGCATTTTCCGGAACACGTGAAACCAGCGTTCTTGTTGTTCCTTCTATCTTTTCATATTGATAATATTTTTTATACATATCAACGCTTTCTTTTAGCATTTTTAAAACAGACATATTTTCTATAATATTTCTATCCATAATTTCATCAATATCTTTACCAAATCTAACTATATCAACACCTTTATAATCGTTTTTATCAGCAAGTAGTGCTGCTGCATTATTATATTGAGATTCATTTGTATATAAATCTAGAGTTCTTAAAATGTCTTCATTTAATCCCTTAATTGATAAATTATCAATTAGTTCTTTTTCTAAATAAGTAAATGTTAGATTTTGCTTTTTTGATGTTATTTCTTCATATGATTGATTATTACCTTCTAAAATTAATCTATTCAATTCTAGTCTATCAACTTCTATAGTGGAAGAGTCATATCTTTTATATGCTTTGCCTTTATATAAATAAGGTTTAAAATCAGATTCAAATACTTTTAGCGTAATCGTCGAATCATTTCCAATATCTAATTCATAACGAGGAATTGGTTTTAAATTATCATTTATTTTGTTTTCAAGTCTCAAACATGCATCTTCAGGGTTATCTACACCTTTTATAATACCATCATCATCTATTCCAAAAATAATTTCACCTGTACCATAATTTGCAAATGCACTAATTGTTTTAAGAAATGTATTCGATTGTATATTTTCTTTAAATTCCAAACATTTATCTTCTCTCATACAATCCCCTCCTTTCCCATATTATATTATCGTTTCATTAGATTTGCAACTAAACATTTTTCGTTGCAATTATATTGAAACGTATTTATTTTCGTTTCATTCTATTTCATTTAATTTATATTTAACATTGTACATCCATACTGATATGTTATGTATAATATATAACAACAAAAGAAAGTACAAAAAAACCTCCTCAGCAAACAGTGCTTTTAATTATTTACACTGTCTACCGGAAGGTCATCATATCATTATTTTATTTTTCTTAACTTAAATAAGTAAGCTTGATAATCGCCTGAAAGTTGTGCCATATCAGAATTAACACAATTAAACTGATAAGGTAATTTTAATCCTACATTTCTTAAAATCTGACCTGAAACTTTATGTACATCGTCAATAACATATGTTCCGTTTTTTATAAAAGGAAGCTTCAAGTATTCAAATGGGGTATCATTTGGTCTAGCAAGAATTCTATAAAAACCAATAATAATTTCTTCATTACCTTCTATCGCCCAAGCCACTTTATTTTGATCACCATCAAATGGAGATATGAGCCTATGAAATTGATTTCTTGAAATCAAATGGCGTAATTCTTTATATTCTTTAATTTGTTTCTTTATAGATTCGATTTCTTCTAGATTTAATGCATTAAGATCTAGTTCATATCCTAAACTTCCAAATAAAGCTACAAAATAACGTGTTTGTAAAGGTGTGTTTCTTAGTGTCTGATGATTAGGTGTGATAGAAACATGATTGCTTAATGTAGAAATAGGATATGCAAGACTTGTTCCATACTGTATTTTTAATCTCTCAATGGCATCACTATCATCACTTGCCCAGATATAGGGGCTATAATAAAGAATACCTAAATCAAATCTTCCTCCCCCACCAGCACATCCTTCAATTAATAAATCAGGATAACGAGATGTAAGTCTTTCATATAAATCATATAAGCCTAGAATATTTCTATGAAAAAATTCTCCTTGATTATAATTATTGCTTTCTAAATAATGTGAATAGGCTTCAGTAATATTTCGGTTATGATCCCATTTAATATAATCAAGGTTTGCTTCATCAATTACTGCAACCATCTGTCTATAAATACAATCTATAACTTCTGGATTAGAAAAATCTAAACAGTATTGATTTCTTGCTATTGATAGCCTAGAAAAAGGATGAGCTACTACCCAATCAGGATGTTCTTTGAAAAGTTGTGAGTCTGGAGAAATCATTTCTGGTTCAAACCACATTCCAAACATCAAGCCAATATCATGGATTTTCTTTCCAAATGCTTTAATACCATTTGGGAATACTTCCTGACTGACTGTCCAATCACCTAAACTGCTTCGATCATTACGCCTTTTGGAAAACCATCCATCATCAACAACAAAGCATTCCATTCCAAGGTCTTTTGCTTTGACTGCTAAATCATATAATTTATCTTCATTCATATCAAAATATATGGCTTCCCAGCTATTATAGACAATTGGTCTTGGTTTAGATAACCATTTAGAATCAATAATATGATTCTCAATCATGCTTGAATATTCTCTTGCTAAACCATCAAGTCCTTCATCACTATAACCAACAAGAACTTCTGGTGTAATAAAGCTATTATCTGGCTTTAAATCCCAATTAAAATAATCTGGATTAATACCTAGCATCATTCGTGTATAATTCCATTCATCAACTTCCACTTGTCCTAAAAAATTACCTGAATACACAAGGTTCATCCCATAACATTCACCGCTGTTGATAGTTGCATCAACATGTTCTAATGCAATAAAAGGATTCTGTTGATGTGAACTCGCACCTTTTAAAGTACCTACACTTACTTTTCCTTGTTTTATATCTTGTTTTTTTACCTGTCTTTCTTTTAACCATGCACCTGATAAGTGTACAAATTGATAGTCTGCAGTATTCAAATCTAATACAGCAGAAATAGCTTTATCAATTGTATATGTTTTTTCACTTTTATTGATTATTTCCTGGTTTCTTACAATAATACAACTATCTTCAAAAATAGTATAATACTGCTTTACAACAACATCACAATCATTATCAACCATCTCAATAATCAATGTTTCAGCATCTGTACCATATGTCCCTGGAAAACCTTTTCTTCTAGATTTTCCTTTCACAATAGAGTAACCTTTATACTTTAAATCCAAATACATCGGCACTTTTTCACAGTACAAAGAAAGTGCCCCATCTTTAAAATCACTTGTGCCAAATACCGGATATTCTTGATTAACACATGATAATGAAAAATCATGAATATTCTTACTGTATTTTACTGTTCCTGCTGCTTTATTGTCTTTACGTGTATAATAAGCAAGTTCTTCTTTTGTAAGACCATCAATTTTCTTACCATAATACATATGGCCTAACTGTTGATTGTCTAGTATCTGTATAATATAACTCATCTTATTGTTGGATAAATGAAATACTACTTCATCTACAATATTAATCATTAATTTACCTCTCCCAACAAAGACTCAATATATCGCATTCTTTTCTTTATATTACGGTTATACATCCACTTATATAAGAAACTAACAAAATAGAAATTCATCTCATTCATTGCTTTATTAAAATGATTTTCTTCAATATATGTCATTCTTGTCTTTCCATTAATATTTTCAAATAGGTAAGTAGTGACAATATCCCCCTCATGGTATTTTGTCACCACCTCCATACGTTGATTATCAATAAGTTCACTTATACACATCTTTACAGGAATTTCTTTATTGGAAGTTTTAGTATACATCTGCTTCTTTATTTCAATTCCTTTTGATAATTCTTTGATTGAATGATCATATTGTTGAAAAAAAGATAATTGTTGTTCTTTTACTACGTTATAAACATCTTCTACTGGATATTGAAATTCATGTTTAAATGATAATTGTTTACCCATTGTAATCTCCTTTTATTCTTTTGATTCTTTTTCTTCGTTTAAATATTGTCTATCTAATAATTTTAAGAATGGATACCAAATACACACACCTATTAGGACATTTACAATCTGTAATAATCCACCACGAATTGAACCTGTTGCTAAAATACCAGACAAGAATACAGGTGTAGACCATACAATAGTTGCACCATTGGTTCTAGGAACAATTCCTATACTCATTGAGAAGTAAGCCACAATTGACATGACTACTGGAGCTAAGATCCAAGGAATAATGATAGTTGGGTTTAATACGATTGGTAGCCCAAATGTAAATGGTTCAGAGATATTGAAACAAGCAGGTGCAACTAATAATTTCATTGTTGTTCTTAATCGTTTTGATTTTGCAATTAAAATGATACTTGCTAATGCAATGCCTAGTACAAGTCCACAATCAACGAAAACGCCTTTAAAAGTACTTGTCAAAATATTTGGTAATGCCTGATTTTTACTATATGCTGTGAAGTTCTGTAGAGCTAATGCTGCGTAAATAGGTTCTACAACTGAGTTAACAACAATTGTTCCATGAATACCAAACCACCAGAATAACTGTGCTAAAGCAATAACTAAAAGAAATGCTGGTAATGTAGCACCAATTCCCTGTAATGGAGTCTGTAAGCTCTTATAAACGAAATCTACTGCATTACCCCATGTAGTGAATGTGAATGCATATCTAATAATATTCATAACAAGTAATGATGCAGCACCTGGAATAATAGTTTCAAAAGATTTCGCAATTGCTGGTGGTACTGAAGCAGGCATTTTAATTTTTATATCCGCATTTTCAATTCTACAGAAAATTTCTGTTGATAATACTGATATGATCATACCTATAAACATTCCCTCTGCCCCGAATTTAGAGATGGGAATAAATCCTGCACTTTTTTGATATGTAATTGGAACTAACATTAAGAAACTTGAAAGTGCAATTGCACCTGCATATAAAGAAGATTTTCCATAATTCTTTGCTAAATGATATGCAATACCAAATACCATAAAGATGGTACTAATATTCATAGTTGCATTCGCAACTGGTCCAAAGAAATTATTTAAGAAATCAAGCATTACTTTTGGTAATAATCCACTAAATCCAAATGTTGTTGGTAAATTCTGTAAAATAATACAGATTGATGCAAACATTGTTGGTGGAAATGCAAGCATACAGCCATCACGTACTGCTATGATATATTTATTTTCTGCAATCCATGTTGCTACAGGCAACATTTTATCCATTAGTTTATCACTGAAACTCATTTTATTTCTCCTCATCAATTCATTTAATGTTAGCGCTAACTTAATTTTTATTATAATTATCTTTTAACTTTTAAACATATCAATTTGTGATATAATCATGGACAAATGTGACATAGGAGAAATATTATGAGAATTGAAACAAATGATAATTTCTACAAAAATACTGATGGACTCATCTACAATAATGGCTATGAAGAGTGTGAACCAGGACATTCTTTTGGTCCTGCCGTACGAAAAAGTTATATGATTCATTATATTACAAGTGGTAAAGGAATTTTTAAATGTGAGGGTAAAGAGTATCATCTTGAAAAAGGAGATGCCTTTTTTATAAAACCCGGCCAGGAAGTATACTATTGCGCTGATATGCATGATCCTTGGGCTTACGGCTGGATTGGCATGCAGGGATTAAAAATAGAATCCTATCTCAATAGAACAACATTAGCTAATAGTCCTATTCTTCATTATTCTAAAAATGATAAAATGGCATTAAAGTTTGTAAATATTTCAGTTGCTTATCGTTCTACTTCCCTATGTAAAGAATTATTATTAAACAGTTTACTCTATGATTTTCTTCATTTTCTCGTGAATGAGTTCCCTAATTTTAAAAATATGAATCCTACAGAGGAAGAATATGTGAATGCTATTATTAACTATTGTATTACTCATATTGATGAAAAAATATATGTAACAGATATTGCGGATTATTTAGGTCTTAATCGTTCTTATACTACAAGACTATTTAAAAAGAACATGAATACATCCTTGAAAGATTATATTTTAAAGACAAAGTTTGAAGAAGCTGAAAGATTGCTGACTGAAACTACTTTACCTATAAAAGTAATTAGTAAATCAGTTGGTTTTGATGATGAGTTGTACTTTTCACGAATGTTTCATAAGAAGATGAATGTTTCTCCATATAACTATAGAAAAAAGAATGATTCAAATTAAAAAGGCTGTACCTCGTGGTACAGTCTTTTTAAGCACAAAAAAACCTTGATTTACATCAAGGTTCATAGGTTAGAATTATTCACCAACGTATGGTAATAAAGCCATCTGTCTTGCTCTCTTGATTGCTCTAGCAAGTTTTCTCTGATACTTAGCGCTTGTACCAGTTACACGTCTTGGGATGATTTTACCGTTAGCTGAGATAAATCTCTTTAAAAGTTCAACATCTTTATAATCGATGTAATCAATCTTGTTTTTAGTGAAGTAGCAAACTTTTCTTCTACCCATTCTCTGTCTTCTGAAAGCCATTGTTGTTTCCTCCTGTTAGAATTGAATATCGTCATCCATGATATCATATGAATTCACTGAATCATCAAAATCTTTATCTAGATCCACTGTCTTCATATCATAGAAGTCATTGTTGTTTTGTCTAGGCTGCTGAGTCATTGTAGGCTGCTGCATCATAGGTGCACTCTGCTGAGCTCTTTCTCTCTGTGCTCTTGTTTCCAAGAACTGAACTGAATCAGCCACAACCTCTGTTACATAAACTCTCTGGCCTTGATTGTTGTCGTAACTACGAGTCTGTATACGACCATCGACTGATACAAGTGAACCCTTGCTGCAGTACTGTGCAACATTTTCAGCAGGTTTTCTCCATACAACACAGTTGATGAAATCAGCTTCCTGACCATCTCTTGTTGAGAAGTTACGATCAACTGCTAAAGTAAAACTTGTTACAGCTGTACCATTACCTGTTCTTCTTAATTCAGGATCTCTTGTAAGTCTTCCGACTAATGCGACACGGTTAAGCATTCGCCCTCACCTCTTCTTAGTCTCTTCTTAAAGTTAAGTGACGTAATACGCTTGGGTTGATACGTGATAAACGTTCGAATTCAGCGATTGCTTCTGGAGTTGTATGAGTATCGATTACTACATATAATCCCTTAGTATAATCTTTGATTTCGTAAGCTAATTCACGTAAGCCTAACTTTTCAGTGTCAACGTTATCAACAACACCTTCACCTTCAGTTAAGATTGCTTTAAAACCATCTAATACTGCATTCTTAGCATCATCTTCTAAATCAGGTTTTAAAATCATCATAATTTCATACTTGTTCATTTTTTTACCTCCTCTGGTCTTGACGGTCTAGAATACTTCTAGACAGGCAGTAATATTTTACATGCTCGTTCATACTATCACAAGAAAATCAAAAAAGCAATGATTAATCGAAGTTTTTTTTACTATTTTAGATCTTCTTTCGTAGTGATTTTAATATTGTCATAATCACCTTCTACAACATAGACATCTTTACCCTGTAATTCCAACATAGATGCATCATCAGTCGCCTGGATATTGTTTTCAATGGCTTCTTTATAAGCATTTCTAATAAGTACTGTATCAAAAGCCTGTGGTGTCTGTGCCTGCATCAGTTCAGATCTAATAAGTGTTTCTACTACCTTACCGTCCTTGACACGCTTGATTGTATCTTTACATGGTACCATTGCAAGAACTGCCTTATATTCTTCCATACCTACTACCAAACGGTCTAGAAGGTCTTTTTTCACAAAAGGTCTTGCGCCATCATGAATCATTACATAATCACTTGTGACATGTTTTAATCCTTCATAAACAGAATCCTGTCTTTCTTTTCCACCTTCTACAAACTTCATACATTTCTTATTTAATAGTTTCTTGAAATGTGACTGTTCTTCTTTTTTACATACAATAATGATTTCTTCACATCTCTTATCATGTAAAAAGACATTCACTGTCTTTTCATATACAGTCTCTCCCTGTAATTGATAGAACATCTTGTTGTAACCAAGACCTGTTCTCTTACCACTTCCTGCACATAATATAATTGCGCTATACATCATGAATCACCTCTATTCCATTATATCAAAAAGAACGTAAATTACTTTACGTTCTTTTCTAGTCTAGCAAATAAAACACTACGTGTTGTTGTATCAGGCGCATAACAAGTAGATAGAAGCAGTAATGGTGCTGTATTTTGTGTATCTACATCTCTTGATTGTTTAGCGGATGATTTCGCATTAGCCACATAACTTGCATAATCAATATCCTTCAAGTAATAATCACTTGTTGCATCAATGATCTTAGTACTATAGATAGAATATACATTAATGCTGCCATCTGGTAAATAAATATATACTTCTGGATGATTATTAAAGTAATCCTGATCTGTAAACTTCTTAATATTCGCAAACATTGAACCATTCTTCATATTATGACCATAAATAATTGTATTACTATCAGTCAAAGAAGAATTATTATCTTCATCTAAGAAAATACTGCCTGCAAATGAATACTTCTTCTCATAGTTTGTATGAATATATGTATCATTTGTTTTTCCTTTTAATAAAGCATAATCAATGTTTGTATTAGGAATATAGATCCATCCTACGATATCTTCATTAATACTCTTTAGTTGGTTAAAATCAACTTTTCTATCCAGTGGTGAATCCTGCTTCACTTCAGTGACGACTTCTTCTTGTAGCTTCTTGTTGTCAGAGTTGACCTTATGATATTTATATCCAATGTTCGCAAGATTACCTGCACTATATAGAAAGACAGCTAAACATACTACAAGAAGAATACGTCTAATGATTTTCATTATACGTTAAACTTGAAGAACATGATATCACCATCAAGTCCTTTATAAGTTTTTCCTTCCTGTCTGATCTTACCAGCTTCTTTTAAAGCCACTTCACTCTTATACTGCATCATATCATCATAAGTATAAGTTTCAGCTTTAATGAAACCTTTCTGGAAGTCTGTATGAATAATACCGGCCATTTCTGGTGCTGTCATACCATTAGTAAATGTCCATGCACGGCATTCATCAGGTCCTACAGTAAAGAAAGTCTTTAAGTCTAATAAAGCATATGTTTCTTTAATAAGCTTATCTAAACCACTTTCCTTGATTCCTAAATCATCCATGAAGATAGCTTTATCTTCTGCATCTAATGCAGCTAATTCACTTTCAATTTTAGCGCAGATAGGAACAACATCGCATCCTTCTTTTGCAGCATATTCTTTTAAAGTAATATAGTATGGGTTTGAATCTGGATCTTCGATATCTTCTTCACCCATATTCGCTACATAGATCATAGGCTTAGTAGTTAATAAGTTGAACTGTTTTACATAAACCATTTCTTCCTCATTAAAAGTAAGTGTACGAGCCATCTTACCAGCTTCTAATACTTCTTTTAATGGTGCTAATACTTCCATTTCAGCTTTAGCTTCTTTATCACCAGTCTGAGCTTTCTTTTCAATCTTACCAATTCTCTTGTCCACTGTTTCTAAGTCAGCCATTACAAGTTCAAGATTGATTGTTTCAACATCACGTACTGGATCTACTGAACCATCAACGTGAGTAATATCCTTATCTCTAAAACATCTTACTACTTCACATATTGCATCTGTTTCTCTGATGTTAGCTAAGAATTTATTTCCTAAACCTTCACCTCTAGATGCACCTTTTACAAGGCCGGCAATATCTGTAAATTCAAATGTAGTATAGATAGTCTTCTTTGGATTAAAGATTGCAGCAAGATCATCTAATCTATGATCTGGTACTTCAACAACACCTACGTTAGGGTCAATTGTTGCGAATGGGTAGTTGGCTGCTTCTACCTGTGCGTTTGTGATTGCATTAAATAATGTAGATTTACCAACGTTTGGTAAACCAACGATTCCTGCAGTTAATGACATAATTTATATTCACTCCTTTTAATCTACATTATTTTATTATAACTAACATCAAAATGCAATGAATGAATGGTATAATGGGGAAGGTGATAGAATGAATAATATATATGAAAGACTCAATCAATTTTTATGGTCTCATCCTACTTATAAAAAAGTGGTAGGATTTCTTACAATCGCATTAAAATATATCATGATGGCTTCTTATGTGATGTTATTAATTGGTTTCTATATAACTCATGATGATTATCTCATTTATGCAATTATTAAACCTTGTGCTGCATTTCTTATTGTGACAGTGATTAGAAAACTGATTAATCAATCACGTCCCTATGACTACTTAGAAGTCACTCCACTCTTTGAACATCGTGAAGGATGTTCTTTCCCTTCTAGACATGCTGCAAGTGCATTTATTATCGCATTTACTGCGATTCATTTTGATTTATATATTGGTATAGTGATGCTTATATTCGCATTTTTAACTGCCATTACAAGGGTTTTAAGTGGTCTTCATCATATCAGTGATGTGACTGCTGGTATGGTGCTCAGTCTTATTATTGAACTTTTTTAGATTACATAACTATTACACAGAGAAGTGTGTATAATGGTATCCGGTAAAGGAGATGTGCTCATGAAAAAGATAAATATTGCGATAGCTTTCATGCTTCTCATCAGTCTTGTTTATAGTCCTGTACATGCTGATGAAGTAAAAGAGGTTTATCTGACTTTTGATGATGGACCTTCTCATAACACACCTCAAGTATTAGATATTCTCGATAAACATAATGTGAAAGCGACATTCTTTGTGACTGGTGAAAATGCCCGTTACCAGAGCTATATTCGTACAGCTTATTTAAAAGGACATGCCATTGGTGCACATAGCTATACACATAAGTATAGTATTTATCAAAGTGAAGAAACTTATTTTGAGGATTTAGGTAATATTGAGAAAATCATCAAAGAACAAACAGGACGTACCAGCAAATTGATCCGTTTCCCTGGAGGAAGTTCAAATACGGTATCAAGACATTATTCACAGGGAATTATGGCTAAGGTTGCACAAGTTGTAGAAAAGAAAGGCTATAAGTACTATGACTGGAATGTATCTTCTAATGATGCGACAAGACGTTCAGTAAATCCTGCACGTATTATTGAAAGTTCTAAGTCAAGACTACCACGTGTCTGTATTTTAATGCATGATACAGCCACTAAAACAACTACAGTACAGGCATTACCTGCAATTATTGAATACTATCAAGCAAATGGATATACTTTTAAAACATTAGAACATACTGACTTTGTCAGTCATCAACGTATCAACAACTAACGAGAGGCATAATGCCTCTCGTTTTTGTGTAAATAAAAAAAGGATAACTGAAGGGGCGGTCGAACCATTTCTAAGAATGGGCATCCCTCATCCGCCATATATCTAATTAGATATACGCCGTGTTAGACGAGACCGATTTTTCTACATCAGTTATCCTGTATGATTACATTAAATCATTATTTTTTGATGGAGTCAAATTATTCACTTTCTTTATGTTCAATTACTTTTTTTAATCTCTTTTCAAAATCTCTTCGTGAAAACATGATAATTGCACCGCAACCCATGCATTTCACTTTAATGTCCGCACCCATTCTTACGATTTCCCATTGTGTGGATTTCTTACATGGATGTGGCTTTTTCATTTCAATAATATCATGTAATCCGTATTCCATCATTATTCTCCTAATCTTTTAATAATATCTCTTGCAACTAAGATTCCATTAGCACCTGCCTGAGCAAGTCCTCGTGTTAAACCTGCACCATCACCAGCAACATATAAACCATCTACAAGAGTTTCAAATCCTTCTCTTACCTTTGGTCTTGCACTATAGAATTTAGCTTCTACACCATAAAGTAATGTATGTTCATTCGCAATACCTGGTGTTACGTGATCTAATGCTTCAATCATTTCTACGATTGATTTCATTGTATTGTATGGTAATACAAGACCTAAATCACCTGGAACAGCTTCTGGTAATGTAGGCACTGTATAACCTTCTTTTAAACGCTTTTCAGTTGTTCTTCTACCCTTTTTGATATCTCCATATCTCTGTACGATGATAGAACCATTTGATAGTTTGTTTGCTAGTTGAGCCACCTGATGGGCAAATTCATTAGGCTGGTTAAATGGTTCAGAGAATACATGAGATACTAATAATGCAAAGTTAGTATTGTCAGATCCTAATTTAGGATCATGATAAGCATGTCCATTGGCCATCATTGTCCCTTCATGGTTTTCTATTACAACATGTCCACTAGGGTTTGAACAAAATGTTCTTACTCTTGTACCTACAGATGTGTTATAGATGAACTTTCCTTCATATAAGTTCTTATTGATTTCATCCATAACGATATTAGATGTTTCTACACGTACACCAATATCTACCTGGTTGTTATAAAGATCTAAGCCATGTTTCTTAAAGATAGCATCTAGCCATGTCGCACCATCTCTACCTGGTGCAAGTAATACTTTAGATGCTGTAATGATATCACCCTTTGCAAGCTTGATACCCTTGATTGTATTATCTTCTACAATAATATCTTCTACTTCTGTATTAAACTGGATATCAATATGTTCCTTTAATGTTTCCTGCATCTCAGTCATGATACGTAAGTTTTCTTCTGTACCTAAATGTCTGACCTTAGCACGTAATAACTTTAAACCTACTGCATAGCCTCTGTGTTCGATTTCTTTTACTTTGTCTGTAGTTGGGTCAGTAATATCTTTAGTTGCCCCATGCTTTAAATATAAGCTATCTACATAACGAATTACATCTTCTACTTCATTTGCTGGAAGATAATCAGTAAGCCATCCACCAAATTCACTTGTAATATTAAACTTACCATCAGAATAAGCACCAGCACCACCAAATCCACATGTAATAGAACATGCTGGTAAACAACCTGGTTCATTATCCTTAATTACTGGACACTGTTTGATCTTCTTATCTTTGATAGGACAATGTCTTGCAGTCACTGCTCTTCCTTTATCAATTAATAATACTGATAAGTTAGGATTCTTTAATACGAATTCATAACTTGCCATAATTCCTGCTGGACCAGCTCCTACTACAATTACATCATAATTTTCTCTCATATATACCTCACTTCTTTACCATTCAATAATACCATTCTTTCGACATAAAGAAAAGGTAGTAAAACCACTACCTTTAATCTTCAAATAAGCATGCACCATTTGTTTCAATGACATGTTTGTAATAATCAAATGATTTCTTCTTATAACGTTTATAAGTACCATTACCTAGATCATCACAATCTACATAGATGAAACCATAACGTTTAGACATCTGTTTTGTAGATTCAGAAACAATATCAATACATCCCCAAGATGTATAACCCATGAGGTCTACACCATCTTCTACAATCGCATTATACATTTCTTTAAAGTGTGCATCGAAGTAATCAATTCTATACTGATCATCTACAGTACCATTCACTAATTCATCCTTAGCACCTAAACCATTTTCTACTACAAATAATGGCTTTCTATAACGGTCATATAAGTCTACTAAAGATATTCTTAAACCAATAGGGTCAATCTGCCATCCCCAGTCAGATGATGGAATATATGGGTTCTTAATAGCCACATTAGTATTAGCTGCAGTCTTCTTTAAACCGTTGTCATCTTTTGCAACACAGCTAGATGAATAATAAGAGAATGAAACGAAATCAACTGGATATTCTTTCATAATTTTTAAGTCATCTGGTTCCATCTTGATATTGATGCCTTCATTCTTGAATTTAGATAATAAGTATGCTGGATATTCACCAAATACCTGTGTATCACTATAACAATATGTACTTCTCATATCCTGTTGTGCCTGTAAAACATCTTCAGGTTTACATGTATATGGGTAGTAAGTAAGCTTTGTTAACATACAACCTACTTTAGCATCAGGTCTTGCTTCATGTACGATCTTAGTTGCAAGTGCACTGGCTACAAACTGATGATGCATTGCCTGGAAGATCACTTCATTAAAGTTCTTACCTGGGAAACGATCTTTAATAAGTGCACCTGTAGTATATGGGTGTCTGATCATAGAGTCTACTTCATTAAAAGTAAGCCAGTATTTTACTTTATCCTTATATCTATCTACAATCACTTCACAATAACGTACAAACATTTCAATGACTTCTCTTGAATACCATCCATCATAATTTAATACAAGATTAATAGGTGGTTCATAGTGAGAAATAGTGACTAATGGTTCAATACCATATTTTAAACATTCATCAAATACATCGTCATAAAACTTTAAACCTTCTTCATTAGGTGTTGCATCATCTGCGTTAGGGAAGATTCTTGCCCAGGCAATAGATAAACGGAATACTTTAAAACCCATTTCTGCAAATAGCTTAATGTCTTCTTTATAGTGGTGATATCCATCTGCACCATGTCTTTTTGGATAGTATACTTCATCCTGTGTTTTTAATGCTTCTTCGATGTCAGCTGTAGTGACTTCGTTTTGTTTCTTATAGTCCTGTACATCTACATCTAAATGACTTCTAGCACAGTCTGAGACAGTGATACCTTTACCGCCTTCATTCCATCCACCTTCGTACTGATTGGCAGCAACAGCACCGCCCCATAAAAATCCTTCTGGAAATTGTTTCATATTGTGTGTCCTCTTCTTTCATATTTATTATACATAGAATATAAATTAAACATTGAGATTTCCCAGAAATGAAAAAAGAACAGTTTCCTGTTCTTTAGATATCTTCTATAACACCCATGATTTCTAGAATACGATTTAGGTCTTCTGTATCAGAATACTTAAGAGTAATTGTTTTTTCTTCTACCTTTACTTTAGTACGGAACTTCTTTCTTAATAAATCTTCTGCATAAGTATAGGTCGTATTTTTTTCTTTCTTAGGCGCATTTTTACGCTTCTGAGCAAGTTTATATCCTCTAACGATATCTTCTACCTGACGTACAGAAAGTTTCTCTTTAATAGCACGATTCGCAATTTTAAGAGCTGTTTCATCATCTAAACCTACTAATGGTCTAACATGTCCCATAGAAAGAATACCTTCTAGAATATACTGCTGAAGTTTCTCATTGATATTAAGAAGTCTTAAAGTATTAGTGACATGAGTTCTTGATTTTCCAATACGTCCAGCTAGTTCTTCCTGAGTCAGATTCATCTTATCCATCATAGCTTTATAAGCCTGTGCTTCTTCAATCGCATTTAAGTCTTCTCTCTGAATGTTTTCAAGAAGCGCAATTTCCATCATCTGATCATCAGTGAAGTCTACGATAATTGCAGGAACTTCTTTTAACCCTGCAATATTAGCTCCTCTAAATCTTCTTTCACCAGCTACAATATCATAACCATGAATAGACTTCTTTAATAGAATTGGCTGTAGAATACCATGTTCCTTAATAGACTGAGCCAATTCATTCAACTTATCCTGATCAAAATGTTTTCTAGGCTGATAAGGATTAGGTCTGATTAAATCAATAGAAACTTTTTCTTGAGTGAATTCATTAGAATTACTTTCAATCGCAGAAATCATTGATTGAAGATCTCCACCGGTAGATGTTGTATCAAAGATTGCATCTAATCCTTTACTTAAACGTTTTTTCTTATCTGCCATTTCTACTCACCACCTCTTTCGCAAGTCGTGCGTAAGACTTCGCACCTTCACTACGTGAATCATAATCAAAGATTGAAAGACCTGCAGAAGGTGCTTCTGAGAGCTTTACATTTCTAGGAATAACTGTTTTATAAACCTTATCCTTAAAGTATTTACGTACTTCCTGTGTCACTTCTACACCTAAATTAGTACGTGAATCAAGCATAGTCAATAATACACCTTCAATTGTGAGATTACGGTTAAATACTGACTGTGTTAATAAAATAGTATTTAATAATTGTGTTAAACCTTCTAGCGCATAATATTCACACTGTACTGGTATTAAGACACTATCTGCAGCTGTAAGAGCGTTTGTGTTTAATAAACCTAAAGCTGGTGGACAATCAATAATAATATAATCATATTGATCTCTAACACTATCCATTGCTTTTCTTAAACGTTTTTCTCTTCCCTTTGGTACAGCTGATAGTTGTACTTCTACACCCGCTAAGTCAATACTAGCAGGTGCCACATCTAGATGTGGGATTTCACTATGTTTGATGATTGATTCAATGGGTACTTCATCAATAAGTACGTCATAAGTTGTTTTTTCTAAACTAGAACGATCGATTCCAATACCCTGCGTCGCATTAGACTGAGCGTCCATATCTACAAGTAATACTTTCTTCTTCATAAGTGCGAGTGCTGCACATAAATTAATACTAGTGGTTGTTTTTCCTACACCACCTTTTTGGTTTGTAATTGCGATTACTTTGCCCATCACATAACCTCCTTATTCGCATTCTTAATTATAGCATAAAACTCTTTAAACAAAACAAAAAGAATGAGAAGGTATTCACCTTCTCACTATTTTAGTGTACCGATACGTTCTCCCATAAGAACACGTACTTCATCTTCATTTTTAGAAATGTTGAGAATATCCTCATCAATATCTACAATATCTTTTTTTATAAATAAGACAACTGTACTGCCACCAAATTCAAAATAGCCTTTTTCTTCACCACGTTTAAAGGTTTTCTTATTTAAGTTAGTAATTTTACCAACCATCATAGCCCCTACTTCCATCTGAACTACATCACCAAAGTGTTTTGTATGAAGAACTGTATAAGAACGGCTATTAGTGTTATAGATAGGATAATAATCACTTGCGATAGGATTGACTGTATGGAAAACACCTTTAATAAAGTGATCTTTGTCAGCTGTTCCATCATCAATGAAATGATAGTGATGATAATCATCTACTGTAAGTCTAAATACAAGACATAGACCACCTCTATATTCATCTGCAAGTGAAGGACTCATTAATAAGTCTTCAATTGTATAAACTGAATTCTTAATTTTAAGCTGTAATGTATCCTCAATAGGATAAACAGTGAGTTTACTATCACAAGGCGCAATAAGAACTTTTTCATCCATATCGATATGTCTTACACCATCTTTAATAGTACGTGTAAAGAAATCGTTATAAGAATGATAATCTTGTGATTCATATAGATTCATATCAATATTGTTTTTTTCTACAAAAGAATTGATTTGTCCTTTAGAGAGAGAAGAATTCATAAAAGCACCACCAAGTTCTGTAATAACAGGCTGAGTGAGTACTTTTAGTAAGCATCTTCCTGCAAGTGATCCATATAATTTCTCTAAGAAGAGATCCTGTGACTGATCATATTCTAATTTTTCACCATTACGTTTGAATATTGCCATACTAGATTAAAACAACACCTTTAATAATTAAAATGATTAATAAAATAATACCAAAGCCAATAAGACCTAGGACACCCTTAAAATCAGGCTTGATTACTTTGATATTAGCTACGAATAGAATACCTACAACTAGTAGTCCAATTAAATAAACAAACTGAACTTGAGGTACTTTAAGCCATACTGTTAAACAGTAAATCATTGGAAAAATTAGAGAAGAAGATGTAACAGGTAATCCCTGGTAATATTTTCTTTTTTCAGTAGTCTGCTGCTGTCTCATATCTTCCATAACATTAAAATATCCTAGTCGAATAACAGCACCAAGAATATATATAATAAAGATGATCAAACAAGGGAAACTATTGAATCCCATTGAGTAGGCAATGATTGCAGGATAAACGCCAAAACTGATTAAGTCTACAAGAGAATCAATCTGAATACCAAACTTCTTTTCTTCTTCTGTTCTGTCCTTTTTTGAACGTGCAACGATACCATCGAAAGAATCAAAAAAGCCACAAAGCATAAGACAGAATAATGCCAAAACATAATTGTGTTCAAATGCGAAATGAGTTCCTACAATCGCACTAATCAAACTACAATATGTTAGAATGACTGTATAGTTGTAATAACCAATCATACAATTCACCTTTCCTTCTTTTTTATAATCGGGTTCATTATAGCATGAATGCATATTGAATGATAGATATTTAACTTCTTTCTGTAAATAAAAAGAGGCTGTAACGGGTAAATAACTCATTATAGTTTCATAAAAAGCAAAAGACGGACCTCGGTCCGTCTTTTGTGGTATATTTAGTTTGCAATGATACACCAACAAGATTATACGGCATATCAGACATATGCGCTAC
>NZ_RCYB01000020.1 GCF_004168205.1 Catenibacterium sp. co_0103 | reverse complement strand
CGACAGTAACTATATTATCATATACTCTTCAAATTTAAAAGAAAAGACTGTTAACATTTAGTTTGTCAACAGTCTGAGACACCTTTTTAAAGGTGCCTATATGTTATTTGGATAGTATTTTTTAATAATATCAAGTGTGAGAGCATTGTTTTCTACTATTTCACCATAGAAATATCCACTTGGTTTAAGTGTTCTTTCATAAGTTTCATGATTAACTGAAGCTAATCCAAATGTTGGTGTATAAGTCCCCCATTCCCAGTTATCTAATAATGACCAATGAAGATAACCTAATACCTTGACTCCACTATCCATCGCCTGCTTGACAGCCTGTAATACAGCCGCAATGTAAATGACACGATATTTATCATTCTTGCAAGCAATACCATTTTCAGTAATGAGAACTGGTTTATCCTTTAATCTATTGAGACAATGGAATATAACCTCTGGACAAATATCATCACTAAAATATGGAACATCTAAACTATGAATACTGCTTGCTTCATAACGATCAAATCTAAACATTGCTTTTCTACTATTAATCAGCTGTCTTGTATAAACATTCACTGCCCAGAAATCACATGTATCCTTTAATTCAGGCATATAAATAGCATCATGGAATGGAACAACAATCTCCCCTGTTCTTATTGCATGTAAGAAGAATTCATTTTCCATATAATCAATATAATCTGCCATGATCTGATCTGGTTTATCTGTAACACCTCTCATTGGTTTCTTTTCAGCATAATTCATAGGAGATGAGACAGGCTTATTAGAATATTTCTTAATGACATGATATGCCTTGGCATGATACTGAAGCAAATTAATACTTTCTTCAATTGTATATTCAAAGACGATATTCATTTCATTGATAATGAGCCAGCATTCTACATATTCATCATATTCTGGTACAACCTTTTCCACATATTTTAAGAAATAGTCAAGATTATCCATAGTTTTAAATGCACCTAACTGGTGAAACCAGACAGGATGTGAATTATGATGAAGTGTTAAACATACTTTAATGTTATTCTTCTTTAATTCTTTCAAGACATCTCTATAATGTTCAATCTCTTTTTCATCAAACTGCCCTTCTACTGGTTCAATACGTGACCATTCCAAAGACATGCGATATGAGTTTAAATGCATCTTCTTTAGTAATGCGATATCTTCTTTGTACATTTCATAGCTATTACATGCACGTCCTGCCATTTGATAAGGTACACCACCATAAGCAAACTTAGGTGCAATCTCCTTATCATCATAAAATGAATTGTTGTTACCTTCAATCTGTTGTCCTGCAGTAGAAGCACCCCATAAAAAATCTTCTGGGAATGTAATATCTGAATATTCTAGTATATTAATCATTTGCTTTTTCTTCCTTGATTCTATTTTCTTCTTCTAATGCCTGTTTATCTAACATCTTAAAGAATGGATACCAGATAACACATGATAAAACAACTGCAACAAGTTCATAGATACCTGCACTAATGCTTCCATTGACCATACCATGAATAAATGGTGGAAGAGATCCTGTTCCAAGAATACCAATATAAGGTGCAATGATATGAAGTTTCATGAGTAAGTAACCTACAGATGACACAACAATTGGGCATACAATAAATGGAATGATTGTCATAACATTCAACATAAGTGGTAAGCCAAAGATAACTGGTTCATTGACACTGAAAATTCCACAAGGGAAAGTCACTTTACCAAATGCTTTATATCTTTCACTCTTAGCTGTGAAGAACATCATAATAACTAAACCAATTGTCGCACCACAACCACCAATACAAGCTAAATCCCATAAACCAAAGTTAATAGCATGGACAATCCCATGTCCTGCTGCAAGTGAGGCTGAGTTTTCTGACATATAACCTAACCAAACTGGAATAAGAATTGGTAAAACTGTCTGTGATCCATGAATACCGAAGAACCATAATAATTGGTCAATTACTAATAATAAGATAAATGCAGGGAAACTTCCTACTAGAGACTGTAATGGTGTCTGAATGATTGTATAGATAAAATCATTGAATGTCTTAAAATGAGTAACAGAGAAACCATATTTTACAAGTCCAAACACTAATACAATGACAACTGCTGGGATTAATGAAGTGAATGAGTTGCTGACCATTGGTGGAACACCTTCTGGCATCTTGATTGTAATATTCTTATTCATAAAGAACTTCATGATCTGAATGACAATCAATGAAACAACAATTGCTGAAATAACAGCTTTTGGTCCAAAATAAGCTGCATTAAACATATTAGTTGATACCATACCTTGCTTTTGTACAGTAATAGGTGCTAATAGAATGAATGCCACTAAAGAGATTACTCCTGTATTAAATGCATTCTTTTCAATGCCATAAACCTTGGCCCCATTATATGCAATAGAGAATGCCATAAATAAGCCAATAAGCTCTGTAGTGACATTAGGTACAAAATTAATGATAGTCAATAAGTGTGTTGCCTTTAAGAAATTCTGATAAGGTGCCCATGTGATAGAAGTTAAAACCGAAAAAATTGCTCCTACCATGATAACACCTAGAAGTGACATAGAACCTCCTGATACTGCCTGCAATGCTTTAATTCTAGATATTTTATTTGCAACTGGAATAAATTTTTCTTCCATGAATTGTATAAACTTGTTCATAATCATTCTCCTTTAATCCCATTGTTCTTAATAATATTCTGATACCAATAAAAACTGTTCTTCTTAATACGTGCACATGATTTTACATCTCTATTTGTACGATCCACATAGACAAGGCCATAACGTTTATTAAATCCTTCATGTGAACTAACAACATCTAAAAATGACCAAGGACAATATCCAAAAAGCGGATAACCTTCTTCAATCAGCTTATAACACTGATTAATATGTTTTGTCACATAATCAATACGATAAATATCATTTATTGAACCATCTTCTTCTATTTTATCTGTATAAGCCATACCATTTTCAGTAATAATCATTGGTAATTCATATCTGTCATAGAGATTTCTAATTCCAATATATAGACCATCTGGATCAATTCCAAAATGCATCCATTCTGTTGGTTTCAGTTTTTCATTATTCACAACATAGAACTGATCGCTGATATAGAACGGTGGCATTCTTGTGCATTCATCTTCAGGATATTTAGCTCTAACTGTGCAGCTTGCATAATAGTTTACACCAATAAAATCTGGATGATTATCTTTAAGATAATGGAGATCTTCTTCATTCATTTCTGGATAAACATCTCTATCCTTCAAATATTTTGTAAAGTGACGAGAGTAATGTCCCTTAATAGATAAATCAAGGAAACTCCATTGTACTTCATCTTCTGCATTCTTTGCAGCAAGCACATCTTCTGGTGCGGATGTTGCTGGATAAATCACCTGCATGGCAACTACATGACCAATTTTCCCATCAGGAACCATTTCTTTAAAATAACTTGTCGCAATCTTTTCAGCTAAAGTCATATGATATGACATCTGATAAAGATTCTTCTGTCTTAAATGTGGATCTTTTTCAAGATTCATATTCATATCATCAGGAGCTGTAGCACACATCTGTTCATTAATAGTTGCCCACATTTTAACCTTTGATCCAAACTCTTTAAAACAGATTCTGGCATATTTTACATATGCATCTACACATTTTCTACTCTTCCATCCTCCATACTTTTCAATCAATGCATAAGGCATTTCAAAATGATAAAGTGTAGGAAATGGCTGAATACCATTTTCAAGAAGCTCATCAATCAACTCATGGTAGAAGTTCAAGCCATTCTGGCTCACATTTTCACCATCTGGCATAATTCTTGTCCAGAAGAATGAAAAGCGGTATACCTTCATACCAAGTTCTTTCATCAACTGTACATCTTCTTTGACATGGTGATAATGATCCGAGGCTGTTTTATAGTCTGCTAAGCCATCTGGTATATGACGCATATCACTATTAGCAATACCTCTTTCTTCATTAAAACCACCTTCTACTTGAAAGGCACTTGTAGAAGCACCCCATAAGAAGTCTTTAGGAAATTCTTTGTTTTTCATATTCTTTTTCCTCCCTCTGATATCTTAATACAAAGTGAACTCATTTTTTTCGTCAAAAAAATGCTGAAGATGTCATATTCTCCAGCATAATTTCAGATTATGAAATTTTTCATATATGTGAGTAGTTAATATAGTAGTAAATGATGATTAACTCAATGGTGTACATCAAAGTAATACGTCCTTCTGTATTACTATTTGTCTTATTACATAAGATGACTTCATCACATGCACTAATAAGTTTACCAACTGTAATCATAGATATAGCCACAATCTTGCATTCTTTTTCTGTCAATATATCAACAATCTCTGTATTGCGATAAAAGAAACTTCCTT
The DNA here is from genome assembly GCF_004168205.1 of Catenibacterium sp. co_0103. GTDB lineage: Bacteria > Bacillota_I > Bacilli_A > Erysipelotrichales > Coprobacillaceae > Catenibacterium > Catenibacterium mitsuoka_A. The sequence continues at coordinate 27,245 of NZ_RCYB01000020.1, read as the reverse complement.
CTAAAGAGATAATGAAAACAAGAGAATGTGGTGCAAGTCTTTTCGCAAGTTCTAATTGTTTTTCATCAGAGACACCTAATTGAATCAAACGATTCAAACTTGCCATCTTATTTTGGAAATGAATACCTACATAATTAGCATATTCTAAACCAAATAAAGCAATTTCCTTCGCCTGATACATCATTTCACATACTCTATTTAATTGACGATAATCAATATGTTCAAAAGTGAATTGTATATTCTCTATAACATTTTCAGTATATCTTTGATAAATGGGCTTTAAGTCTTCAGCAGTTGCCATATTGATGCGCTTAGAGTAATCTACATCAATTGTCAAAGTATGATCTATATCACTCTTGAATTCTTTATAGCTATCATATCCCAGTGTTCTCACAAATCTTGTAATAGACGAAGAAGAGACGTAACACAAATCAGCTAAATCAAAAATAGTGAGTTCTGGAATCTTATTATAATTCTGTAATATTGTCTTAGCGATATCCGCATTTACTTCTTTACCATCACCATAATTCACAACGCTTAATAATTGTGACATGATTGAAATACCTTTTGGCATGAGTAACACCTCCATCCCTCTATTTTACTAAATCAAACTGTTACTTTACAAGTATGAAAAACACAGGAATCAAAAGATTCTGATTCCTGTGTTTAATAATAATGCATAAGTTGCAATAAAATTCAATACAAAGCTAACGATTCCTGTAATCAAGCATGCCTTTGCTTTATTAGGAGTCGTTCTTCTTTTCATGAAGAAGAAGATAACACCCATAAAAGGGAATAGGAATGAAATGATACATAATCCAACAGAGGCACGATCTTCTTCATAATAAGGACTAGTATAGCCATTACTAGAAGCATAGTCTTCCATATTTGTGTAGTCTGTTCTATTTTCTAATCTCACAGGTTCTCCACAATTAGGACAGAACTTTGTACCTGCCTCTAATTCTTTACCACATCGTGTACAATACATTTATTCACCACTTAATTTTTCATCAATAGCTTTTGCTGCTTTTTTACCAGCACCCATAGCAAGAATTACAGTAGCAGCACCAGTTACAACGTCACCACCAGCCCATACGCCTTCTTTAGATGTATGGTTAGTTTCTTCTTCAACGATGATACCACCCCACTTCTGGCAATCAAGACCAGGAGTAGTCTGTCTAATTAATGGGTTTGGAGACTGACCGATTGCGATAACAACTGTTCCACAATCAATAGTGAAGTTAGTACCTTCTTTTACAACTGGTCTTCTTCTACCAGATGCATCTGGTTCTCCTAATTCCATTTCTACACATTCAAGAGCTTTAACTGAACCATTATCACCATGAACAGCAACTGGATTAGTTAATAACTTGAAGATAATACCTTCTTCCTTAGCATGATGTACTTCTTCAGCACGTGCAGGAATTTCAGCATCACTACGACGATATACGATATATACGTTCTTAGCACCAAGTCTCTTAGCAGTTCTTGCAGCATCCATAGCTACGTTACCAGCACCTACAACACATACTGTATCAGCTACTTTTACTGGAGTAGGATGTTTAGGGAATTCATAACCCTTCATTAAGTTAACACGAGTTAAGAATTCGTTTGCAGCATAAACACCATCCAGGTTTTCACCTGGAATACCCTGGAAACGAGGTAAACCAGCACCAGCACCTACGAATACAGCATCATAACCACTTTCCTGTAATTCATCAATTGTGATAGAACGACCAACTACAACGTTTGTTTCAAACTTAACACCTAAGTCTGCAACACCATCAATTTCAGCCTGTACTAAATCTTTTGGTAAACGGAATTCTGGGATACCATAAGATAATACACCACCCGTTTTATGTAATGCTTCAAATACTGTTACATCATAACCACGTTTAGCAAGTTCACCGGCACAAGAAATACCTGAAGGTCCTGAACCTACAATAGCCACTTTCTTACCGTTCTTTTCAATCTTAGTTTCAGTTGGTTTACCATGATCTCTATGGTAATCAGCAACGAATCTTTCAAGTCTACCAATGGCAACTGATTCACCCTTGATACCTCTAATACATTTACCTTCACACTGGTTTTCCTGTGGACATACACGACCACAGATTGCAGGCAAAGCATTTTCTGTAGTGATGATTTCATAAGCTTTTTCAAAATCACCATTCACTACTTCCTGAATAAAATGAGGGATAGGTACATTTACTGGACATCCATCCACACAGCGAGGCTTTTTACAGTTTAGGCAACGAGCTGCTTCTTCCTGAGCCATCTCTTTTGTATATCCTAAAGCAACTTCTTTAAAGTTAGTTGCACGAATTTCAGGTTCCTGAGAAGGCATTTCTACCTTTACATTTGACATATTAGACATATTATTTAACCCCCTTCATTAAGTTACACATACGGTCTGCATTGCTGTCAACAAGATGTTCTTCTTCCTTGAACATTCTCTGTCTTGCCATTAATTCATCAAAGTCAACATTTAAACCATCAAAGTCTGGTCCATCAACACAGGCAAACTTGATCTTACCATCAACAGTAACACGGCAGCATCCGCACATACCAGTACCATCAATCATGATTGGGTTAAGTGAAACCATTGTCTTAATATCTCTAGGCTTAGTTACTCCAACAACTGCCTTCATCATTACAACTGGTCCAATTGCAATAACTTCATCATACTTTTCACCCTTATCAAGTAAATCAGTTAATACATCAGTAACAAAACCTTTTGTACCTACAGAGCCATCATTTGTTGCGATATATACATTATCACAGAATTCTTTAAAACGATCTGCCCATAATACATACTGTTCTTCACGTCCACCGATGATTACATCAACCTTAGTACCAAGTTCTGCTAGTTTTCTTAACTGTGGGAATAATGGCGCACTACCCACACCACCAGCTACACCGATTACGTGATCCTTCTTTTCAAGATGAGTAGGGACACCAAGAGGACCTACGAAGTCAGTGATATAATCTCCTTCTTCTAACTTAGCAAGCTGTTTAGTAGAGTAACCTACAATCTGATAAATTATTGTGATTGTTTCCTTTTCTCTATCATAATCAGCAATTGTAAGAGGGATTCTTTCTCCATCATCTCCTACACGTAAAATAATAAACTGACCTGGTTCGCATTTTCTTGCAACCATTGGCGCATGTACTTCCATTAACTGTACAACGTCATTAAGTACTTCTTTTTTTACAATCTTATACATATTCTCAATCCTTTCTGAATCTTATTTAATATTATCACATATTAGGTTTCTATTCAATGTCGCTTCATAGTAAATTAATGCGCTACCATGTGGTATTTTCAAGAATTGAGAGATTGTTGACAGATATAATTATTTGTGGTTTAGTTGTATGAAACAAGGAGAATATTTATGAGTAGAAGAGTTATATTTTTTGATATTGATGGTACTTTATCTACAGAAACAGACTTTACTGTTCCTGAAAGTACAAAGAAAGCAATCAAACTAGCTCAGGATAATGGACATATCCTGATGGTAAATACAGGACGTACTATTTGTATTATAGAAGATGTAATTAAAGAATTAGGATTAGATGGTTATATCTGTGGTTGTGGGACTAATATCTACTATCATGGTAAAGAAATCTATCATGCTAAACTTCCTTCAGAATTAAAGAAAGGAATTGTGAATAAAGCTATTGAATTAGATATTGATGCCGTATTAGAAGGTCCTGAATCTATTTATTTCCCTGAAACAATTAAGACAAAGACAGTTCAGGAAATCAAAGAACATTATAAAGATATTAAAGTAAATGTTCCTGTATATCATAAAGATGATGAACCTAATTTTGATAAGTTCACTGCATGGTATACACCAGAAGATGATATTGAATCATTTAAGGATGCATTTAAAGATGATTTAGAATATATCCAGCGTGCTGAAGACTTCATTGAAGTAGTTCCAAAAGATTGTTCTAAAGCAACAGGTATTCAAACATTTATTGATCTCATTGGTGCTTCTATTGATGATTGTATTTCTATTGGAGATTCTACAAATGATCTACCAATGTTGACTTATACTAAGGAATCAGTAGCTATGGGCAATTCTAATCCTGTTCTATTTGATTATGTAACGTATATTACAACTGATATTGAAGATGATGGTATCTACAATGCCTTAAAACACTTTAACGTCATCTAATCAAAAAGCAGCCCTTCTAGGCTGCTTTTTGAAATGATACGATTTTTTCTCCATGGAATGAGACTTGTCCCTTTTGTCCTTCTAGATATTCATGAGGTTTTGTTACTTTGAGTACAATTTCTTTACCAAGTTCTGATTCAAATATGATCTTATCTTCAAGGACTTCTTTTACAATCACATCTTCAGTGATGTAGTATCTTGTTAGGAACAAATATAAGAACAACAATAGTAGAAAAATAAAAAGCACAAGATTCACCTCTTTCTTATACAATTATTGTAACAGAAAAGATGTGTAATACTTGTGATTTTTTGACTTTAAAATAATTTTTTTATGAATGGGATTTTCAATACAATATATAGAATCAGTACGCCGCTCATATTCAGAATGATATCATCTATATCTGCTGATCCAACCTTCCAAATATATTGAATGACTTCTACTCCTACAATCATAAATAAGAAAAAGAAGAAATAAGGTTGAAATGAACGCATTGGTTTAAATAAGACATATACAAAATACCCAAAAGGCATAAACAACATGACATTCCCAATCATATTCAGAATGATATTCTTAATAGGTAATGTATGTCTTGTATAAGCTGTGTAATAAAGAAATATTGTCTTTAATGGGCTGATATTCACACTACTTATAACTTTAACATGTCTTAATGCTGGATTAAGGAACAATTGATAAGTAAGATTTATAAGGTAGATGATGAATGCGATACTATGAAGTATATAAAACATTCTTCTTTTATTTTTTACTACATTTCTTGCACCATAAGCGTAACCCACCAAACCAATCATCTGAATAATAACAAGTACAAATGTCTGTGTAATAGAAAACTTGATTGTATAAGAAATGATATCTATTAATTGAATAATGAAAGCGACAGCTGCAATGAGCAAGAATATATAACGTTTATGTTTCATGACAGTGTCCTCCGACATGTCATTTTAATTTGTTCACTTGTGAGTGTCAATAAACAATACTATTTAACATAATTTAACACAAAAAAAGAGGAAAGCCGTAAGGATTTCCTCTTAGTGGTTTTAAGAATTATTTCTTAGCGAATGGAGATTCGTAATCGTAGATTGTTTCTAGGATAGCTTCCATATCTTTAACCATAGGCATTCTTGGGTTAGCAGGAGTACACTGGTCTTCGTATGCGTTCATAGCGATTCTATGTACTGATTCTTCCCAATCAGCTTTGCTGATGTTCTGTGACTTAACGTTTACAGCACCACCAACTTTTACCCATAACTTTTCAACAGCCTGTGCGAACATTTCAACACCTTCTGCATCAGTCTTTGGATGTAAGCCGATTAATTCTGCTAATTCTCTATATTTCTTATCTGCCTTATAGTCTTCGATCTTTGGCCAGATGTTTAACTTAGTTGGAACTGTACCATTGTATCTGATTACATGTGGTAATAACATACCGTTAGTACGTCCATGAGGAATATGCCATTCTCCACCGATCTTATGAGCTAATGAGTGGTTCATTCCTAAGAATGCGTTAGCGAATGCCATACCTGCGATTGATGCAGCGTTATGCATCTTAATTCTAGCATCAGGATCACCTTCAAGTACTGACTTTTCAAGGTTTTCGAATACTAACTTAACAGCCTGTTTTGCCCAACCATCAGTGAAGTCAGAAGCTAAGATTGAAACATATGCTTCAATAGCATGAGTTAATACGTCGATACCAGTATCAGCAGCGATTCTTGGTGGCATAGACATAGCGAATTCAGGGTCAACAATTGCGATTGTTGGAGTTAAAGCGTAGTCAGTTAATGGATATTTCTTGTTTTCCTTAGTATCAGTGATAACTGCGAATGGAGTTACTTCTGAACCTGTACCTGAAGTAGTTGGGATACATACTAACTTAGCTTTCTTACCAAGTTCTGGGAACTTGAATGCTCTCTTTCTGATATCCATGAATTTCTGCTTGATGTCGTCGAAGTTAACTTCTGGATGTTCATACATTAACCACATAACTTTAGCAGCATCCATTGAAGATCCACCACCGATAGCGATGATTGTATCAGGCTGGAAGCTCTTCATGATTTCAAGACCCTTAAGAGTCATATCTAAAGATGGATCTGGTTCAACGTCGATGAATAAGTCAACGTCTACTTTGTTACGTCTTCTTCTGATAACATCTTCGATCTTTCCTACATAACCAAGGTCATACATACCTCTGTCTGTAACGATCATTGCTTTCTTCATTTCCTTCATATCTCTAAGATATCTGATTGAATTTCTTTCGAAATAAATCTTTGGAGGAAGTTTAACCCATTGCATATTGTTGTTACGTCTCCCTATTCTCTTAATATTTAGTAAGTTAATAGCACTTACGTTGTTTGATACTGAGTTATGACCATAAGAACCACAACCAAGTGTTAATGAAGGTAAGAATGCATTGTATACTGAACCGATACCACCGAATGTAGATGGAGCGTTTTCAATAATACGGATAGCTTTGATTCTCTTACCGAATGCTTTAGAAATTTCATGATTAGTAGTATGGATTGCAGCTGAATGTCCTAAACCGTTGAATTCAACAGTCTGAGCAGCCTTTTCAATACCATCTTCAGTAGAGTTTGCTTTGATCATACCTAATACTGGAGAAAGCTTTTCTCTAGTCATTGGTTCGTTAGGACCGATTTCCTTAACTTCGCAAACTAAGATCTGAACATCATCAGGTACTTTGAAACCAGCCTGTTCAGCAATCCAAGTAGCGTTCTTACCTGGAACGATGCTGTTTAATCTAGCTTCATTTACGTTTTCACTGTATGCTGTTGCACCGAACATGAACTGTTCAAGTTTCTTCTTTTCTTCTGCATTACAGAAATGTACATGATAACGACCAAGTTCTTTCTTGAATTCATCATAGATTTCGTGATCTACAACAACAACCTGTTCAGATGCACAAATCATACCGTTATCGAATGATTTTGATAAATAAATATCGTTTGCTGCCATTTTGATTTTACAAGACTTTTCTACGTATGCAGGAACGTTACCAGCACCTACACCTAAAGCAGGTTTACCACAAGAGTAAGCAGCCTTAACCATTGCGTTACCACCAGTAGCTAAGATAGTAGCAACACCTGGATGATTCATTAATGCACTAGTTGCATACATAGTTTTCATTGGTAACCACTGGATTACGTTCTTAGGAGCACCAGCTTTTACTGCAGCATCTAACATTACCTTAGCAGCCATAACTGAACAGTCATGAGCACCTGGGTGGAATGAGAAGATGATTGGGTTTCTAGTCTTCATAGCGATTAAAGACTTAAAGATAACTGTAGAAGTTGGGTTTGTTACTGGAACGATACCACAAACAACACCAACTGGTTCAGCAATTTCAGTGATACCAGTAAGTGGATCTTCACTAATAATACCTACAGTCTTTGTATGACGCATGTTGTTAGTAACATATTCACAAGCGAATAAGTTCTTAACAGCTTTGTCTTCAAATACACCACGGCCAGTTTCTTTTACTGCAGCTTCTGCAAGAACACCGTGCTTATCAAGACCAGCAACTGACATCTTTGCTACGATGTAGTCAACAGTTTCCTGGTCAAAACCTTCGAATTCGTCTAATGCTGTTAATGCGTTATTAACTAACTCATCAATGCAAGCATCAGTCTTTTCTTCTGTCCATTCTTCAACTTTCTTTTCGACTTTCTTATCAGCCATTTTTATATCCTCCATTGACCAAAATATTTCTTTTTCATATTTTGTAAGTTCACTATACATGACTTCTTGTGAAAAAACAAGCATACTTTTGTGAAAATTTACACAATTTGTAGAATGCATTTACTGAAAACGTTTGCAGTTTAGGGATATCCGATTAGGTATTTTTCTGCGTAGTTTTTATCAAAAATTTAAATTATAATCATTTTTTATAGTGATAGATTACTCTCAAAATTGTGAACGTTTACTTTTAAAGTCTTTCACTAAATATTTCCACTGTCTTTAGTATATCTCTTGCAACATTCATCTTATCCTTGAATAAAGCACTCATACTACCAACTGACTTGAAAGGATCCTGCAATAAGACCTTCCTATCTTCAATGAAACCATTCTTCACAATATAATCTACAATCAATTCTACAAAGTGAATCTGTCTAGAATTCAAGCTCTGATCATCTAAGAAACGTGAGAACTCAGCCATAGCAGCTTCTCTATCTAGTCCTACAATCTTTCTAATTAATCTTGTGATAGGTGTATCACCAAAGTGTATTCGATAATCGTCTTTACTACCTAAGTCTATCCATAATAAGTTTTCTAGATGTTTCATTTCATCTGGAGTGATCACTTGATTATGTCTGAGCTTATAGATAGCTTCATCATCCTGATGCTCTTTTAAATAATGCTGGACTTTTTCTTTATAGTTCTCTAGTCCTTCATCATTATAGAAAGCATCATTCACCTTTGTTTCAATGATTTCATCAGTAAAGTGTGTATCTATAGGCTTTACCGGATCATCTTTTGTTAAGTACTTAATAAGTCCTCTAATCTTCTCACGTAATACTTCCAAATCAAAGTAATTGGCAGTTTTCCAATAATCAGGATCTTTTGCACATTTCAAATATTCAGCATTTCTTGCAATATCAGGAGTTGCTTGTTTTTTATAAAGTTCATTTGCGATGGCAATGACATTGTTGATAACTGAAGTAGCATTATAATGATTTAAATAAGCCATCTCAATCATATACATCTGTCTGTCAAAGAATTTAGCTTGTGTATCTTCGTCATGAATCACAACAAGTGAAGATAATTCATCCTTGATATAGTGTGTATCCATTTCATTGAGATTTCTCCAGTTATCTGGATTTTTATATTGGTGTACATACTTCAAACGCAATTTTACATTAAAACTATCTTCATCGAGTGCTTGAATATAACCTGACATTTCTTTGATCTGTTTGTTGATTTCATCAACATAATCCTGGTCTGTTGCATTCTGTTCAAGTGCATAAAGAATATCAACACGCAACTTATAAATACGTTGAGAAAGTGATTCTACAATACCAGATTTTTCAGCATTCTTGTTTACTCTGAAATATTCCATATTTCCTAGGTAATCAAATATTAAGAATTCTTTCTTGTCGTCTCCTGGACCAAACAAATCTTTTCTAAGTCTTGTACCTCGTCCAATCATCTGCCAGAACTTCGATTTACTTCTTACCTTCTTAAAAAACACAAGATTAACGATATCTGGTACATCTATACCTGTATCTAGCATATCTACACTAATAGCTATTTGAGGATAACTGTCTGTTTTACTGAATCGATCTATCGCATTTTGTACATATTTTGTATTGAATGTAACAACTTCAGCGAGCTTCCCTTTATATTCAGGATAGAGTACATCAAATCTTTCCTTGATCTTATGTGCGTGATCTTGATTAGCAGCGAATATAATAGTTTTACCTATCTTATCTCCTCCTTCGATTTTAATACCATGTTCCATTAATTCTCTGATTACAGTATCAATTGTATCTAAATTAAAGATAAATTTGTTTAGTAGAGATGATTCGATTGTATCAACATCAGGGAAAAGTGTATCAAATTCTTCCTTCTCCTCTTCCGATAAATCATCATAGCAAATACCTTCTTCTAAGAACTTTAGTTTTGTTTCATAAGAATGGTAACTGACTAAATATTTATCTTTTACAGCTTTTTCATATTCATAAGCATATGTAGGAACACCTGTCTCTAAGTCAAATATAGAATATGTATTCATACTTATACTGTCTTTAGGTGTTGCAGTCAAACCTATGAGTAAGGCATCAAAGTAATCAAATATATCTTTATACCTGTTATATATACTACGATGACTTTCATCAAGAATAATGAGATCAAAGTGTCCTGGTGTAAATAAACGATTTCCATCTTTTCTTCTTGTTTCATCAATCGCATTCATCATTGTAGGATATGTACTAAAGATCATCCTTGATACTTCTGGATCATCTTTATTTTCACAAAGGTTACATGTAGTCAAAGATGGCAAAAGGTTTACAAAGCTTTTCTTTGCCTGTCTGACTAATGCAGTACGATCAGCAAGGAATAAAATGTTCTTTGCCCAATCTGCTTTAGTGAGTACATCTACTAAACTTATCGCAACACGTGTTTTACCACTCCCTGTTGCCATAACAAGTAATGCTTTACGACTTCCCTTTTCAAAGTCTTCACATGTTCTTACAATAGCTTCTTTCTGGTAATAACGGTTTGTGATGGCATCTTGTATAACAGGTTTAGAAATACTTCTACGAGTATCTCTTCTATCAATAAGTAACTGTATCTCATCCTGAGAGAAGATAGAAGAAATCCTTCTATCCGGATACATCATGTCATCCCAAAGAAATGTTTCATAACCATTTGTATAGAATATAACAGGTCTTAATCCATATTCCTTTTCAATGCAATCTGCATAAAGCTTAGCCTGATTACGTCCAATACGAGGATTTGCACTTGTTTTTTTAGCTTCTATAACAGCAATAATCTTTCCAGTTCTACCACGTAATATATAATCTACATAACCATCTTGAGACTCTGTTGGCATATGATGTACAGGGAATTCTACTTGTACATTTGTATCAAAGTCCCATCCAGCTTCTTTAAGTTGCAGATCAATAACAAGTTTTCTTGTCTGCCATTCAAGAGCATTATTAACATCAATATACTCAACAGCTTTCTCTTCTTTTCTCTTAGCAGCGCCTTGTTTTCTTAATTCCACATTTTCAGCAATAACTCTAGCAAGTTCTTCTTTTTGTTTTGCTTCTTTTTCTTTTTGTTTAGTAAGAATCTCTCTGATCTGTTCTTTAAGATCCTTATTCACAAACATATGTGTTTGATCAGGTAACTTAGCAGGATCAAATTTAGGTAACTGTTCCTGGTAATTTATTCCATATGAATAATTAATCCAGCTAATAAGTCTATAGAGATTATTCAAAGCAAGTACTGCTTCTTCTCTATTCACCTTAGCATTTGTATGATGCGTTGCATAGTTACCCAATTTAACTATATATTTAATACCTTCATAAATATCATTAGGAACAATTTGTTTAAATGTGTATTCATTGACTAACGCACTTAGATTATCTCTATATGGCATCTGTAAGTCTATATCGTTCTTATACATGTAATGAACTGCTTGTTCTAATGCACGTCTTGTAAGCATTGCACAGGATGAAGGTGATACCATAAGTCCTTTTTCTGCTTCTATACATATTTCAGCAAAATCCTGAAACTCTTTTTTTTCTTTAAAAATGTAAAGTTCAATAGTACCATCTCCTTTATGTTTCTATTATATCCTAAAAAAGAACTTTATTGGGAATAATTGTGGTTACATTATCTATTTAACTTAGAGAATGGTATACTTTAGCTATATTCTATGGAGGTGATTTTATGGATTCAAATCAACATAATGAATTATTGGAATTACTTGAGAAGTCTGAGGAGGATGTTAGAAATGGCAGAGTAGCACCTATAGAGGATACTTTTAAAGAATTGAGAGATATGTTAGGTAGTGGTGATTAGCAGCTAAGGCTGCTTTTTTATTATAAAAATCAAATAACCCCATTATAACAACCTTTCACACGTTAATTCTATAAAATTACTTATTCATTTCTCATAATACGTAACCAACTACTATTAAATCACTCTAATTAAACATCTATTACATCAAACTCATCAAATGATTTTCTTGAACTTGGATTACATAACGCTGTGTCCTGTAATGACTTTTTCAAATTATCACAGCAAGGTTTAAATGATAAATAAGTTATTCCTCCACCAACAACACCACCAACTACAGGAATTGCTTTTCTAAAGAAACCAGCAAAAACCTGTTTAGTCATACACACACTAAACCATCTTGAGATTTTCTTTACAATAGGATAGAAAGTACCTTTTGTTAGTGCTTTTTGTAATAGTTTTTTCTCTACTCCTTTTCCTAACGCATTAGAAAGTATCTTAATACTTGCAACTGAGCCCTCCACTCCATACATTACACCCAAACATAAAGTAATAAGATTCATAGTCTTGTCATCAATATTCACACCATTTTCAACATTTATTTCAGGAAAACCATACAGATATAACAATTTCTGTATAGCTCTTAGCATATACCCATAATATTGAGCAATATCTGTTGGCAATGTAGCAACCATAGCAACTCCACCAGGAGCACCCAATGCTAAGGAAATACCACTTACACAATTTCTTTCATATTGGATTACTTGATCTGCTATATTATCAATTTCTTCAACTGTTATACCTGCATGTGCTGGATTGAACTTTACTGCGTCTTGAATAACATCATTTGCATAGTTTTTCATAAATTGCTTTCTCAAAAATTCTTCTCGATCAATATGCACACCCGGTATTCTTAGTCCAAGAACAATTATATCTTCAGTATCCACTCTTCCATCTTTATTAATATCTAAAGCATCAAATACTTTATCCTTAGAATCAAAAACAATATCTTTGCCTTTTGAAACAGCCTTTTTAACTTCATTTCCTGTATTTTCAATAACATTCTTCATTTCAAATTTATTCATTGTAAATACCCCCATAAATAATATTCATATAATAATTTTAGCACGTTATGTTTATGAATTGAGATTTTATTGATACATTGACATATAATCACAACTAATATAATAAAAGCCATGAATCGTTCAATAGTAACTTAATTTGTTTTATTGCTAATAGTTCACGTAACCTTGATTTATCGATTTCTTGTACGAATGATGCGAACTGGTTTTGGAGTTCTAGAGGGGGAATCATTAGAATTATTTTATTCATGGTAGAAATAGGTAATTGTGGTTGCGCTGAACCACTAGCAATTTTTTCTTTTATATCACTTAATTTCATTTTAAACAATTCTATAAAATAAATTTCATTGAGTATACTTCTATTCATTCTTAATATAACCATTCCAGAATTAATTCTAATATTTTCATACGGAACATTTTTTGAATAATATGCTAAATTACCTACAGTTCCTCGAGTTGTAAGAACTACATCTCCTCTCGATAATTTTCCATTTCGTAAAGCATCATCTTTCTCTCTTGTAATAAAGTTACAATTCTCAAAATCAAATCCTTTTTGAGTTACATTTTTTGCATTTAAAAACAAGCAATAACCATCATCGAGAATTTCCTATGATTTAGGATAGTTCTTTCCTCTATCACCATCAATAATATCACATATATCTGTCATTGGCTGAACTGGAAATTGACAAGAATTAATAACCGGATCCCCAAACATCTCCACAAATCGGGCTCTAACTGCTTCATCCAACAAAGTTAATTTCTTATTATAGTCCTCTATCAGAAGTTCACACTTTTCTAATACTTTAACAACTTCTTCTTGTCGAACTTCGTCTTTTTCATACTCAATTATAAAATTACCCAAATCAGATTTTTTTATATTAGGCATACAAGCTCCAGATCTAATCCTAAACAGTCTTTCTTGTTGACTTTTTAATGCATAATATAAATATTTGCTGTTTTTAGGACCATCATACAAGTAATAACAATGAGCTCCACACCAAAATGCATCGTTCATATAATTCACATATCCAGAAGAATTTCCACCTTCAGATATTGTTACTGTGTTTTCAGAAACATTAAACTCATTCCATTTACCAGAAGGATTTATTCCACCATTTAAATATGAATATGCACCATCATCGATTAGATTTTTCCCATTGATTTGAGTTCCTTTTGAGAATTTGGTAATATCTTTTAACTTAACTCTCATTCACCCCACAAATGCAGATTTGCATTTAACCATAAAATCAGGATTTATAGAGACCTTCCCCTCTCAATTATTTACACTATCAAGCCACAAACTTTCTATGTGATTCCTTTACATTATTCTGATTAACCATAGCATAATGCATAGTAGTATCTATTTGTGAATGGCCTAATAAACTCTGTACCTGTTCAATAGGCATTCCCTTATCTATAGCTCTAGTAGCTACTGTTCTTCTAAACTTATGTGGATGTACTCTATGAATACCTAAACGTCTACCTAAATTCCTTAATCTTATCTCTACACCACTAATCTGTAACCTATTAAAAGGTTTATCTAAAGAGACGAATAATGCTGGATTATCGTCTGTTCGGCTCTTTAGATAATTCTTTAAGTGTATTTTTGTTCTTGCATCAAAGTATACAGGTCTTTCTTTATTCCCCTTACCAAACACAACACATTCTCTATTCTCAAAATCTATATCTTCTATATTGATATTCACTAGTTCCCCTACTCTCATACCTGTAGAAGCCAACAAATCAATAATAGCCAAGTCTCTTAAATTATCACAACTATCTCTTAAACACTCTAAAGACTCATCAGATAAAGTTTCTTTAATCACCTTATCTGTTTTTATCTTGTGAATCCTCTTCATAGGACTCTTAAGAATATAGTTTTCTTCTTCTAGCCAAGAGAAGAAACTACTTAGGTTTCTTCTTATATTATCAATACTTACCTTAGAACAATTGTTTATCTTCTGATAATCAGTAAGATATGTTCTTAAATGATCTGTAGTCATATGTGTAAAATGTATATCTGTTCTATTCTCCAACATCACTAAAGTAGACTTATAGTATTGAGTTGTTCTTTTTGAACATCCTTCTATCTCTTTGGATGCAATAAACTTGTCTATGAGTTCCATATTAGAATATTCAAAAATATCCTGAATACTATCTTCTTGCATAATAAAAGTTACGTTATCCAGACAAGACTTTAATGTTCTATGTAACATTTCCATCTGTGCATTGTCTAGATAACGTAACAATTTCTGTTCAATTTCTTTAATAATAGTTTCTTTCATGTTGATAACCTCCGTTACCAACATCATCTACACCCTATTAAACAAATTTATTCAATTATATTAACCAAAATACTCTTGCATTAAGCTATCAAATAGTTCTTGTGATGCTTCTAATGACTTCTGTATTCGAGACCTTGATTTATCACCCACATTTAACTCCTTTCTAGTCCTTCAATAAAGACTTTAATTCCTCAATACTCTCTTCTATCTCTTTATTAAGTGCTCCAATATCACCTAATATCTCATGAGTAGGACGATACTCAACCTTCTCATAAACAATCTCTTTATACTTATTAATAGAAAGATCATAATCATTCTCTGCAATCTCTTCCTTAGGTACAAAGAAACTCTGTTCAGTTCTCTTTCTATCCTTTTCTTCATCTAAATGTTCATATCTATGAATAATATCAGGAATATCATTCTCTTCTACTGCTGAACGTTTATCATCTAATGAATAACCATCAGCTTTCATATCATAAAACCAAACATTATCAGTACCACCTGTAGTTGTCTTAGTAAATACTAATATAGCTGTAGATACACCTGCATATGGTTTAAATACACCACTAGGCATAGAAATAACTGCATGTAACTGGTTATTCTCTACTAGTTCTTTTCTAATACTCTTATGCGCTTTACTAGAACCAAATAATACACCATCAGGTACGATACATGCACATCTACCACCAACCTGTAATGAACGTAAGAATAACGCAATAAAGAGTAATTCTGTCTTCTTAGTCTTACATACAGATAATAAGTTTTCTGCGACTACCTCATAGTCTAATGACCCCTTGAATGGTGGATTTGCAAGGATTAAAGAGTACTTATTTTCATCAATATTCTGCTGTGAAAGACTATCTCTATATTCTATTTGCGGATTATCTACATTATGAGAAATAAGGTTCATCGCCCCAATTCTGAGCATTGTAGAATCCATATCAAAACCATTAAACATCTTATTATTAAAATGTTCATTTCGTTTTTCATCTAAGAATAGTTCTTGATGTTTTTCTCTTAAGTATTCTTCAGCGCCAATAAGGAACCCTGCAGTACCCATAGCTGGATCACATATTGTATCTGTAGGTACAGGTTTTACAAGATTCACCATCATATTAATGATATGTCTAGGTGTTCTAAACTGTCCATTTGTACCAGAAGTTGCAAGTTTATTTAATAAGTATTCATATAAATCACCTTTTACATCTGCTTCTTCTGTATTTAATCCTTCTATTCCTGTAACTACTTTCTGTAGTAGATTTGGTGTAGGAATCTTAAAAATGGCATCTCTCATAAATCTTGCATATGAAGATTCACCATCACCTTTTAAATTCTTAATGAATGGGAATAATTCATCATTCATGATTTGATACATCTTATCAGCACTACCAATATCTTTAAAATGATGCCATCTTAAATATGGTTTATCTTTAGGGAATAAACCTTCATAATCCATTCCAAATAATTCAGCATCTGCTTCATTCTTTGTTTCTACTTCATCTAATTGTTTCATATACATAAGATAAGTGAATTGTTCAATGACATCCAGGGGGTTAGTAATACCTCCTGTCCAGAACGACTCCCATATCTTATCAACTTTATTCTTTAATTCTCCTGTTAACATAATTTTCTCCTTATCATTCGCTATTATAACATAAAAAAATCCTCATCATTCTAATCAATTCAATAATGAGGATCACTTTTGTTATGCAGCCAATTCAAATATATGTTTTTGTGCTAAAAGATACTTCTGTAAATTCAAAAGAATGTTATCAGAAGAACTTAATTCGTCATCAGCTAGGTCAACTGAATTATCTTTAGCAAGTTTGATAGTATACTCATAAATACGATTGACAAGTACACTTAATTCTTCTGTCGTCAATTCAATCTTAATCTTTTCATAATTATTATTCTGCTTGAGTTCTTCTAAAGAATCCATCAAACAATTGATAGACTCCATACTCAATTTACCGGAACGAACATCATCAATATAATCTCGTAATGCTGCATGATAGTTCTGTACCACTTCAGGTTGTCTACTTTTTATTTTATGATACACTACACCACCGACTGTAATAGTCCCTGTAACTAAAGCCCCAATAATAAGTTCTTTTTTCCTATTCTTTGCAACTTGCATAATTTTACTTCCAACCTTTTGGATTTGATCAGCTTGCTCCATTTTGACAGGTTCAAGATGTTTCACAATTCGACCTTTATTTGGTCCAATTGCAACTCTCACAACACCACCAATTCTACGATATTCTCCAGTTGCTAATTTTGTCATGATATCCATCGGAATATCAAATGATTCTGTTACTACTGCCATTTTGAGGGGTTCTTATTTTTCTAAAGAATCCATTGCTAGAGAAACTTCATTTAAAATTGTTTTAATTAGATTTTTCTCATATTGACTAAGTGTTGGATTACTAATCATATCAATTCCGATAACACCATATATTTTATTATTTCGGCGAACGGATAAATATAATGCATTTGCTTCCTGCAATGTACTAGTAGTTGGACCAGCATTCTTATTATTTACATAAACCCATTTGGCTACTGTTTTTTCTTTTTCTGTCAAAAATATATTAACATTATCAAAATCAGCATTCGAATTGTAGATATATGGTTTATCTAACATTTTTCTATTTACAGGATAAAAAATAATAATTCGCTTTAACCATTTATTTAATTGGATACATGTTTCTTTCATGACATCATTATAGGTTTTTGCTTGTTGTAATTTTTGGCTTGTTTCTAATAAAACTTCCATACTATAGGCACGTAAAGATGCACTGTTTTTTTCTTTCTTTAATTTAAAATTTAAACCATTAATAATAACAGAAACTACTATCATCACAATTAATACCACAACATACTCTGATGAGATTATTTCTAAAGAATACTTTGGATTAATGAACAAATAATTTATTAAACATACATTTATGAATGGTATCACAAAGCTATAAATAGGAAGTAACGTCAAACTACCTATAATACATGATGACAATACATATAATAATAGAATCGTAGTCATACCAAATCCCATTATTTGTGCTAAATATGCCAAGAGGGTTATAACCAATAATGTAACCATTGAAATGCAAGTATCTCTAGTTGAAAATCTAAAACTACTTTTGTATTGGTACTTGTTGAAATTTTGTCTACTAGAATTATTATCTGGAATAATATATATATCTAAATTTGGAGATAGTTTAGTTAGTTTGTCAACAATAGTCGGCTTATATAAAATTGATTTTTTTTGGTAAGAACGTCCTAAAACTAATTTAGAGACGCCTGCTATTTTAGCATATTGGCTGATTTGATAAGCTATATCATCACCATAAGTAGATACAATATTCGCTTGTAATTCTTTAGCAAGCGAGATGTTTTTTTTGAGTTGTTTAAGAGCTTTATAGTCTAATTCTTTAGAATCAACATATAAAGCTGTAAATTCGCCATGAAAGGCTTGAGCCATTTTAGAAGCAGTTCGGATTACTTTTTGATTCGTTGGTGATGTTCCTAAACAAACAAGTATATTTTCTTTAAGAAATTGTCTATTTTCATCTTTTGCATACAAATTGATACGATCAGCACATTTCCTCATTGCGATTTCTCGTAATGCGATTAGATTATCTTTAATAAAAAAATTTTCTAATGCTCTTCTTGCCTGTATCTTATTGTAAATTTTTCCTTGTTTTAATCTATCTATTAAATCATTTATATCAACATCTATTAACTTAACATCATCTGCATCATTAAATATATAATCAGGAATTCTCTCGTTTACCTTTACTTTTGTAATACTTTCTACAACATCATGTAAGCTTTCTATATGCTGTACATTTACAGTTGTGTAAACATCTATACCTGCTCTTAATAATTCTTCAATATCACTATACCTTTTTTTATGTCTAGAAGTAGGCGCATTTGTATGAGCTAATTCATCAACTAGTATGAGTTGAGGATGTCTTTCTAATGCTTGATCTAGATCAAATTCAAAGAAATGATGTCCTTTATAAATTACCTCTTTAGTCGGTATTTTTTCTAATCCATATGTTAGATTCTGTGTATCAGGTCTATCATGATTTTCTATATATCCAATAACCACATCTACACCTTCAACAGATTTTTGCTGGGCTGTATTTAACATTGAAAATGTTTTTCCTACCCCTGCACAATATCCAAAAAAGATTGTTAATTTACCTTTTCTCACCTCTTCCAATACCAACACCTCCTCATATCATCTGACAATTATATCCTTATTAATTGTGATCTTTGTAGCAGGTAAACTAAATGTAAATATAGCCCCTGTTGGATGATTGTCTTTAACAGATATAACACCTCCATGTGCTTCAACAATTGATTTACATAAAGCTAAACCTAACCCCATGCTCTTCTTACTATCAACAATAGAATGATTTACAGTGTAAAATTTTTCAAATATTTTATCTTTATCTTTATCTTCTATACCACTTCCATTGTCACAGACTTCTATATATACATAGTCTTCTATTTGATAAGCATTTATTGAAATTGTTGAATCATTTTCTGTATATTTGATCGCATTATTAATTAAATTTATTAAAACCTGTACAATTAATCTTGCATCCATATCTGCCATTAAAAAATCATCAGAAATATTTACTTTAATTTTGTGATTATCTTTGTTCTTGCTCACATGACTTAATGATTCATCAATTACATCTTCTATAACTTCTGGTTCTATTCTTAATTTCACGCTACCATCTTCTATACTAGTCATTGATAATAGATTTTCTACTAAATTGATCAACCACAAAGAATCGTCATATATATTTTTGTATAAAGCATTTTTTTTGTCATTCTTCAAATTACTATTATCATTTAACAACACATCAGCATTACCATATATCGAAGTCAACGGTGTTCTGAGATCATGAGATATAGACCTAAGTAAATCAGATCTAAATTGCTCTTTTTTTACTTTTATAATAGCCTCATTCTTTTCTTCATTACTTTTTATATTGTCCAAGCATATAGCCATTTCACTTAATATAGCCAATAAAATACGCTTATCAAATGATCCTAAAACATCGTTACCTAAATAAATACCTATAACTCCATATATTTTATCATCCGTTAATACAGCATAATAGATACTCTTTGATCCTGATAAATAACGAGTTGTCGCTCCTGCATGCTTTCCATTTATTGCCACCCATTTTGCAACGCCTATCTCATTAGCATTCAAAAACTCTTTACAATAAGAATTTTCCCTTTTGGGAAACAGAATAGGATTTTGTATAGAAGACTTCTCAATTGGAAAATACGCAATATCTCTATTAAATAAATTTGATAATTGTTTGCATCCACAATTAAATATATCTTCCACAGATTGTCTTTTTTGCAAAAGCTGGTTTGTTTCTAATAAAATACGAGAAACATTAGCCATATTAGCATAACTTGCAGCTGTTAATTGAATTTTATTCATTAGTGTACTTATTAAAAAAGCAACTATAATCATGATTACAAATGTCATTAAATAAGATGAATCATAAAAAGATAAGCTTAATATAGGCAGTGTAAAATAAAAGTTAAATAAAATAACACTAGCAATCGATGAAACGACACTGCATATGATATTTGATGTAATTAAGGCAATCAATAAAACACCAATTAAGTAAATCATAATAATATTAGAATCATGAAATCCCATTTCAAAAAACACAAAGCCAACTACTGTACAGATAAACAATATAAGAATACTAGTAACAATTGATTTGAGTGTTACTTTGCTTTTATTGGTGAAGATATTCATGATTCTTTTTTCTCTTACTGGCACTATAACCAAATTAATATCATCAATATCTTCTAATAATTGTTGATATATAGGTTTTCGGAAGAAATCAAATCTCATATTCATATTTTTTCCGATAACAAGTTTATTTACTTTACATACTTTAGCAAATTTAAAGATTTCACCTGCTATATCATCAGAATAAACAATTTCTACCTCTGCTCCTAATTGTTTGGCATAAGCAATGTTTTTATCTAATTGCTGTTGATTTGAATCATTTAATGCTCTTTTCGTATCAGATATATACAATGCATAAAAATGATCTGTTTTATTTTTTAACATAGCACTTGCAACACGAATTACATGGATATTGGATGGTGAAGGTGAAAGACATACCATGATGGAATCAATATTTTGATGACTCATTATTCTTTTCCTCGATATCAGAATTATCTATTTTTATCATTTTATACCCTACACCCACATGTGTTTGTATATACTTTTCATTTGATATTTTTTCTATTTTCTTTCTTAAAGAAGTGACATAAACTCTTAATGAAGATAAATCAGATTCAATAGAGTTCACCCATACTTTGTCTAATATATATTGATGTGTTAATACTCTTCCAATATTTTTAGCTAATAAGCACAATAGGTTATATTCAATAGGCATGAGATGAATTTCTTTATCATCTACATAGACAGATTGAGCAATATAATCTATTTTTAAATGTCCATTCACAAAACAATGATCATTATTTAATGTGTTTTCTCTGTACTGTGTTCTTCTCAAAGTTGAGCGAATACGTGCCAATAATTCTTCTACACTAAATGGTTTAGTTAAATAATCATCCGCTCCAATATCCAAAGCTGTAATTTTGTCATCATCGTTACTTCTAGCACTAATTACGATAATAGGGGTAAATGAAAACGTACGTAATTTCTTTATGATATCTATTCCATCTAAATCAGGCAAACCTAAATCAAGTAGAATAATATCAAATTGATGTTTAGTTAGTAATGATAATGCCATAGTACCATTCGTAGCTGTTTCGTAATTATAACCGTTTGTTTCTAATGCCGTTGATAGTAAATTTCGTATAGCAGACTCATCTTCAACTATTAATACATTTATCAAATTATTCACAGTGTTCATCTCCGTTTATCTAAATTTCTGTTTATTATAATACTACTAAAAACAATAAGAAACTATCTTCCCTTAATTTCTCTCATTATAGATAAATTCAATTTTAACACATTTACCTTTTCTTCACCAAAGATACCAAGTAATTTATTTTCAGTATTATCCTTTATTAATTTTTCTAATTCAGTTTTAGAAATATGTGTATTTTTTGATACTCTATCCATTTGAACACGAGCAGCATCAACAGAAATATGTGGGTCTAATCCTGAACCAGATGCAGTTATTATATCTGCAGGAATATCTTCTTTTTTTATCGTAGGATTTTCTTGTAGAAATTTTTTAATATCTTCATTGATTCTTTTTTCTAATTTAGGATTACTTGATGCTAAGTTTTCACTTCCAGATGATGGTATAATTTGTTTATTACCTTCTTTTTGCGTAAATGTATTATAGTTTACCGCAGAAGGTCTACAATGAAATAATCGCTCATCTGTAAAATCTTGACCAACTAGTTCAGAACCTACAACCTTTCCATCCATCTTAATAAGACTTCCATTGGCTTGTTGTGGAAAGATAATCTGAGATAAACCAGTCATCATCATTGGATAAATTAATCCACAGATTATAAACATTGCAAGTGATAGTTTTAATGGTGTTTTTATTTGTTTAAATATATTTTTCATAAACAGCCTCCTACAATCCTAAAAAAACAAGTAATGGTGAAATAAGAATATCAATTAACTTAATACCAATAAATGGACAAATAACGCCTCCTAAACCATAAATCATCATGTTTCTTCCTAATAGTTTAGATGCACTCATAGGCTTATATTTAACCCCCTTCATAGCTAAGGGGATTAAACAAGGAATAATAATAGCATTAAATATCAATGCTGATAAAATCGCACTTGATGGAGAGCTAAGTCCCATAATGTTTAAGACTTTCATTTGTGGAATAGCAATTGTAAAAATTGCTGGAATAATTGCAAAATATTTTGCAATATCATTTGCTATAGAAAATGTAGTTAATGATCCTCTTGTAATTAATAATTGCTTACCAATTTCTACTACTTCTAGTATTTTCGTTGGATTCGAATCTAAATCTACCATGTTAGCTGCTTCTTTGGCAGCAGTAGTTCCGCTATTCATTGCTATTCCTACATTTGCTTGAGCTAAAGCTGGTGCATCATTTGTTCCATCACCAGTCATAGCTACAATTTTTCCTAAGGCTTGTTCTTTTTTTATTGCCTCTATTTTATCTTCAGGTTTACATTCAGCAATATAACCATCAACACCAGCTTCAGCAGCAATAGTTGCAGCTGTTAAAGGGTTATCCCCTGTACACATAATCGTTTTAATGCCAATTTTACGTAAACGGTCAAATCTTTCTGGTAATCCAGGTTTTACTGTATCTTTTAAATAAATAACACCTAAAATCTTGTTATTTACACAAACTACTAACGGAGTCCCTCCTAATTTTGAAATATTTTCCACTTTTTCATTTAAATCAGAAGGAATTAATCCATTTAATTTTTTTACATAATTAATAATGGCTTCACCAGAGCCTTTTCTTATTTTAGTACCATCTTCAAGATCAATCCCACTCATTTTGCTACTAGCTGTAAATTCAATGAATGTTGCATTCTTGTAATCATCAATATTTAATGTAACTCCCATCTTTTCAGCTAATTCTACTGTTGATTTTCCTTCAGGTGTTGTATCTTTTAATGATGCAATACATGCATATTTCACAAGATCTTTTTGATTTACACCATCCACATTAATAAAGTCACTCGCCAATCTATTTCCGAATGTAATAGTACCTGTTTTATCTAAAATCATGGTATCTACATCGCCACATGCTTCTACAGCCTTCCCAGATAATGCAATAACATTAAATCTAGTAACACGATCCATACCTGCAATACCAATTGCACTAAGTAATGCCCCAATTGTAGTTGGGATTAAACAAACTGTTAAAGCGACTAATGTTGAAATAGAAATTTGAACCTTTAAATATGTAGCAATCGGATACAATGTAACGATAACTATTAAAAATATAATAGTTAAAGAGACTAACAAAGTATTTAAGGCAATCTCATTTGGAGTTTTCTTTCTAGAAGCACCTTCAACCATAGAAATCATTTTATCCAAAAAGGAATGACCTGGATCTGTTGATATTTCTATTTTAATCCAGTCAGAAACAACAGTAGTACCTCCAGTAACGGATGCAAAATCTCCGCCTGCTTCTTTTGTGACAGGAGCTGATTCACCAGTTATTGCTGATTCATCAACACTTGCTATGCCATCTATAATTTCACCATCACCAGGAATTAATTCTCCCGCTTTAACAAGTACAATATCTCCTTTTTTGAGTTCACTACTAGAAATTTCTTTTTCAGATCCATCATCTAAAATCAAACGTGCTTTTGTATCTTTTTTTGTCTTTTTTAAAGTATCTGCCTGTGCTTTCCCACGTCCTTCTGCAACTGACTCAGCAAAATTTGCGAACAATATTGTAACAAACAGAATAAATGCAACGATTGCATTATATAAGCTTAAATTATTTCCTTCATCATGAAATAAATGAGGAAAAAAAACTAGTATTGTACATAAAACAAATCCAACTTCAACTACAAACATAACTGGATTTTTAATCATATATTTTGGAGACAACTTTGTAAAAGAACCTTTAATTGAAGAGTAAAAGATATCTTTCGTTATGAATTGATTTTTTTTATTTTCACTCATTTTTATACCTCCTATAATGTCAACCACTCTGCAATTGGACCTAATGCAATTGCAGGTAAGAATGTTAGTGCTGAGAAAATATACACAACTACCACTAATATAATTGCAAATGATATAGTATTTGTTTCCAAAGTGCCTGTAGATTTATTCACATCAATTTTATTCATCAAACTACCAGCAATACCTAGTTGAATGATTATAGGTAAGTATCGCGCTAAAAACATAACTATACCACAACTCATATTCCAGAATAATGAGTTATCTGCTAAGCCTTCAAAGCCTGATCCGTTATTGGCTGCTGATGAAGCAAACTCATATAAAACCTGAGACAAGCCATGAAAACTTGGATTAGTAATACCATTAATTCCTTCAGGAATAGACAAAGCTAAAGCAGTGAATCCTAAAATTAATAACGGATGAATAATAATGCATAGAGCTGCAAGTTTCATTTCTTTTCCTTCGATTTTTTTACCAAGATACTCAGGTGTTCTACCAATCATCAAACCACAAATGAATACAGCAATAATGGCATAAATTAACATATTCATAAGTCCAACACCAGCTCCACCAAACACAACATTCAACATCATATGTAATAATGGAACTAATCCACCTAAAGGTGTTAATGTATCATGCATGTTATTGATAGTTCCAGTTGTAAAAGATGTTGTTGCAGTAGTAAATAAAGCTGATTGTGCAACCCCAAATCTCACTTCTTTCCCTTCCATATTACCAAGAGTTTCTGTGATACCTGCTTGCGCTACTGCATGATTGCCTTGTGATTCACTATAAAAACAGATTCCTAAACCAACAACAAATAGTATTGACATAGCAACAAAAACTGTTCTTCCTTCTTTGCCCATCCATATTTTCTTTGGTTTATTAGTTGATAAAGTATAGGCAACTTTATTTGCTTTTGATTCTTCATATTTACCATATGCCATTCTGCCAAAAACAATAATTGAAGATATTGGCAAAATCATCATTGAGAATAACTCAATCATATTTGAAAGAATTGTTGGATTTTCTAAAGGGGTAGCTGAATTAGCACCTAAAAATCCACCTCCATTTGTTCCTAAATGTTTGATAGATTCTAATGCTGCTATAGGACCAGAAGCAATTTCTTGAAATTTCCCTTCAATTGTTGTTAATTGAATATTTGAATTCAAGTTTTGTGGTACACCTTGCCAAACAAGAAATAACCCAATAATCATTGATAAAGGTAATAAAAATCGATTAATGATTCGGATAAAATCAACATAGAAATTACCCATATTTCTTCCTAACAAGCCTCTCACCATAGCAACGCATGCAGAAAAACCTGTTGCAGCAGAAGTAAACATCATCATAATAATTACAAACATTTGAGAAAAATACGATAATCCTGATTCTCCAGCATAATGTTGTAAATTCGTATTAGTCATAAAAGATATGATTGTATTAAAAGACAATGATTCTTCCATACCACTAATACCATTAGGATTTAAAAATCCAATTGATTGAATTCTTAAAATTAAATACCCAATGAAAACCAAGCATAAATTAACTATCAATAATGACACAGCATATTTTTTCCAAGTCATTGTTGACGTATCTATTTTTAATACTTTAAACATACAATTATCCATCTTATCAAATACTGGATCTGCAAATGTTCTCTCACCACTAGAAATATGGTAAACATAATTTCCAATTGGAAAGATGATAACTATAAATAATAATAATGTACAAACTATCTGCACCATAAATGCCCCTCCATTTAAACCAATTGATTTTTTTCAACAACATGTCCAATATGTCTACTATCATATTTAATTTCACACTTTTTCGTACTTTTTGAACACTCTGATTTTTCATAAAAGAATCTATGCATCGGTTCAAAACTACTAAAATTAGACATATTTTCTTGAGCAGGTAAATAAGTTGGATCCAAACACCAGGCTACCCTAAAATGTTTCATTGCTAAAACATGATTACGTTTTTTTTCATATATAATACCTAACAAATTATGAGGTATAGCAGAATCTGGATGTTTAGCCATAAAATCACAAATATTTTGAAAAGCTTCTTGTAATTGATCAGAACAAATAAGCTGTTTCATTTTTAAACAAAAGTATTCTTCATTTTCTGTATTATCGCTGGATATAGTATTCATATCACCATCCCCTTTATAATATATGTTAAAATTTATCTGGATTTATTAAAGCATATATAAGATAACAAGAAATCAATATAATAGTTACTATCAAGATAAGCATTTGTAATCACCTCTATCTTTTCAATTCTTTATCTACCAAATTAACAAACCCGATCATAAGCAAAAACGAAATAACTAAAATAGATAACATGATTATGTCAACCATAAATATCCTCCTCACTATTAAACTCATAATATCTTTATCCTTAGGACAAAAATATTTTACTGCTGCGAAAATTAAAATAGGTTTTGAATACCCATAATCTACAGGTAACGATTTAAGAGAAGTGTGGAGCAGAAATATTCAGGATATAGACTATTTGTC
>NZ_RCYB01000019.1 GCF_004168205.1 Catenibacterium sp. co_0103 | reverse complement strand
TGACATAGTAAGTAATGTTCGTGAGAACTTACATTATCTCGATGTGAGTATATTTAATCACATTTTGAGTGGCAGAACTATGGAAAGTAAAACTATAATCACTTGCCTTAAACAAAGGTAAATCATTATAGGAATCACCAATACCAAGCATCTTATCCGCATTAAAATGTTTCTTAATAGCCTTTACACCTGTACCTTTAGAAATACCCTTTGATACAATATCAATTACATTTGTATTCTGATAACCAGATACCATAGGGTATCTATCATGCACATCTGATACAAATGTTGCTGCTTCTTCATTGGTATCAAACACTAAAGAAATACTATAGAACTTTGAATCCTTGATTTCTTCAAAATCCTTAATCATAGTAAAAGTAGAAAAATCAATAAAATCAGTAAAATAGAAATGAGATTCACTTTCTGTTTGTACAATAATGTTAGAGTAGTCTCTATAATGATTATATATATCCCTCACAAGTTCTTTATCTAAAAGGTGTTCCTCAATCACATGTTTATCCTTATCTAATAATAGTGCACCTGTACACATAATATAGAAATCAAAAGGAATACCCTCTACATCATATAAACAGCTCAGTGGTCTTCCTGTACAAACACCAAATAGATTCTCTTTTTGAAAAGCTGCAATGGCCTCTCTATCTGTTTCTGTTACTTTTTTATTATGAACTAAAGTACCATCTAAATCAGTCGCAAATACCTTCATTCTTATATCCTCCTAGTACATCTATAATCAATTGATGATCTT
This sequence comes from Catenibacterium sp. co_0103, assembly GCF_004168205.1. Taxonomy (GTDB): domain Bacteria; phylum Bacillota_I; class Bacilli_A; order Erysipelotrichales; family Coprobacillaceae; genus Catenibacterium; species Catenibacterium mitsuoka_A. Next base: position 31,125 of record NZ_RCYB01000019.1, on the reverse strand, counting down.
CATCATGGGCAAGTCCTGATACAATCACACACCCACGTAACTCATCTTTTATAAAAAGTGGAAAACCTCCACCACATATCGCGATAGTAGAATCATTCTCATCATATACATGTCTTTCTTCTTGATCTAGAAACACATAATAAGTGCTATGTTGATACCTTTCCACTGCATTCTGCTTTCTATCTAACCATTCCACACCCTTTTTTCCAGGCATCAAATACTGGAACACAATATCTCCATCTAATACGATTCTAATACGTACTGGTTTACTTGTTTTCTTTACTATTTCATTCCCAATGCAATACACATCTTCTGCATCAAAATGATCAAAATTTAATTCTTCCTCTAACTTTAATACATCTTCTTTATTCATGTTCATCACCTAATTCATTTCTATCATAAATTATCTTACAATGAAACGGTTTACATATGTATAGAAACAAACGTTCTTTTATTCTTACTTATTGATAGAATTGATTGAACTAAAAGTTCAATCATTCACCTGATGATAAATAATCGCATAAAGATTACTTAAGACATACTGAAAAGCTAATTGTGAATAGAATGTACTAATTCTATTCTCTTTCTCACAATCAGGAATCATAATTAAATCATCACAATAAGCCATTAATGAATTCTTCTTATTCGCAGTAATAAGTCCAATTCTCACATGATTCTTGCTCAATGTCTGTACACACTCTAGAAGTCTTTCTTGCCCTCTATAACTAATAATAAGTGCATAATCATCCTTGTTCATACGTTTAGAAATATGTCTCTCTTCTCCAAACTGTGTCGCAAGAGTAGGGAATATATTTACTTTTACAAGCTTATTCGTAAAATTAATCACTGTAGTCTGTGTATCCCCATAACTAAACAAAAAGATACGTTTCTTATGAATAATCTCATCTGCCATAGACTTGAGCACATTTATGTCTAGACTAGAATACACCTGTTTAATACTCTCCTGATACAAAGAAAACATATTCTTCATAATCTCTTCAGTTGTTTCATTAAATTGAAAAGGTGTCGTATAATCCACACTCTCTACAATATACTTATTCGCTTCTCTTTCTTTAATTAAATCTACCTTTAAAGCCTTATATCCACTATAACCTGCTTTACGGCATAATCTAATAATAGTTGCATTAGACGTATAAGTTTTTTTCGCTAAATCATTAATAGACAACTCTTCTAATAAATCTAAGTGATTCATTAAATAATTAATTACTTCTTTTTCAGTCTCTGTATATTTATTTTCTTGTGATATATCTAGTATCATGGGCTTCACCTCTCTTTCTATTTTAAGTGAATTTTCTTTGATTAAAAGAGTAAACGATAACATATCTTTTATTCTTTTTCTATGATATCATGTATTAATCTTTTAGGGGGGAATAACATGAATCAGACACAAGATTTCACTAAGGGAGTCATCTGGAAACAGTTGCTTTTTTTCTTTTTTCCTATTCTTATAGGAAGTTTCTTTCAACAGTTATATAACACTGTTGATACAATCATTGTTGGACAAGCAGTAGGCACAAGCGCACTTGCTGCAGTCGGTTCAACAGGAAACTTAACGAGTTTAATCGTTAACTTCTATGTAGGCTTATCTACAGGTGCTTCCGTAGTCATCGCCCAATACTATGGTGCACAAAACAATAAGAAAATTCATCAGGCAGTGCATACTTCTTATAGTCTTGCAATTGTCAGTGGCATACTCATGATGCTTTTTGGCTTATTCTTCTCATATCAGTGTTTAGATGCTATTGGTACACCACATGATATATTGAATGATGCCACTCTCTATATGCAGCTTTACTTCTTATGTATGATTCCAGGGGCAATCTACAACATCGGTGCAGGAATCTTAAGAGCAGTAGGGGACAGTAAAAGACCACTCTATTACTTAATTGTATGTAGTATTGTGAATGTTGTATTTGACTTTATCTTTGTAGTCATTTTCCATCAAGGTATTGCTGGGGCAGCTATCGCAACAGTCATTGCCCAGTTTGTCTGTGCCATACTTGTTACTATTCAATTAATGCGTACAAATGAAGTCTACAAGCTTACATTATCAAAGATGAAATTTCATCTTCCTGTACTAAAGAAGATTATTATGATTGGTGCGCCTGCTGGTATCCAATCTACAATGTATAGTATCTCAAACATTGTCTTACAGAGTCATATCAATGCTTTTGGTACACAGACAATTGCTTCATGGTCAGTTTATGTAAAAATAGATGCCCTGTTCTGGATGATGATTGCGGCCATTGGTGCAGCTATCACAACATTTAGTGGACAGAACTATGGAGCTCATCTTCATGATCGTATCAAAAAGGGTACAAGAACTGCCCTTGCTATGGCTTTCATTATGACTATTTCAATCAGTACTATACTCTGCTTAACAGGTAGTTATATCACAAGATTATTCTCATCAGATCCCCATATTATTGAAGAATGCTATAGCTTGATGCTGTTCTTAATGCCATTCTATTTCTTATATTGTTGTGTTGAAATATTCTCAGGTACTATGAGAGGATGTGGGGAATCAATTAAACCAATGATATTAGTATGCTTAGGTATATGTGTACTACGTATTGCCTGGCTCACATTCATTTCACCGCACTATCCAACTATTAAAGGTGTTGTTGTCTCTTATCCAGTCACTTGGTTTACGACCTCACTACTCTTTATTATTTACTATAAACACTTTAAAAAGCATCATTTTGACGCTAATTAGGAAACAAAGTTCAACTTTGTTTCTTTTTTAATACAATTTTAATAATATATTTTCATTGTGATAAAACATCTTTGACATATATTAAGAATTGGTGTAATTTATAAACATAAAAGAAAAGGGGGATTCATGTGAAAGGATTTTTTGAAAATTTAGGTTTTTTTGCCAGTCGATTCAATCAGGCTATAGTGATTACGATTGAATTATCAATTATATCATTAGTAGCTGCGACTATTATTGGAATCATTGTTGGATTAGTCAATACTTCAAAAAGTAAGTCAGTGATCATGAAGATATTAAAGGCAATCGCCAACCTTTATATTTATATCATTCGTGGTACACCAATGCTTGTACAAATATTGATTATATATTTTGGCTTGGGACAGATGTTAAGACCTACAGGATTTAGATGGTTAAATATTGGGGGTACTTTTACTGCTGGTACTGTTGCTCTATCACTTAATGCCGGTGCTTATATGGCAGAGATCGTCAGAGGTGGTATTGAAGCAGTAGACAAAGGACAGGTTGAAGCAGCTAGATCTCTTGGCTTAACTTATGGTAAAACAATGAAGAAGATTGTCTTACCACAGGCTTTAAGAACGATGTTACCTTCAATCATCAACCAGTTCATTATTTCTATTAAGGATACTTCATTATTATCTGTTATTGGTCTAACAGAATTGACTAACGTTGGTAAAACAATTGCCGCAACGCAGTCAGCTCATATGATGGTCATTTATTGTTTTATGGCTTGTTATTATTTATTTATCTGTACAGTACTTGCACAGGTATCAAAAGTTGTAGAAAAGAGGTTATCTTATGGCAAATAAAAAAGTCTCTGTCAAAAACCTAAAGAAGAACTTTGGCTCTTTAGAGGTTTTAAAAGATATTTCTTTAGATATTAATGAAGGTGAAGTTATCTGTTTAATTGGTCCTTCAGGATCAGGAAAATCAACATTCTTAAGATGTTTAAACCGTCTTGAAGATATTACAAGTGGTAGTGTCATCGTTGATGGAGAAGATATCACAGATCCTAAACTTGATATTAATAAGAAGAGAGAAAACATTGGAATGGTATTCCAGCACTTCAATCTTTTCCCACATATGACAGTAAAAGAAAACATTATGCTTGCACCTGTTGAACTCAAGAAGATGACAAGTGCAGAAGCAGAAGAAACAGCTTATCAGTTATTAGATAGAGTTGGTTTAAAGGATAAAGCAGACAGCTATCCAGCACAGTTATCTGGTGGTCAGAAACAAAGAGTTGCTATTGCAAGGGCCCTCGCAATGAAGCCTGATATTATGCTTTTTGATGAACCAACAAGTGCTCTCGATCCAGAAATGGTTGGAGAAGTATTAGCTGTTATGAAAGATCTTGCAAGTCAGGGTATGACAATGGTTGTTGTCACTCATGAAATGGGTTTTGCGAGAGAAGTAGGTACTAAAGTTATATTCATGGATGGTGGATATATTGTAGAACAGGGTAATCCATATGATGTCATCAATCATCCACAGCAACAAAGAACAATAGATTTCTTAAACAAAGTATTATAAGGTATCAACACATAAGTGTAGATATATAAGGGAGGAAACGATTATGAAAATGAAGAAGTTCGGTGCTATTGTATTAGCAGGTTTAATGGCAGTTTCATTAGTAGGATGTGGAGGAAATTCTAGTAGTAAGAACGAAGAAAAAACTTACATTATTGCGACTGATAAAACATATCCTCCATTCGAAATGGAAGATGATTCTGGTAAATTAGTTGGTGTCGATATGGACTTAATCAGAGCTATTGCTAAGGATCAGAAATTCAAGATTAAGATTAACTCATTAGGTTTTGATGCTGCATGTACAGCACTAGAATCAGGTGAAGCTGATGGTGTTATTGCAGGTATGTCAATCAATGATGAAAGAAAACAAAAATATGATTTCTCAGATCAGTACTATGAAACAGGTGTTTCAATGGGTGTTGCAAAAAATTCAGGTATTAAAGGTTATGCTGATTTAAAAGGTAAGACTGTAGTTGCTAAAACATCTACTGCAGGATTAAAATATGCTCAGTCTATTAAAGATAAATATGGATTCAAACTAGAAGTTGTAGAAGAATCAACATTCATGTTTGAAAAAGTTAAATCTGGTGAAGCAGCTGCATGTTTTGAAGACTATCCAGTATTAAAATATATGGTTAAAACAGGTCAGTTAAACTTCGATATTCCTTGTGGTAAAGAAAGTCCAGCATATTATGGTTTTGCAGTGTTAAAAGGCGAAAACAAAGAATTATTAAAGAAGTTCAACAAAGGTTTAGCTAACCTAAAGAAGAACGGTGAATACGATAAAATCGTCGCTAAGTACGAATAAGACTTATTAAAGAGTGATAAGATATATTTCTTATCATTCTTTTTTTATGTTATACTTTGTCTATGAAAAAAATGAACTCTATACCACTTATATGTGGTTTTTTATCTATCACAGCATTTTTGATCTATTTTTATAGTTCCAATCACGCTCCTTATTCTTATACAGATATCATTCTGCTTGGCCCCGTATTTTCTTTTGTGGGATTTATCTTTTCTATTATTACTAGAAAAGAAAGAACGCTTATTTGGTGGCTAGGCTTATTACTATGTATTTTAGGCTTTTTGGTATGTATCATGGTATTCATGATATTAGTTTTGTTTTTTATTTCCTAGGAGGAATCTATGAAGAAATTAATTAGATGTTTATTTATCGTATGTATATTATGTTTTTCTATTTCCCCTGTTTACGCAAGAGCTGGCGGCGGGGGAGGAGGATCAGGAGGCGGTGGAGGAGGCAGTGGTTCTCCATCCCATCATTCTTCTTCTCCTGTAAGATATGTTGATACACCCGAAAGACGTATTGCTAGTTTAATAACTTTTTCTTTTATATCATATGGTTTTTCATATATGAAAAAATATCGTCGTAGATATAAAGCTATCTCCATGCATAAGGATATGAAAAGAGGACTAGCAGAAAAGAATAACTCATCTTTTGATGAAAAGAAGATGAACAAAGTAGTCGCCGATTACTATTACACTATTCAGAATGCATGGAATGATAAAGATATGGATATTCTTAAACAATGCCTTTCTCCATCTCTGTATGAACAATGGAAAACAAAACTTAACTGGTGGGAGTATGAAGGTATACGTAATGAACTTTCTGATATCAGACTTCTTAAAACAATGGTTGTAGAAGTAGGTGATGACTACTTCTGGTCTTATATAGAAGGTAAGATGAGAGATAGAATGATCAAAGGTAATGAAGTCACTCAGGATAATAAAGGAATCTTTATTGAATACTGGCACTTTATAGTAGAAGAAGACAGGATTTATTTAGATGAAATCAGGCAGGAAGATGAAGTCTAAGATTGACCTTGTGAAATAATTGTGTTACAATACAACCAACAAAGGAATATTTTATAGCATGTCATTCACAAAGCATTAGCTATACGTATAAAAAGAAATTCTTTTTTGCGTACGCTAATGCTTTTTTTGTTTATTTTTTGGAGGTAAAAAATAATGGAATATATTAAAAAATACCAGTCTCCTATTGGAAACATTACTATGGCAAGTGATGGTGAATCACTAATTGGTTTATGGTTTGAAGATGATAAATATTATGCAGATATTTTAAAGGAACCAGTAGAACGGGATTTACCAGTCTTTGATCAGACAATTGCCTGGTTAAATCTATACTTTGATGGAATCGTTCCTAACTTCTGTCCACCTATTAAGATGCAGGGAACACCATTCCAGAGAATGATCTGGACTATTATCCAGCACATCCCCTATGGTGAAACAATCACTTATGGTGATATTGCGAAAGCTATCGCAAAATATGGTAATAAGAAAGAAATGTCAGCACAGGCAGTTGGTGGTGCTATTGGTCATAATCATATTGCGTTAATCATCCCTTCACACCGTGTAATCGGTTCTAAGGGTAACTTAAAAGGCTATGCTTCTGGTGTAGAAAAGAAAAAGAAGCTTCTCCTCTTCGAAAAAGCCTCAGTTATTAACAGCAGTATGAGAATAGATACAAGACTTGCATAATGCAGGTCTTTTTTTGCACGATGAAGTCAAGAAAAAGAGGTCTTATGCATGAAAAATCAATAAATTAGAGTACGTCTTACTAAAGAAGAGTTTGATGCGGAAATTGAAGAAAGAACGCATGAAATAGTCTTTTATTTTCTTCTTTAAGAATCCCATATTATTCCCATGCTTTTTAAAGATAATACAACTAGGGGGTAATTTGTTCTAGTCAAAAACAGCTAGATTAATTTTCTAGCTGTTTTTCTCATGATTAGTTGTGCGATTATTACTACTACAACAGATATACCACATATCATCATTCCTGGTGTTCTAAGTATTGATGGATCAAAGATGACTGTACGATTCAAATAAGAACTAGCCCCTTCACTAATTGCGAGTGGCATAATATAGCTTACATTTAGTCCAGATAATACACCTGTTACACCTAATGCAGTTAATCCATATAACTTATCTACAATCAACTGAATCAAACATAATACAATAAGTATAACACCCATAATCATTCGATTAGAATCAAGTGTTAACTGATAGAAAATCTGTATCATCTTTAATCTCTTAGGAGATTGTTTACTAATATAATCATCCACATACTGATCAATACCCTGAGATACTAAACCAGAAGAAATCAATTTAGTAAGTGATGTCTTTAATATACTAGGTAATGTAATATCTGTATCCTTCTCTACAATCTCAAAACATTCCTGTGCAAGGTTATTGATATAAGGTGTCATATCTTCTTTATTTTCTTCACCTGTAGCCATCTGTTTAATAATAGCCTGACTATATTTACTTGTTAGTGCGGTCATAGATTGAGATTGACTAATATCTGCTTGTATCTTTTTTATAGTTATGTCAGGAAGACGGTATGTGTATTGGTTAATAACTGTCATAACCTTATTTGTCATTTCCTGGGTAATTTCATCATTCTGTATAGCACTATTTATAATACTTGGACAAAGCATTGAGAAACATAATACATTCACAAGAATGAAAATAAGAATATCTAATATAATTGTACGTAACATACGCATAAATATCACACTCCTTTACCCTCATTATAGAAAAACCACAACACATGTCAATATGTTATAATGGAGCAAAGAAAGGGTGATTATATGGATTTTTTAGACTTATTAAAACAAAGAAGAAGCTATAGACAATATACTGGAGAACCTGTAGAAAAAGAATTGTTGGATAAAATTGTAGAAGCAGGATTACTTGCACCAAGTGGACGTAATATTAAACCAGAAGAACTCATTGTAGTCACTGATTCAAAACTATTAACACAATTATCTCAATGTAGAAAAGCAGGAAGTCAGATGCTAGAAGGGGCAGGTGCCTGTATTATTGTATTGGGTGATGAAGATAAGACGGATGTCTGGGTAGAAGACTGCAGTAATGTCATCTTGACTATGCATTATATGGCTTCATCACTAGGGTTAGGCGGCTGCTGGATTCAGGGAAGAAATAGAGTATCATCTACAGAAGATTCAACTGAGGACTATATTAGAAATATCTTTCATTTTCCAAAGAATCTACGTTTAGAAGCACTATTATCGGTTGGACATATTGATCAAACATTACCTGCCAAAGAAGTAACAGAAGAATTGTTAAATAAAGTACATACACCAAAGTATTAAAATACCTGCTCATTGATGAGCAGGTATTTTAATACAGGTATTTATTCTGTTTGAAAGGTTTGTAATCATAGAAAATGATATTTCTGCTATTTTCTATTATTTCATAATATAAGACTGCTTTGGTAGTTGGCATGACATACTTATATTTGTTTGTTTGAACCTTCTTGCCAATATGTGGATTGGCCTCAACTATTCCCTTGACTTTTCGTAATTCTTTGGTTAGAAAGATTCCTATAGAGAAGTTTCTGAATCTAATATAGTTATAATAATCAATGTTGTCTATAATTTCTATAATGTATGGTTCGATTTCAATATCAAAATTTAACTCCATACTTTTCTTCTCTGTCTTTTAAGAATTCATCAAAGCTAATGGTTTTAAAATCTTTACTCTTTTTTCTTTCTTCATAAGCAGCTACTGTCTGTAAATCTTCGTATTCTTCATCAGTTAAACAAGTATAAGATACACCATTAATAATTACTGTTCTGTTTTCCATATCCTATCACTGCCACTCAAAATGTGATTAAATATACTCGCATCGAGATAATGTAAGTTCTCACGAACATTACTTACTATTTTATTGTGTATGCTTTCGATTGACCGAAATCATATCTACTCACAAGTTCATGTACACTCCATAGTCTTAAATTCCCGAAATAGCCTTCGGTACATACCTACGTTTGCGTTTGTTTATGCAACTTCGTAAGTTGTAGCATCTCTCAGATTAAGTGTAGCATTGAAATCTCTGTCTTCGATATAGCCACAGTCACATCTGAAAATTCTATCTGAAAGCTTTAAATCTTTCTTGATACTTTTACAGCAATGACATGTTTTAGATAATGGGAACCATCTATCTGCAACTCGAAGTTCGATTCCATTCTCCTTGCATTTAGCTAGAAGTTTTGATTTAAATTCATAAAACTTCTGCGAAGCAACTGCCTTTGAAAGATGTCTGTTCTTCATCATTCATGATACGTTTAGATCTTCAATCGTTATATGAGATGGCTTGGTTTTCACTATCTCTGCGATTGTCTTATTGATGTAATCAGTACGAATATTATCAATTCTATGATGAAGCTTCTGTATCTTAAGCCTTTGTTTCTGTATATTTCTTTTTTGAGTGGACCCTCCTTTCTTTAGATTTTCATACTTTCGAGAAAGACTTCTCTGTTCTCGAATAAGCTTTTTTTCAAGCTTCCTTAATTTTGCAGATTTGTTGATGTTCTTATAAGTTTTTCCATTAGAGACAATCGCAAAGTCCTTTAATCCAAGGTCAATGCCAATTCCTTCACTGGAATAACTGGCTATCCTTTTATCTGGGATTTCTATAAGAACTGAAACATAGTATCTGTCAGCCTTTATTGAGACATGACCACTCTTAATTACGTATCCATCTTTTGTAGTGGGAATATATCCTTTTTCTTTGATACGTACCCAGCCAAGTGATGGAATCTTGATTCTGTGTCTTTCACAAAGGCAGTCTTTTGGATTATTCCTTACAAAATACATTTTCACATCAGATCTGCCTTTCTTCTTAAATTTTGGAAAGGCACTCTTGTGCTTAAAAAAGTTTTCAAATGCGGTCTGGCCGTTATTTACTGCCTGTGTTACCGATTTCGAATAAGCTTCCTTGATCCAGGAATATTCTGGATCAAGGAAGATACTCATTGTTAAGCCATACTCTAAACTGGCTGCTGCTCATAAACTTTTTGCCACTTTCATAAAGTTCCTTGTTATGAGCAAGATAGAAATTATAGATAAATCTGCAAGTACCTATTGTTTTACGAATCTTGACTTTCTGCTCCTCTGTTGGATTTATTTCCGTCTTGAAGCTCTTCAGCAATTTCCTCATCCCTTTCTATCTGTTTTTTTATACTTACGAAGCCCTTTGCAACCTGCAGGAGAGCACATGAAGTATTGAAACAATATCCTACACGAGTTCTCTATCTGATTTCTAATCTAATTATAGAACAAATGGAAAATTCATGCATTAGGTTCAACTTCGAGAACGCCGTTTAATAGGTGCTTATGAAATTTAATTTTCACTAACCTATGGTTTGTGGGTATTCAAATTATGCTTTTGATTTTTTGTTCCATTACTTCATCTAATAAATCGTTACACAGTTTCCATATTCTTCAATACACTGGTCTACAATAATTCCTTTTGCAATACAAAATCTTAAAAATGCAACGCGATTCAGTAAATACTAATTATAAGTGTAATAACGCCTATTAGTTGGAGTTCGGTTTGCCTATAAAGTTTCTTCTCTATCCCAACGTTATAATGTCTTAACAGGTATGCCTTAAAGTTCAGCAAAATCCTTTGATTTATAATTTGTGATATTTGATGTTTTCATATTAAAGCTTTCCTTTGAGTAGATTTGAACACAATTAATCACAATAGTCGATATATTTAGTTACTTATATTTTCTTCCTTTTTGATTATTATAGTATAGTTCTGTTCCTATTCCTACCAAATAATATGAATTGACTATTCGAGGAATGAGTTTCCTTTATCTTTCTATGTAAAAGTATTCTAAACAAGAAATAAGTGGCTTACACATATATATACTCATTCATCAGAGTGAATTACTTCCTATTTTTTGAATTATTTTCATTATTTGTATTCATATCTAAAATAGTGTAGAATACAAAAAAACGGAGGATATAAAGATGTTATCATTTGAAAGTGATTATACAGAAGGGGCACATCCTGCCATTCTAGAAAAATTTATTGAAACAAATATGGATCAGCAGTCAGGATATGGAGTAGATGTATATTCTGAATCTGCAAGAAAAAAGATTGCGAAAGCATGTGGTAAAGAAGATGCTGATATTTACTTTATTACAGGTGGTACACAGACTAACCAATTAGTCATTGATACAATGTTGAAGCCTTATGAAGGTGTTGTCGCTGCAGTGACAGGACATGTGGCGGCTCATGAAGCAGGAGCCATTGAATATACAGGACATAAAGTGCTCACTGTCCCACAGTATTTAGGTAAGTTAAAAGCATCAGATGTCAAAGAATTAGTAGATACATTCTATAACGATGCTAACCATGAACATATGGTATTCCCAGGTATGGTTTATATTTCTCATCCTACAGAATATGGCACACTTTATACAAAAGAAGAATTAAAAGAAATCTCAGATGTATGTCATGCTTATAATTTGCCTTTATTCTTAGATGGTGCAAGACTTGGTTATGGTCTCATGTCTTATGATACTGATGTAACACTAGAAGATATCGCAGAAATTACTGATGTATTCTATATCGGTGGTACTAAAGTAGGGGCATTATGTGGTGAGGCTGTTGTTTTTACTAAGAATAATACTCCAGCACACTTTGTGAACCTTATTAAGAAGCATGGTGCTTTACTTGCAAAAGGACGTTTAAACGGTGTTCAATTTGATGTTCTCTTTACAGATGATCTTTATTTCAAGATTTCAAGACATGCTATTGATATGGCTGAAAAGCTTAAAACAATCTTTAAAGAAAAGGGTTATGAATTCTATATTGATTCTCCTACAAACCAGCAGTTCTTTATTGTAGATAACAAGAAGCTAGAAGAACTAGAAAAGCATGTACGCTATGGTTTCTGGGAAAAGTATGATGATACGCATACTGTAGTGCGTTTTGCAACAAGCTGGGCGACTACAGAAGAATCTATTGAAAAACTTAAAGAACTATTATAAAAAGATTCCTTCCGGAATCTTTTTTAGTGCCATGATGTAGTATGTTCATCTATAACCTGACCATTTTCTATTTTATAAAATCCTAATATCGTTGTATAACCATTCTTAGTTTCCTGATAAACATATTCATGATCATGAGTTTCATAATAATTCAAATGACGTGTGACACCATCTTTGTTATAAAGAGTAGCATACATCCATCCTTTTGCACTGATACCATAATCTATATCATCATAATGAAGATAATCAGCAACCATCTTTAATTCTTTTCTAATCTCATTAGCATTATTATTAGCCATATCACCTTGAGTTGTAATTGCATCCTGACCATTCACAACAGAACTATTTGTCTTACCATTATAATAAAGATTATAAAGTGTATCATCCTGCTCAGTTCCTTGAATCACAACACCTACATGATCCTTATACCAGCTAACACTCCATACATCTTCTCGAATATTTCCACCATCATCTGATAATGTAAAGTCCATCTTATTGATTATCGTATCATTCTTTTTAAGAAGCAAACGTCCATCTGCACTGCTGAAGAATAGAGGCGCTCCGACTGACTGCATCACAACCTCATATTCATAATAAGACTCTTTAGCTACTGTTTCGACATGATACTTGATCATGTAGATAAAAAGACCATCGAGTAGACCAAGAACGAGTACAACACTTAATACAATTCCTAGAATCACCTTTATTACTTTCTTCATACAATCTCCTTATAAAAAAAGAAGATCTTTCGATCTTCTTATCTACCAGCACCTGCATAATGAGATGCATAATAACCGCTATTTAATGAAGATACTGTAACACCAGTACTTGAGTTGGCAGCATGAACAAACTGTCCATTACCGATATAGATACCTACATGTGAGATACCTGACTTATAAGTTCCTGCGAAGAATACTAAGTCACCAGCACTTAAGCCATCCTTAGATACTCTTGTAGTTCCACTATACTGAGCAGAAGCAGTTCTTGGTAATGATTTACCATTCTGTCTATATACCCATGAAGTGAATCCAGAACAGTCAAATGCTGTTGGTCCAGAAGCACCAAATACATAAGCAGTACCTACTTTAGATAAACCAGTTCCAACAATACCACTGTGTCCACCCTTAGCACTTGTTCCACCTGCATTGTATCCACCTCTAGATGGAGCAGCAGCAACAGTCACTTTAGCACTTGCATTAGCTGTATTACCAGCATTATCAGTTACTGTATAGTTAACTGTATAACTTCCAGCTTTAGAAGTATTGACAGAACCACTTACATTCACCTTGCTTGTCACATCACCATCAAGATTATCGATAGCAGATGCAATATTAGACTTTGCATCAAATGAATCACCATTCTTTACATTAATATCAGTAGATTTTAATGTAATAGAAGGAGCTGCAATATCAGCTACAGTCACATCATAAGTATTTTCAGTCTTATTACCAGTTGCATCAGTTGCAGTTACTTTAATAGGCTGAGTACCATCTAACTTCTTAGTATCAATTTCACCTTCTACAGATAAAACAGGATTCATATCATAGTTATCCTTTGCTTCAACATAATTGTTGATATCAAAGTTATCACCATAATTTACTACGAAATTACCATTCTTTAAATTCATTTCAGGAGCAGATGTATCACCTACATTAAATGTAAATGTCTTAGTAGCGATATTACCCATGTTATCTTCAACAGATGCATTGATTACCTGTTCTCCTAACTGAGTTGTATCTAATTCCTTATCAAAATTAATAAAGTCTGTTACATCACCATCAACATTATCAGTTGCCTTGATGTAATCCTTTAAATTACTACTACCATTTGCTTCAACATTGATGACAAATCCATCATCAGTCTTAGATTCAAGAACTGGTGCTTCATTATCTACAACCTTAACATTAACAGTCTTAGTTGATTCATTGTTGAAAGCATCCTTTACTGTTACGTTAACAGTATAAGTTCCTAACTGGTTCTTTTCATAAGATTCAGCATGAATCTTAGTTTTTAATGTATCAGTATGATCTCTGTTATCAGAGATTGCAAAATCACTAGATTTTAAGACAGTTCCATAAGGAACTTCAATTGTATTTGAATGTACAACAGGTGCTGTTCTATCAGCAGCTGTATAACCCACGATTGCGAAAGCGGAAATAGCAAACACAGGAATGAACATTGTCTTCTGAGTTCTTACTCTATTAGATACGAAACTCATGATTTCTTTTGTTTTCTTATCCATTTTTTCTCTCTCCTTTTGTCTTTCGACAGGCTCTATTATAACACCTCATAATAAAAAATAAAGAAAAATCTTAAGAAATAATTAAGAAATATCAAAATATGTAGTATTTATCGTATAAAAATGAATTAAGAAATTTTTAAAAATAACTTAAGAATTATACAAAAAGGTCTATTTTGTAAGAAAAACTCACAAATTGTTAGAATAAAATGATTAGATTTTCATACTATATAATGGTAAAATAAATTATACAGCAAGAAGGGAGGTAGAATCATGTTTAGTAAGCTATTTAGTAAATTACAACGTGTAGGACAAAGCTTTATGATACCTATAGCTGTTTTACCTGTGGCAGGGTTATTAATGGGCATAGGTCAGTCATTCACAAATGAGACAATGATTCAGACTTACCATCTTCAATTTATATTAGGAAATGGAACACCACTCTATGCATTATTCACAATTATGTGTAATGCAGGTAAAATTGTTTTTGATAACCTTCCAGCTTTATTTGCAGTAGGTATTGCAATGGGTATGGCAAAACATGAAAAAGCGACTGCAGCTTTCTCTGCACTGGTTAGCTTTTTAGTTATGCATGCTTCTATTAATGCCTTACTTACTATTAATGGTTTTATAGTAGATGGGAAGGTGGCTGATTTTGTCAGACTAGGTACAATCAATACGATTTGTGGTATTCAATCTTTAGATACAGGTGTCTTTGGCGGTATAGTAGTAGGACTTGGTGTTGCTTATCTTCATAATAGGTTCTATATGACACGACTTCCTGATTACTTATCATTCTTTGCAGGCACACGTTTTGTCCCAGTTATCTGTTGTGTGACATTTGTTTTTGTAGGAATCCTATTCTTTTATATTTGGCCACCTATTCAGGAAGCTATCTATCACTTAGGTGTACTTATAAGAGATAGCAGTTATGCAGGTATATTCGTATTTGGTCTTGTAAAGCGTATGTTGATTCCTTTTGGATTACATCATGTGTTCTATCTTCCATTCTGGCAGACAGGACTTGGTGGCAGTATGGTAGTGGATGGACAACTGATCCAGGGAGCTCAGAATATCTTCTTTGCGCAACTTGCTTCACCTCATGTCAAACATTTCAGTATAGAAGCCACTCGCTTCTTCTCAGGAGAATATATCTTTATGATATTTGGCCTGCCTGGTGCTGCCCTTGCGATGTATCATTGTGCAAGACCAAGCCAGCGTAAAAAAACAGGAGGTTTATTACTTTCTGCTTCACTCACTTCTATATTAACAGGTATTACTGAACCAATTGAATTCACATTCTTATTTCAAGCACCACCACTTTTTTTGATTCATGCGCTTCTAGCAGGAAGTGCATATGCAGTGGCTCAGGCTTTAAATATAGCGATAGGTGTCACTTTTAGTGCAGGAGCGATTGATTTCTTCTTGTTTGGTATATTACAGGGTAATAGTAAAACAAACTGGGTCTTTGTCCCAATAATTGGTTTTATTTATTTCTTGCTTTATTATTCAATCTTTAAGTTTGTGATTAAACGTTATGATTTTAAAACAGTAGGTAGAGGAGAAGATACACAACTGCATACAAAAAAAGACTATTCTAGAAAGAAAAGTCTTGACGTAGACAGTTCTGTGTCTCATTCTATTGTAGAAGCATTAGGAGGTATTCCTAATATATTAGATGTTGATACATGTACAACACGTCTGCGTGCGACTTTAAAGGATCCAACATTAGTTGATGAGGAAGCTTTAAAGGCAACAGGTGCTGCGGGTATATATATGCGTGGAGAAGGTATCCAAATTACTTATGGACCACATGTTGTCATTATTGTATCAGAAATAAAACAGATATTACATGAAGGAGAATAAAGTGAAAAAACAGCGTTATGAAGTCATTGGAACGCTAAACAATAACGGAGTTGTCGCAAAAGATGAACTTAATAAAGAAGTTATATTACTAGGAAAGGGAATAGGCTTCAAAAGAAAAGCAGGAGATGTGATTGAGAATCCTGGAAAGAATATTAAATGCTATAGTTTAGAGAAGAATACTGGTAAGAATGTCTTACAGGGGGTTGATCCTATCTTCTTAGAAATAGCCAATGAAATTATTCGTTATGCAGAAAAAGAATTTGGTGATATAGATACTAAGATTCTTTTACCTCTTGCAGATCATATTGCATTCTCTATCGATCGTATTAAGAATGATATGGTCATCTCTAACCCTTTGACAAGTGATATTAGATTATTATTTGCAGATGAGTATGAAGTGGCTAAGAAAGCAAGAAAAATCATTAAGAGAAGATTAGGTTATGAAATCACTGATGATGAAATTGGTTATATTTCTCTTCATATTCATGCGGCTTTGAGTTCTCAGCCACCTGGACGTTCATTACAGGTTGCCAGTATTATTCATCAAACAGTCAATTATGTTGAAGAAACATTTAATATAGTGATTGATGAAGACTCTATTGCTTATATTCGTTTAGTCAACCATATTAAATTCTTAATGGTCCGTCTAGACCGTAAAGAAGATGTACAGGTCTCTATGACAGACTATACAAAAGAAAAGTTCCCAGAAAGCTATGCTGTTGCATGTCGTGTCGCTGATTATATAGAAAAGCTGATTCTGGAAAAGATATCAGACGAAGAAGTAGGCTATCTTGCGATACATATAGAAAGAATCAGACATAGTGTATAGTAAAAGGCAGCGTAAGCTGCCTCTTTTCAATATTTGGCGTGCATGACAGGAATTGAACCTGCAACCTTCAGAGCCGGAGTCTGATACTCTATCCAATTGAGCTACATGCACATAGCTTATTTATTATATCATAGAAAGGATGAATTTTATGAGACAATTTATTGCACTTACATTTAATTCTTCTTTTAAAGAAGAATTAATGGCAATCATGGATACTTTAAAGGAAGAAGGGATTCAAGGTAAGTATTATGATCTAGATAATCTACATATGACTTTAGCTTTCTTTGGTGAAACAGATAGACAGGATGAAATCATGGAAATTATTCATTCTATTCCTTTTCCTGAAATCACCATTACTTTGAACCGTATTGGTCATTTCAAGAAGGTTTATTGGATGGGTATTAAAGATAATCCTGTATTAGACGAATATGTCAATACATTAAGAGAAGCATTAAAGGCACATGATATATCTTTTGATGATAAACCTTTTTATCCACATATCACAATTTTAAGAAAAGCAGAAGAAGGAGATAGAACACTTCAAGAAGTCTCTACTAAAGACATCAAAGTAGAACTCTTACAGGCTCATTATTTAGAAGAAGGACTCAAGTATCTCCCTTATAATGAGCAGTCTTTAATAGAGGCTATGAACAAAATATATCAACAGAAGGGACATGTCACTATCGCAATAGATGGAAGATGTGGAAGTGGGAAAACAACTCTTGCAAATAAATTAAAAGCATATTTTGATTGTCATATATTTCATATTGATGATTTCTATCTTCAGGAATATCAGCGTACACAAGAACGCTATAATGAACCAGGTGGTAATGTAGATAGAGAAAGATTTAAGAAAGAAGTATTAGAACCACTTCAACATCATCAGGATGTCCTTTATCGTCCTTTTGATTGTTCCACAATGTCTATAAGTGAAGGAACCTTATACTCTTATAAACCTATTAATATCATAGAAGGGTCTTATTCATGTCATCCTGAATTAATAGATGCTTGTGATCTTTCTATATTTGTAGATATAGATGAAACACTCAGACTTAAGCGTATAGAAAAAAGAAATGGAAAAGAAGCTCTTGATATGTTTATAAAAAAATGGATACCATTAGAAGAAAAATACTTTTCTTCATTTGATATCCAA
This sequence comes from Catenibacterium sp. co_0103, assembly GCF_004168205.1. Taxonomy (GTDB): domain Bacteria; phylum Bacillota_I; class Bacilli_A; order Erysipelotrichales; family Coprobacillaceae; genus Catenibacterium; species Catenibacterium mitsuoka_A. The sequence goes on along the minus strand of NZ_RCYB01000019.1, from coordinate 12,896 downwards.
AATCATTGCGATTTCTATTTTAAAGCAGGTCGTTAGCGGCCTGTTCTTGATTTTTTCTAAGCGCTTTTTTAATAATCTTTAAGCATCCCTGATCTTCATTAGAATCAGTAATACCATAAGCAAGTTTCTTGATTTCATCTACTGCATTCTCCATCGCAAAACCATACTTCACAGACTTTAATAAAGCATAATCATTCATCTGATCACCAAATGCGAGACATTCATCTCTAGAAATATGTTCATGTTCCTGAATATAACGCATACCAAGACCCTTATTTACACCATCTCTTTGAATATCCATCCACTCATTACCAGATGTAATAATCTGTAACCCACTAGGTAAGATAGAAGTAATATCTCCTGCATTATTCTTAATATCTCCACTAGGATCAAGTATCGCAATCTTAGTAATAGGTTCATCAATTTCATCAAAATCATCAATCAATTTATTTGAACAATAATAAGTAGTAAGTTCTTTAGTAAGATGATCCTTCTTTCTTGCATAAGCGTATTTCTCACCAGCTACTACAATCTTAAAATCAGGATAATGTTCCTTTACTCTCTCTATTGCAAGAAATGCTTTCTTACGGTCCATATCAAATACTTCTAATGTATTTGGACCCTTCGCAATATAACTGCCTCCATCCGCAATAAAATACATATCCTCACTCATTGGTAAAAACTTCTGATAAAGTCTGGCATACTGATTACCACTTGCAGCTACAAACAGTACACCCTGTTCCTTCATTTCAAAAAATAAATCAATAAAAGACTTATCAAACTGCTTCTTATTATCTAGGAATGTTCCATCCATATCTGTCGCAATTAATTTGATCATTTGTCTTTTTCCCCCCCCCTTTGTTCACAACTATAGCACATATCATTGAATTGTGGTAGACTATTTCAGAAAGGAAATTATTATGATAGTGTTATTTATTTTATTATTTCTGATAATGGCATGTACATGGCGTACACGTTATCACATCTATACAAAAGGTTTATGCTCATTAGGTTTTATCCTCACGGCTTATTTCTCTCATCAAACAAAATTATTTCTTCTTATACTTCCAGCATTACTAGGCTATATGATTGGAGACATACTCTTATGTAAGAAGGAACTATTTAGATATGGTCTTAATGCATTCCTAATTGGTGATATAGCCTTCTTATTCTTCTATTATCACTTTGAACCATTTACATATATAGAATTAATTGTTCCTGTATTTGCTATGATTCTTCTAGAAATACTTGCTTACTATAAGATTGTAGATCTCCCAACTTACAAAACAGAACTTACTAGCTATATATTTGCGCTAGTCTGGCTTACTACAAAAGCTATTTTGACAGCTTTCACTCTCAATACTCTTAGCTTTATTATGATGGCTACAGGGCTTATTCTCTATCTCATATCTGATATTCTATTAGCGTTCTATAAGACAAATAAGATACAAATATTAGGAATATTAAATATTTTCTTCTATTATTTTGGAATATTTTTAACCGCTTACAGTTTTTCTTTCCTCTAATGTGTTAAAATAGATACAAAAGGGGAGAGAGAAATGTCAGAAACAGTAGTAGACTTAAAGTAGTTAAGGGAGATGCTTCATCATTTTGATACATTACATATTGCATTCCAAGATGACGAATATCCTTGTATCGTTCCAATGAACTTTGGAATAGGTGATGATGAAGATAAAATAGTACTTTATATTTATACACCTGGAGAAAGAAAGATGACTCGCCTGATCAAAGAGAATCCTCATGTAGGCATATAGGCAGAAACACTATATGAATATTTTTGTAAACCAGATAAGACTGTATCTAATTCTTATTCATCTATTATAGGTAAAGGTATTGTTGAACCTGTCTCTCATGAATCTTATAATGAAGCAATGGAGTCTATCCTGATTCATTGCGGCTATGAAACATATCCTTATAATAAGGATTATATAGATACATGCTATATTTATAAGATCACATTGAATCATGTGACAGGAAAATATCATTTTAAAGGAGAAAATGTAAGTAACTAAATATATAGACTGTTGTGATTAAATGTGTTCAAATCCCCTCAAAGAAGAGCATTAAAATGAACACGACAAATATCACAAATTATAATTTATTGAAGAGATTAAGTTATGGAAGATAAACAAATATTACTTGATAATATAAATAAAGTGCATACTACTGAAATGGGTATTAATAGAATTATAAAAAATCTAAAATTAAATACAAATGATGTAGTAGAATATTGTAAAAATAAAGTTTTAGATAAGAACTGTAATATATATAAACAAGGTAAGAATTGGTATTGTGAAATAGAAAATATAATAATTACTATAAATTCATATAGTTACACAATTATAACAGCACATATCAAGAGATAAATTATAATCTATCTTATAACACACCTTTTCTATTTTGAAGATGTGTGTTGTATAATCAAATTATTAGAAAACAATTACACTCAGAAAGGAGCATTAACATGGTACTTGATAACATGAAATTTACAGACAAAGAGTCTCTGATTTTTGTTTCCATTGAATTGATTAATACATTCTGTCATTTCTTAGATATGGAACATCCAGATGTTGATTTTAAATGCATCAAGGCTATAGACATTCAACGCAATCCTGAACTTAGGAAAAAATACCGACCATATCAGGAACAGTGGAGGAACGCTTTTATTCAAGCCGGATATGAACATAACATCGAAGCAGACGGATATGACGGTTTTATCTCAAACATCGACCCGGAATGGTTATTCAATCGTATTTGTACATTCTTTAAACCGGATGTCAATCCTATTGCCTATGAATACATGGAACGTTCATTTGGCAGTTATGACCCTGATAACGATGATAGAATCTTACCAACAATTTGGCGTAGTCGTTTTGACATCATCGGTAACGGCAAACAGTGTGATCAACTTGAAAATTTAATCGAAAACTGTAATTTAACAAACGATGACCTTGCACTTATTCTGCAGATATTAGAATTAAAATAAAACTCTGCAACGCAGAGCTTTATTTCTTTAAACTTAAGAGAAAGGAGAGTCCACTCAAAAAAAGAGATATACCAAAAACAAAGGCTTAAGATACAGAAGCTTCATCATAGAATCGACAATATTCGAACTGATTACATCAATAAGATAATCGCAGAGATAGTGAAAATAAAGCCATCTTATATAACGGTTGAAGACTTAAACATATCAGGAATGATGAAGAACAGACATCTTTCAAAGGCAGTTGCTTCGCAGAAGTTTTATGAATTTAAAACAAAGCTTCTAGCTAAATGCAAGGAGACTGGAATTGAACTTCGAATAGTAGACAGATGGTTCCCATCATCTAAAACATGTCATTGCTACAAAAATATCAAGAAAGATTTAAAGCTTTCAGATAGAGTGTTCAAATGTGACTGTAGCTATATCGAAGACAGAGATTTCAATGTCGCACTTAATTTGAGAGATGCTACGACTTACGAAGTTGCATAAACAAACGCAAGCGTAAGCATGTACCGAAGGCTATTTTGGGAATTTACGACTATGGAGTGTACTAGAACTTGTGAGTAGATATGATTTTTGTCAATCCAAAGCATACACGATGAAATAGTAAGTAATGTTCATGAGAACTTACATTATCTCGATGTGAGTATCTTTAATCACATTTTGAGTGGCGATCTAACATGTCACAAAAAAAACGTCACCAGCAAATCATTACTAAACTGAATATTGAAGGGCAGGTATTTGTGAAAGAACTGGCTTCATTATTTGGTGTCACAGAAGATTGTATTCGTAAAGACCTCACACTCTTAGAAAAAGCTGGAAAACTTAAAAGAGTTCATGGAGGTGCAATTAATGCCCGCGTTAATTTACATCATACAAATGTATCACAACGTGTAGAACTCTATAGTAAAGAAAAGAAAATCATTGCCTCTAAAGCAGTTAATTTACTAGAGGAAGGCTATGTGATCTTCTTAGATATTTCTACAATCAATCTAGAAATCGCAAAACTTATATTTGAGAAGAATATTGCAGTCACTATTGTGACAAATATGATTGATATTATGCAGCTTTATAGACAGAATAGTACAGTCAGATTGATTTTCTTAGGAGGAGACTTCAATCAGGCAAGAGATGGATTTGTCGGCGCACTCACAAATCATTTGATTAGAAAATATCGTTTTGATATCTCATTGATTGGTGTTGTAGGGATTGATTTAGAACATAATGTTGTAACAACCTATGAAACAAATGATGGACTCACTAAAAAGACAGCCATCAATGCAAGTAAAAGAACCTATATGGTTGGAGAAAGTGTTAAGCTCAATCAGGATGGTAATTATGCTTATGCGACTCTTGATAATTTCACAGGTTATATATGTGAAAAAGAGTTAGAAAACTCACAATTAAAACTATTGGGTGACCATCAGGTAGAACTCATCTAAAAAGACCGAAATCTTAATTGATCTCGGTCTTTTTCTGTCTTGCAAAAGAAAGAAACATATCTATAAATTTAGAATCTAATATAAATAAACTATTCTCATTAATAATATAGCCATCAATTTTCTCAAATGACATCTTTAATACATCTGTTAATAAATCAACTAACACATATCCATTCTCTGGTTTCTTATCTATGGCTTCTTGTTGATCTATATAAAGAGGAATTAAATGAAGCCCATCTATGTCCATTGTATAATTAGATACATTCTCATCTATTTCTTCTATATAATAATAGAAACGTAGATCATTTAAAACATCTAAAAATGATTCAAGTCTTTGATCCCTTAATGGAAGTAAATTTTCATATTCATGTTTAATATATTTATCATACTCAGTTTCTATTGGTAATGCTTTTTCAATAAAATGAAGATGATCAGGAACATCCGCAATATTCTTGAAATTCTTAGTCATTACTTGTCCCAATACTCTCTCACCATTCTCGTATACATAAACATAATCTCCTACATCTACATGATCATAAGAAGGAATCAAATAAGTTCTTACCTGTAATTTTGTCTGAACTTCACACAACGAAACACTAATACGATAATCATAGAGCCGTTTTGCCCAAGTATTATCTACCATAAGACTTGTATCATACTTTAATATCTTCTTTATTAGAGGATCATTTTCCTTGATATCATACCAATCTCTATTAAAGAAATAAGCACGTGTTCCATTTGGATTTAAAGCTATCATGAGTTCTTTTTCTTCTTCTTTATTAAATAAGAATAAAGAAGGCATTTCTTCATCTAGTTCATTCTTTAATGCAAGCTTATAGAGTTCCATTAAACGATCATCTCTATCATTCTCTAGAATCATGATTTTCTCTTTGAAACTTAACCATGAATCTGTATAACGGAAAATATAATCTTTATAAAGAGGTGCTGTACGTAACTGTTCTACACCATGAAAGAACTGTTCCTTGTCCTGTCCATATTGCACAATAAAATGATGAACTGGATCTATATAAGTCAAAGGATGCTTTAAGAAAGTCTTCTCTCCACAATGTGGACAAGTATAAGTCATAATAGAATCATCAATAATACTTTCTCTTTGATCTGGTCCTACACAGCTATAATCTTCATATCTATTTTCTTTATCACATTTTGAACATGTAATAATATAAACATCTTTATTCATCATAATCCTCCTCCTAACAAAAAAGAGCGTCAACACGCTCTATTCAATCACATGGATTGTAAGATACTTCTTCTTATAAGTATGATGATTATCTCCTGCAGTCAAAGTAATACGTGTCTTACCAGGAGTAATAGTTGTCACTAAACCATTCTGGTCAACACTTGCCACATTGGCATACTGAGATGAATAATGTGTATAGTCTACTTTTACTTTTTGAGGATCAGTCTTGTAATGAATCTGGTATGTTTCTCCCTGCTTCACTGTGACATACTGATCAGGAATAATCACACTACTTAATACTGGTCCCTGTGCAACACATGCATATTGATAAACACCAAACAAGAAAACAAAATAAACAATACCTAAAATCATCTTCATTTTCCTCTTTAAATGTCTATTAAAATATATTAATACAAAAGGGATCAGTGGAAAAAGAACAATACCTGCAAAAATCCAGCCCTTAGAAAGAGGTTCTCTTTCTTCTTCAAGCATGCTGTTTTGTTTATCTGACATATTGTACCCACCTTTTTTAATTCTTCTTCATTATATCGAATATGTTATCGTTTTTAAAGACCTTTTGTATATGTTGACAACCTCATATAAGACTTCTATAATAGTTCTTGTATCTTTGGGGCAGGTGAAATTCCTGATCGGCGGTGATAGTCCGCGAGCGTAAAGCATGAACTGGTGTAATTCCAGTACCGACGGTATAGTCCGGATGGAAAAAGATGGCGTTTTTATGAAATGACTTTTTCAATCTCCTATAAGATATATATAGGAGATTTTTTTTCGCCATAGAAAGAGGCAAAAATGAAAACTAAAAAACTAGTAATGGCAGCTCTACTTGGTGCATTAGCTGCAATTCTTATGGTACTAGACTTCAATGTACCATTCGTACCAATGTTTATTAAATTTGATTTCTCAGATTTCCCAGTATTAATTGGGGGATTTGTATTTGGCCCACTTACTGGTGTAGTAATCGCATTCTTAAAGATTGTATTAAATCTTCTCTTTAAACCAACAACAACTATGTTTGTAGGAGAAGCATCTAACTTCTTACTAAGCGTATGTTATATGGGAGTAGCCTGCTTATTCTATAGAAAGCATCGTACTAAAAAAGGTGCTGTAATAGGTATGGTACTTGCAACTGTTGCAACAAGCTTATTTGCGATTGCATCAAACCTATTAGTGATGTTCCCAATGTATGCGAAACTATTTGGTATGTCTACAGAAGCCATCATTGGTATGTTCTCTAAGATCAATCCATTAGTAAAAGATATGACAACTATGGTTATTGCATCACTTGTTCCATTCAATCTCTTTAAATATGGTGTTATTTCACTAATAACATTCGTTTCTTACAAGAAAATTGAAGTTATTTTGAAAAAATATTCGAATTAAACAAAAAATATATTGATTAATTTAGCCATATCATGTAATCTTTATAAAAAAGCGTGAGGTGGAATAAAGATATGAAAGTGGTTAAATTTGGTGGCTCATCGTTAGCCAGCGCAACTCAGTTTAAAAAAGTACATGACATCGTTCTAGAAGATACTGATCGTCATTATGTAGTTCCCAGTGCCCCTGGGAAAAGAAATAAAGAAGATACAAAAGTAACAGACTTATTGATTCTAGCTTATTCGCATCACAACAAAGATGATTTTGAAGAAATCTATGACAGAATCAAAGAACGTTACAATGAAATTATTACTGAATTAGGTCTTGATGTTTCTTTAGAAGAAGACTTTAAAGAAATTAAAGAAGAAATCAAAAAACAGAATAGTTTTGATTATACAATTTCACGTGGTGAATATTTAAATGGTAAAGTATTAGCTAATTATTTAGGCTTTGACTTTATTGATGCTGCCGATGTAATCTATATTGATAAACATGGTAGATATGATGAAAAGAGAACAGATGCAGCTCTCACAAAAGCTTTATCTGAACATGATTATGCAGTTATTCCAGGATTCTATGGACAGTTAAATGATGAATCAGGACGTATTAAAGCCTTCTCTAGAGGTGGTAGTGATGTCACTGGTTCTATTGTTGCAAAATGTGCCTGCGCAGATTTATATGAAAACTGGACTGATGTATCAGGTTTCTTAATTGCAGACCCTCGTATTGTGAAAGATCCTAAACCAATTGCGACAATCACTTATAAAGAACTAAGAGAATTATCTTATATGGGCGCGAGTGTTCTACATCAGAATTCCATCTTCCCAGTAAGAAATGAAGGTATTCCTATCTTAATCAAGAATACAAATAGTCCAGAAGATCCAGGTACTTTAATTGTAGAAAGTACTTGTCATAAACCAGATCATGTTATTACGGGTATTGCAGGTAAAACAGGTTTTGCGACTGTTATGATTGAAAAAGACATGATGAATAGTGAAATCGGCTTTGGACGTAAAGTACTACAGGTATTTGAAGAACATGGCTTATCATTTGAACATATGCCTTCTGGTATTGATACAATGACTATCATTGTGAATAGTGATGACTTTATTGAAAAAGAACAGGCTATTCTTGCAGGATTACATCGTGCAGTGCAGCCAGACTATATTGTCTTAGAATCTGATTTAGCCCTTATTGCGGTTGTAGGTCGTGGTATGAAGGACAGCCGTGGTACTTCAGCAAGAGTATTTAAAGCACTTGCGAAAGAAAATATCAACGTTAAGATGATTGACCAGGGTTCATCAGAATTAAATATCATCGTAGGTGTAAGAAACTGTTATTTCAAACCAGCTATCAAAGCTATTTATGATGAATTCATTACAAGTGAAGACGATGAATAGAGAAGCAAATTGCTTCTCCTTTTTTTTATCATATTGAGTGACATATATATAATTATAAGCTTATATATAGACAATTCATAAATGAGAGAGGAAATATTTATATAAAATACAAAAATACTGCATTGTTAATTGAAATCATACAGCCACTACTTACGGTATCCTATCCCTGTTTATGTAATGTTAGATGAGATTTCATATCGCTTAGCATTAAAGTTTTAAAGATGACTTCAAGGCATGATTGTCTTGAAGTTTTTTTGTGAAAATAAAAGAGGAGATCAACTCCCCTATACCTTCACAGGTTTATTCTTTATGCATATTATTAAACTGATAACAGTTAATAAGCAGGCAATTATATGAAATCTCATAAAACTAAATAAACATATAAGAACCATAAGACTACCACATATCATATAAGTCGTATTGATCTTTCTTAATAATGCACTCATACCAATAGAAAAACATCCAAGTACACCTGTCAATAACACAAGATTTAATCCAAACATATGACAAATACTATTTACAGGTAAGAAATACATGATTACATATGCTACTAAAGTGATTCCTAGAAATAGTGTAGAAAGTGGGAAATTACTCATTAAAGGCTTTAATAAAGCATGATCAAATAGATGTATATGATTTCTTACATCCATCTCTACTAGAACACTAAGTATCGCATTAGACAATACAACGAGTATTGTAATAGTAGTAAGTGTTCCTAAAGAACCAACTAATTCTTTTTCTATCAAATGGCGATCATGAATAAATAGTGTCATCACAATAGCTCCAAGTAACCCTTGTATTAAACTTAATATTCCCTGAAATATAGAAATAGAACTATGTGAATGAATACCACATATAGCCATCACAAAAGAACCAGCCATGCCAATAAGAAAACAGAAGGCACTCAACCCAAAAGGTACAATAATCGTATTGTATTCAAACAAATGAAACAAATTATACAACATGCCTACTATCTCATCCCCAATAGAAGGCTGTAAATGAATCACACCATGACTATATATTAAATTCACAAATAAGAAGCTAATAGCCAATGCTTCATACTTCTTTTTCATAACACCACTCCCTATGCACTATTATAGTTCTTTTATATCTTTATACAATTGTATATTGAATGTAAGCGGTTCTTATTGTCAATACATTTAGTATACATTTAGATTATTCCCTTTGTGCACAACACGAATCAATAGGTTATAATGTATAAAGGGGTGATGATATGAAGAAGGGTGTCATGATGCAGGGCTTTGAATGGTATCTTCCATCTAGTCCACATTTGTGGAAAATATTAAGAATCAATGCCTTTAAGCTTAAAAAAGCAGGTATTACAGCTATCTGGCTTCCTCCTGCTTATTAAGGTGCATATGGAGTCAATGATACAGGATATGGTGTCTATGATCATTATGACTTAGGAGAATTCAAAAGCAAGAATACAATACGTACCAAATATGGCACAAAGAAGGAATATCTCTGGTGTATTAAGATGTTTCATCTATTTGGAATAGATGTCTATGCAGATATTGTATTGAATCATCTCATGGGTGCCGATGCCATGGAACAAGTCATTACCTATAAGGTAGATGCTTATCATAGACATAAAGTATCTAAAAGAAAAAGAGTCATTCGTGCTTCTACATATTTCTCATTTCCATCTAGAAATAAATATTCTGACTTTATATATAAATTCAAAACATTTTACGAGTGTAGATTATGATGCATCTAAACATCAACATGGTCTTTATCTTTTCAAAGGAAAACACTTCAGTGAGAATGTTGATGATGAATATGAAAACTATGATTACTTAATGGGTGCAGATTTAGACTACAATAATCCTGAAGTAGTTAAAGAAGCCATTCAATGGGGACTTTGGTATAAAGACATTACTCATCTAGATGGCTTTAGATGTGATGCCATTAAACATATAGACTCATCTTTCTATGAACATTGGATCACTACAATGCGTAATCACTCTAAAAAAGAACTCTTTACAGTAGGAGAATACTGGGGTGATATTAACCATTTATGTCATTATCTAGAATCTACTCACTTCTGTATGAGTCTATTTGATGTCCCATTACACTATCATTTCTATGATACCAGCCATTCTAATGGTTATTATGATATGCAAGAAATTTTCAATAATACGTTAGTACAAAGATATGACAAGTATGCTGTCACATTTGTGGATAACCATGATACACAGCCAGGACAATCTTTAACTTCTTTTATTGAAGATTGGTTCAAACCACAGGCCTATGCCTGTATCTTACTAAGAGAACAAGGTTATCCATGCATCTTCTATGGTGACTATTATGGAATCCCTCATGATTATATCAATCCTAAGAAAGATCTATTAGATTATATGTTGAAGTTAAGAAAACAATATGTAGAAGGAATAAGACATGATTATATAGATGATCCAGATGTGATTGGATGGACTTATGAAACAGGACTTGCAGTCATACTCACTAATAGTGAAGGTGGCACAAAACGTATGTTTGTAGGTAAGAAGTATAAACATATGATAGATGGTAAACATACTATTGATATTATTGATGGCTATGGTGAATTCATATGTGATGAAGCATCTCTTAACCTATATATTGTACAAAAATAGAAATTATTGAATATAAATAGAGAAAAAGTGTTATATAAAAGTGTTCGTGAACTTGTGAATGATACAAATGTGTCCACGGCAACAGTTATGCGTTTTTGTAAGAAGATGGGGGTGTGAAAGATTAAGCTTCAGAACGTAAGGCTAGTTTAGGAAAATTTAACTTTTTTATTCCAATGGTATATGCAACAGAACAGATTTTTTACGAATTAACACAAAATACATGACTAAAGTTTGTCACTCGTGACCATTTCTGTGAGGCCTAATGATTATAGAGCATCACAATATGACCATACAGCAGATGATTACATAAAGAAGAAATTATCTGATAGGATGTATCATTTAGCAGATGGAACTCTAGTACAACGAGACTGATATTCATCATTTTTGTTGTACTGCTATGACTACAGGACTAAGAATATAGATAGAGACAGATGTATTTTAGAATTTGAAAAGTGTTACAGTAAGGAAGAAACCTTAATTAAAAGTATTGAGACTAATAGAATCAAAGTATTGAATAGTGGAATTAAAATAGTATAAAATAGCCATCAGGGAGATTGATTACACTTCCTTATCGAAAGATAGAAATTTACCGTTAATGTGATCGTTGGACTGCTTGGTAATAAAAGTTCTTATTTAAATAGATTTATACTTGCATTCCAAAGTCTGAAAATGATGTACGATTACAAGCTAAACTTGACAGTAAGAACCCCACGGGCTTGCCCGTAGGAGTAGTCAGTCTAGATATATTCTGGCTTGCTCTCGCAATTATTATTGCATTTATCTGGTATCTCACATCAAAGAAACATAAGGAAAGGAAATAAATGGCAACTATTATGGGTAAAAGATTAAAGAAATTACTTTTATGTATGACAATTTTATTATCAGTGACTGTATTTAATATATTCCAGGTAACTGCTGTTGATGTGAACAAGAATTGTTCACTTACACTTAATGAATGTTTATCAAGGCTAAATGTTCATTTATATCGTGTCGCAAGTGTTTCTAAAGATGGCAGTTATGAATATACAGATTAATTTAAAGATGCAGAAAATACTTCTATTGATTTAAATAAGCTAGAAACAAGTGAAGAATTAAAAAATGCAGCTATGACTTTAAAAGGTTATGCTGCAAATAAAGAAGGTATGACTAAGACAACAACTTCTCCTACTTTAACTTATTCAAACTTAAATACAGGTCTTTATTTGGTTGTGGCAGATAATTTAGTAATAGATGGTAAGACATATACTTATTTACCTTATCTTATTTCTTTACCACAAGGTACTAAGTATGATGTATCTATTAATTTTGTGAAATATTCAGAAGTTCATTCTCATGAATATAAAATTATTAAACAGTGGAAAGACAATGGTTCAACTCATCCTAAGTCAATAGAAGTAGAACTCTATGATGGAAATACATTTCTTAAAACAATCACTTTAGATGCAGCTCATAACTATGCTTATTCATGGAAAACTGAACAAGTAATGAACTACAGTATTAAAGAAAAGAATGTAAAAGGGTATAAGGGTATTGTATCAGTAAGTAGTAATGATGCAAAAACAGAATATGTTATTACTAATACAAGTACATCTAGTACTGGTTCTCATGTAAAAACAGGGGATACTACAAGAATGAATCACTGGGTCACATTAATGGCTTTATCAGGATTATTTTTACTTATAGTAGGAACTCTATTTAGACATGAAAAAGATTAGTCAATTATTAATGACACTAGGATGTTTGAACCTTTAATTTTTAAGGGGGGTCAATAAAAAACTCGCTTTAAATATTTGGGGGTTTCCACTTGTAAAGGGCAGT